>JALSTI010000085.1 GCA_026983795.1 Melioribacteraceae bacterium
TCATAATTCAACATAATTTCCTTTCTTAAGGATTTTTTCAGACTGTTTCACGTGAAACCGGATCAATATTTTTGTTCTGTTATATTTAAAAGTTTCACGTGAAACAGTTATTTCCCAATACAAAAATGACTAAAAATGTTATTCAGTATATCATCCGAAGTAACTTTTCCTATTATTTCGCCAAGACTATTTTCAGCGCTGCGTAAATCAACTGCTATAAATTCCCCGCTAAATTTTTTATCAATTGAATCTATTGCTCTAATTAAGCTTTCTTTTGATTTTTTCAGCGCTTCAAAATGTCTTAAGTTAGAAACAACAGCATTTTTCTCGGTATATGATTTTGAACCCATTGCTTTTGTTTCAAGTAATTGAAACAAATCATTTATGCCTTCTCCCGTTAAAGCAGATATTTTAACATCCGAAGGAATATTGCTTTTACGGTTAAGATCAATTTTGTTCAGCAATTTAATTATCCGTTCCTCCGGAATTAATTTCAATATTTCTTTATAAAGACCGGCAGCATAACCCGAGTTTACATCGTAAATGAATATAACGATATCGGAATTTTTAACTGCATTTCTACTTCTTGTAACCCCTTCTTTTTCGACCGTATCTTCGGTAAATCTTATTCCCGCTGTATCGTAAAGTCTGAATAAAATTCCATTAATTGAAACCTCTTCGCGAATTACATCGCGTGTAGTGCCGGGAATATGACTGACTATTGCGCGGGATTCTTTTAGCATATAATTAAGCAATGAAGATTTGCCTACATTCGGTTTGCCAACCAAAGCAACATTTACACCGTCTCTAATTATTCTGCCGAAAGTATAACTTTCTAAAAGAGCGTCAATTTCCTTTATTATTCCTTCCAATTTCTTCTTAATTTGCTCTAAAGAAACAAACTCGATATTCTCCTCGACGAAATCCAATTCCAATTCAATTAATGAAGATGAATTAATCAGCTCTTCTCTCAATGCATTAACTTTTTTCGAAAGCAGTCCGTCAAGTTGATTTCTCGCACCTTTTAAAGAAGCTTCGGTCCTCGAGTTAATTACGTCGGCAACAGCTTCCGCTTGGGCAAGATCAATTTTTCCGTTTAAAAAAGCACGTTTTGTAAACTCTCCCGGTTCGGCAAGACGAATTCCGTTTTCCAAAAGAAGTTTAATAATTTTTTGAGTTACAAACGGACTTCCGTGCGTACTAATTTCAATCGAGTCTTCTCCGGTATATGAATTAGGACTTCTGAAAACGGAGACCAAAACGTCGTCAACAACATTCCGGCTGCCGTTATAAATTTTGCCGTAATGAATTTTATGTGAAGGAGATTTTGAAATAGGGGACTTGCCTTTAAAAATTTTATCTACAACGGGAATACTTTTAATTCCGCTTATTCTTATTACCGAAATTGCTCCCGTTCCCATTGGAGTGGCAATAGCCGTTATTGTGTCGTCGTTCGAAAATATCATCTGTGCAGAAAACTCGGTTTTTAATTCCTCTAATATTAGAGTAGATAATTTTTTGAAAAAAGAGTTACAAAATTACCCTTTTTTTGCGAAATATTCAATTTTTAGCTGCTTTAAATCATTAGAGCAAAATAGGTTACGGTGTATTATTATAAATTTATGGGTTAGAAGCCCGGAAAAGTTTATTGAAAATAATTTTGATTTACTAAACTTTGGAAAGGGAAGAGTGCTAAATAAATTTTTTGATGAATAGTTCAACAATTTCCAGTTAAAGAAAAAGCGCCGGTTTAATAACACAGCGCTTTAAGTTAAACATTAATATATTAATTAGTTTTAGTTAAATACTTTGGCTAATTTTCAAATTCTGCCAAGGCGGCTTGAATATTATTCCTTATCGTAAATACTTTATCCATTCTTGTAATGTAGAACATGGAAGATTCCGTTTGGTCGTCCCAAATTAGGATTAAATTACCGCCGGAAGCTTTTGCGTTTTTCAAAGCGCTTACCAAAACTCCCAATACGGTAGAATCTACAAATTCACATTTCGATAAATCGACAATAATTTTATTTCCGTTGTTTTCCAAGACATCAAAAATATGTTTTTTAAGTTCCGACGCTTTTTCCATGGTTGCGCGGGGAATATTTACGCGAACAATTGAAATATCGCCGACGATCTTCGTGTCAAAATCGTTACCGGTAATTTCCTCAAAAAGATCAGATGATTCATCTTGTTTGGAATTTTCAAAATCAGCTTCATTTGTTACTTCAAGTTCTTCCACATTCTCAATTTCTTGATTTTCTTCTATTTTAATATCAGCCGGATTAAATTGCGGTTCTTCCACAACATTCAATTCTTCTTCATTCACAGTAGTTTCGTTAACATTATTTTCCGGTTCCGCCGGCATATTTTCGTTTAATTGAGTTACATTATCGCTTTGAGGTTCTTCGTTATTATTTTGTTCAATTTCACTTAAAGCTGCTTCAAGTTCGGCAATTTTTTGAACTTGTCGTTCTATAATATCTTCTTTTTGGTTTATTTCGGCTTCATGTTCCAATAATGAATTGCGTAATTCTTCGAGTTGGTTATTCAAGAATTCGGAATGATCTTCTTTTTGACTTTTAAGCGTTTCAAGTTCTTCGGCAAGTAATTGCAATTCGGCTATTTGTGCGCTTTGATTTTCAATAATTTGATCTTTTTGACTTTCATTCATTTCCGTTTCCGTAATATCAAGCTTCAATTTGGAAAGTTGTTGCGCTTGGCGTTCAATTAACTTTTCCTGTTCGGAAATTTTGTTTTGCTGCTCTTTTATTTTTGAATTCAGTTCATCAAGCTGCGATGAAATATTTTCGAAATTGCGGTTTTGTTCGTCGGAATTTGAATTGTTTTCCTCGACCTTTTTTTGCAGGCTGTTGATTATTTCGTCTTTCTCTTTTAGTCTTCTTTCGGAATCTTCTTTTTCCGATTGATATTTATCTATTTTTTCTCTGATTGCCTCAAGTTGTTTTCTAAGACTTTCGGTTTGTAAATCTTTTTCGTGTTCGCTTTGTTCCAATTCTTTATTAATCGATTTCATTAAATTCAATTCGTTTTCAAGCGATTTTAACCGTTCATCCCTTTCATAATTAGCATCGTTCGATTTCGCTATTTTTTCGCTTAATTCTTCTATTCTCAAATTCAGGTTTTCGATTAGTTGTTGTTTTTCTTGTAATGCGCTTTCTTTTTCGCCAATTATCTTTTGAAATTCATTAAGTTCTTCGTAATATTTTTGATTTTCCTCGGAATATTGATTCCCTTCGTTTTCCAGAATTGAGATCTTCTCGGTAAGCTTATTAATTTCATCTTTTTGGGAATCGATTATCTTTTGATTTTCTTCTTTCAGGTTTTCGTAATTACTCAATTGTTCTTTAAGATACGAAAGTTCATTTTGCAAGCCTTCGAATTTTTCGCTGTATTCGCTAAGTTTTGTTTCCGATTCAATCAAGGTTTGTTCTTTGGATTTATATTCTTCGAGTTCTGATTTTAGTTTATTTATCAGTTCCATTTTGTCTTGCTGGGAAGAATCGTAATTTTTTAACGACTCGTTATACTCTTCTATTTTCTTTGCCTGTTCGTTTAATAAAGCTTCTTTTTCTTTTATAATTTCCTCGTTGTGCGAGAGTTGATTTTTTAAGTTACTTATTTCAGATTTTAAATTATCTAAATTATTTATATATTCTTCTTCGGCTTTTTCCAAATCGAATTCTCTTTCTCTTACTTGCTTCAATTCGTTTTTCAGTTTTTCAACCATTGAATCTTTATTTTGTTCTTCTTCTTCAAGTGCGTTAATTCTGCTTTCGAAATGGGCAATTCTTTGGTTTAAGTCTTCTATAAATTTATCGCGCTCTTTCAAGCTTTCTTTCAACATTGTATCGTTGCTTGTCAGCTTGTCAATTTCTGTTCTTTGTCTTTCAATTATTTCGCTTTTTTCATTTGCATTTAGACTCAAATCATCTATTTTGGCCGAAAGTTCATTTAAGCGTTTCTTTTGACTTTCGATTAGTTCGGAATCTTTTTGGTTTTGTTCTTTATAAATTTCATATTGATGTTTGTATTCCTCAAGAGCGTTGTTCAGTTCATTTATTTTGCTTTTGTATTCGTTTTCCAGATAGTCAACGTTTCCGGCTTTTTCCCTCAACGTATTTATTTCGGTTCTTAAGTTTTCAACCAAAGTATCTTGTACCGCAAGCTTCTCATTGAATTCACTTATTGCCGCTTCATATTCTTTTACTTTTGTATTTAATTGTTGATCAATGGTTTCTTTTTCATTCAGTGCAATTTGCAGCCGGTTCTTTTCGTCGATTAGATTTTTTAATTTACCGTTTAGCTCTTCCAGAATTCCGTCTTTGGATTTTCCTGCTTCTTCCAGCGAAGCAATTTGCGATTTCAGTTGTGAAATTTGTGAATTATATTGTTTCTCAAGTTCGGATTTTTCGTTAATTGCATTCGTCAGTTTTTCTTCATTTTCACGTAGAGAGTTAATTTCATCTTTCAGATTTTCAACAAGTGCGTACTGTGCGTCGAGCGCATCGTTTGTTTCATTAAGATTATTTTTATAATTATCAATTTCCTCGCTTAACCGGGTTTTGGTTTCTTCGCTTTCGTTTAATGAATTTTGAAGAGCATTCTTTTCGTCGATTAGATTTTTTAATTTACCGTTTAGCTCTTCCAGAATTCCGTCTTTGGATTTTCCTGCTTCTTCCAGCGAAGCAATTTGCGATTTCAATTGTGAAATTTGTGTTGCGTATTCTTTTTCCATTAAATCTTTTTCGTACTCAATGGAAGATAATTTTTCTGCTTTTTCCCGTAACACGCGTATTTCATTTCTTAAATTATCTACAAGGGCGTTCTGAACCGCCATTTTTTCGTTTACGTCGCTTAAAGTCGATTCATATTCATTAATTTTATCGTTTAATCTATCGTTCATTTCATCTTTTTCGGAAAGTAAATGTTTTAAGTTATTTCTTTCTTCAGTTACATTTTTCAGTTCTTGATTAAGAGAATTAAGAACTTCTTCTTTCGAGCGTTCAATATTTTTCAGCTCTTTAACTTCGGATTCGAGTTCGGAAATTTGATTATTAAGAGCGGCTTCGGCTTTCTCCTTTTCTTCGGAAAGGGAAGCAAGCGATTGTTGTAATTCATCAAGTGATTTCAGTTTTTCGTTTTGCAAACGAATCAATTCGTTTTTACTTTCTAATATTTGTTTAAGCTCATTTATATCTTTGTTCAGCGCTTCAATTTGTTGCGATTTTTCGTTAATCGTTTCGTTTTTATTCTCAAGTTCTTTGTTTATTTCAATTTCTACTTGTTGAAGTTCTTTTAATCTGTCGGCAAACCGTAATGCTTCGTCTTCTTTTGCTTTTAATTGTGTTATTAAATCATTTTTTTGAGAATTCAACTGAGATAACTGTTCGCTGAAATTGTGTATTTCATTTTCTTTTTCTTCTAAGAGTGATTTGGATTGATCAAGTTCAAAATTCAAATCGGATATTTCATTTGTCAACGAATTTATTTTATCGTTCAACCCGTTAATGTGTTTTTCATTTTCGATGTTTTTGTTACTGGAATGTTCCAACTCTTCTTTAAGGGATTTAAGTTCGGAATCTTTATTTTTCAAAGTTTGCTTCAACTCATTTTGAATCGACTCAAGTTCGGTTATTTGTCTGACTTGGTCGTTAATAAATTTATTTTTCTGTTCCTCTTTCTGTTCAAGTTCGCTAATATTTCTATTCAACCGGAAAATTTCATCTTTATAATCTTCTATTTTTTCGGATTGTTTTTGAATTAAGTTTTCGTTTTCCAGTTTAATATCATTCAACTGTTTAACTTCAAGACTCAATTGTTTTAATTTTTGATTTTGTTGATCGACTATTTTAGCCTTTTGTTTTTCGAGTTGTTTTAAGTCTTCAATTACCGATTCTTGTTCGGCAATAGTGTGGCTTTGTTTAATTATAATGTCATTCTTTTCTTCTTCGGATTTTTTAAGTTCTTTTTCGGAAGATTCAAGTTCCGCAATTCTATTTTCATAAACTTCAATAGTATTTTGCAATTGCTCTTTATCCTCTTTCAAAACATCCAATTGATTGTGGATTGAACTTAGTTCTTCCTTCAGATTTGAAAGGTGAAGTTCTTTTGTTTCTATTTCGTTTCGTAAATTTTGTCCTGCTTTTTCTAAATAGGAAATTCTTTCTTTGCTGTTTTGTAATTCAATGGATTTGGCTTCCAGTTCCGTTTTATATTGTTCAACCGAATTACTAAGATTTTCTATTGATTCCTTTGAATTCTTCAAATCATCATTCAAAATGTTTATTGTTTTATTTCTTTCATCTAATTGATTTGTTAATTCGCTTTCCTTGGCAATTAGTTCGTTAAGTTGAATTTCTTTTTCTGACAAAATCTTTTCGATTTTTTGAACGGTAAACTCTAAATCCATTTTTGAGTTTCTTAAGTTTTCTATATCCTTTTCAAATTTTACAACAAGATTATTTTTCTCGATTAGTTCGCTTTCTTTTGACAGTTTTTGTTTTTCTAATTCGTCAATTTTAGCGTTTAATTCGTTAATCAATTCATTTTTGTTAGACAATTCTTCTTTAATTTTCTCATTTTCCGAAGCTAATTGTTCGGTAAGTTCGTTTTGGTTGTTTATTTGCTCATCTTTCAATTCAAGTTCTTTTAGCAAATTAGCTTTGGATTCGTCAAATTCGTTTTGTTTGTTTTCATAATCGGCAACCAAAGTTTCGTAATTAGAAATTTTCCTGATGAATTCGGCTCTTTCGCGTTCCAGTTCGGCTAATTTATAACTCTGTTTTCCTAAAACTTCATTTTTATTTTTTTCCTCAACAACAAGCTTGTCGATTGTCTCTTTATACTCAAGCAGTTTGTTCCGGAGATTTTCGATTATTCCGTTATTTTTTTCTTCTTTTTTAAGAATATTTTCAAGCTCAAGCTCTTTTTGGTTTAATTGTAATTTTTGGTTGTTTATTAACTCCGAATTTAATTTTTCCGATTCTTGAAGTTCGGTTAATTTATTTTTAAGAGAGTCTATTTCCGAATATAAGTTGTATTTTAAATTATTCTGTTCGGCAAGCTTAGATTCGTATTCGGATAATTTTTGTAAAACTTCTTCGCGTTCATTTTTTATTTTTTCAAATTCCGAATAATGTTTTTGAACTTCGCCGGTCAGGTTTTCTTTTTCAGTTTGTAAGCTTTCCAACTGTTGCTTTTGATTTTCCAATAATTCTTTCAACGAATTTAACTCTGAATCTTTATTTGCAATTTCCTGCGAATAATTTTCGGAATATTGACTTAGTTTTTCCTCCAAAGCATTTATTTTAGAGTTCTGATCGTCAATTAGCGCTTGGAGTTTATCATTTTGATCTTGTAAAAAATTAACTTCGGAAATATGATTTTTTAACTCGCCGTCCTTCGATTCATTTTCTTTTTTAAGATTTTCGATTTCTTCATTTAAAGTATCTATTTGACCGGATTGTGATGCCGAAATGTTTTCTAATTTTTCGTTTAGTTCATTTATTTTATTTTCTTTTTCCAATAATTTCTGTTCAGATTCGGATTGTAGTTTTTGCAACTCCTCAAGTTTTGATTTTTGTTTCTCAATTTCGTGTTCTTTGATTGTTAAATAGATTCCGGCTTGTTCTTTTTCGCCTTCAAATTCTGCCAATTGTTGTTTTAGCTGTTCAATAAGTCCGGATTTTTCATTCAGAGAGTTTTCAAGCTCTTTGCTTTTGGAATTTGATTCAGATAATTTGTTTTCGAGCTCGGATTTTAAGTTTTCGAATTGATTAAGTTTTTCTTCGAAAGCGGCATTATTGTTAACTACCGAATTAAGTTTTTCCTCTAAACTTTGCAATTGTTTGTTTTTCTCTTCAATTTCGTCTTGCAATTGAGAATTTTGGTTTTCTAATTCTTTGAATCTTTCCTGATGTTTTTCTATTTCCTGTTCTTTGATTATTAAATTAATTCCGGCTTGTTCTTTTTCGCCTTCAAATTCTGCCAATTGTTGTTTTAGCTGTTCAATAAGTCCGGATTTTTCATTCAGAGAGTTTTCAAGCTCTTTGCTTTTGGAATTTGATTCAGATAATTTGTTTTCGAGCTCGGAATTTAAGTTTTCGAATTGGTTAAGCTTTTCTTCGTAAGCGGCATTATTGTTAACTACCGAATTAAGGTTTTCCTCTAAACTTTGCAATTGTTTGTTTTTCTCTTCAATTTCGTCTTGCAATTGAGAATTTTGGTTTTCTAATTCTTTGAATCTTTCCAGATGTTTCTCAATTTCCTGTTCTTTAACGGAAGAAGAAATTTCCGATTGAGCCGATTCGTTTTTCAACTCGTTTATTTGTTGAGTTAGATTTTCAATTTGAGCGTCTTTTTCTTTTAAGGCATGTTCAAATCTTTCATTTGCCGAAAATGATTCGGCCAGACGGTTCTCGAGTTCGTCTTTAGCTGATCTAATCTGGTCTAATTTCCCGGATTCGTGGGAATTTTGTAGTGAAAGCTCTTCTATTCTTTCTTTTAAAATGTTAATTTCGTTTTTATGAGTTTCAATTTCGTCAATTAATTTTGCATTTTCTTCTTCTAGCCTAATTTTATTTTCTTCTGCTTTTTGGTCTTCGCTTAATGTACGCTCTTCGAATTCTAAGATTTTTTCGTTCAATTTTTCTATAATTTCTTCTTTGTTTTTTAATTCGTTTTCAAGTTCTTCTTTTTCGCTTTCGATGTTGTTTAAACGGGATTTGATACTTTTTATCTCAGAGAGTAATTCATCGCTTTTTTTATCATTCGAATCTTTGGATAATCGATTCTGAGGATGGGTTTCAATTTCGTAAATTGAGGGGGACGGATGTTCGATAATGCCTAATTTTTCCTGCCTTGCGCGTTCAACCAATTGTTCAAGCTGGGATTTAGTGTACTTGTCTAAGTCGGAAAGTGATTTTTTTATATTATTAAAAATAACGTTGTAATGCTCAAGCAAATTATCCAATTCTTCGCGGAATAATTCCGCTAAATTTGTATCTTCCAAAGCAACTGCTGTTGATTTTCTGGTTGTCTTTAAAAAGAATTCATCTTGACCAAAAAATTCGTTTTGGCCTAAAATTATTGAATTGGTTTTACCGAGTGCTTTTTTCTTCAGTAAATTTATTTCGCCGTCTAAAATTAAATAAATTGAATTAGCTTGATCGCCTTCTCTAAAAAGAACCTCGCCTTCTCGCAAGGTTATCAATTTAATTTTCAGGTCTTGAAGATTGAAATTGCTTAAATCGGCATTTTTAAACAATTCATTACTTTTTAATGCAAGGTTTACATTGTTCTGCATGGTTCTCTCTGCGTTAATAGTTTATTATGTTAGATTATCGATAAATTTCGTCAACAGTTTATTTATTTTAAGGATTAATTTTATTTGCATTAATTTTGGTTTTATGTAACTACGATTTAGGTCAAAAAAACAAATATTGTGCCGACAAAATTATTCACGTGAAAAATTTTAATTTTTTTTCTCAGGACAAAAAAACATAGTTTAAGATTGAATTTTTGAAGAATTTGCAGAGGAATATTTAATTGATAAAAAAATCGGGCAGATTTAGTTATGCTTTTTGATTTTATAATTAATAATTGTTGTCTCAAAATGATAGCAATCGGTGATATGAGTCACATAATTTGAGGGAAATTTGAAAAATAAAGAAACGGAAATTTTACCGGATTTTGTAAAAAAATATTTATTCAAAAAGTCAATCCGTAAATATGCTTTGAAATACGAATTAAAACGGAAATTCGAATTAATAATTGTTGTTCCCGCCATACAAGAATTTGAGAATGTAGCGGAACTATTAACTTCTTTAAAAACAAATAGTTATCTCGATAAAACATTGATCGTTTTTGTCGTAAATAATATTAAATCTTCTTCTTACGGCGTAAAAAGCGATAACCGGAAGTTATTACATTTTTTAGAAAGAGAATACCGTAAAAAAGAAATAAATATTGGAATTGTAGATGCAGCATCGCCGGGCAAAGAATTGCCGGAGGAAAAAGGCGGAGTTGGATTAGCGAGAAAAATAGGGATGGATATCGCTTTGCAATTTTTTGATTACGGAAATTCACGTAAAAAAATAATTGCTTGCTTAGATTCCGATTGCTTAGTTGATAAAAATTATATTGCTGAAATAATTGAAAATTTTAACTCAAGAAATCTTTACGCTGCTTACTTGCATTTTGAACATCTACTGCCGGAATCTGAGGAGAATAAGTTAGCGATTATAGCTTATGAAATATTTTTGCGGTATTATGTTTTGAGTCTGAAATATGCGATGTCGCCTTACGCATTTCACACAATCGGTTCTACAATTTTAGTTGATGCCGGAAGTTATGTAAAAGTTGGGGGAATGAATACCAGAAAAGCCGGGGAAGACTTCTATTTTATGGAAAAATTAGCAAAAATTGTTGAAATCGATAAAATATATACAACAACAGTTTATCCGTCTGCCCGGAGTTCTTGGAGAGTTCCTTTCGGAACAGGTCAACGTGTTAGAAGGTTTCTTTCTCATAAACAAAATGAGTATTTGTTATACTCGCACAATTCATTTAAAATTCTAAAAAATTGGCTTGCTGTTTTTAATTCTGAACAAGTTTTATCTTCGCAAAAATATTTGACCGAAGCCGGAAAAATTGATAAAGCGTTATATAATTTTTTGCTTAAAAATAAATTTTACGAAAATTGGGATAGAATAATTAAAAATTCAAAATCGGTAGAACAAATCAATTTCCAAAAAAAACTTTGGTTCGACGGTTTTAAGACTTTAAAATTAATTCATTATTTACGCGATAACGGATATCCCGATGAGAATATGTTTGACGCATTAAGTAAGCTATTTAAAAAAATAAATGTAAAATTTGAAATAGAACGGAATATCTTAATACCGGCGATAGGTAAACAAATAGAAATTTTAGAAAAGCTAAGAAAAATTAGTTAAAGAAACTGAAGAAGCTCAACATTTTTAAAAATTGGGCATGTAAGTAAACATTGCTTATTCCCAATCTTAGTAATTCATTATCTTCTTTGTTATATTTCAAATTCAAAATTTGAGAGATTTATGGAAGTTTTAGAAAAATTAGAAGAAATCAAAGAAAAATTCGATCTGATTGAAAAACAACTATCCGATCCCAAAATTTTATCGAATCAAGAAAAAGTTATTGAACTAAGCAAAAAAAGAAGCGAGTTGCTTGAGCTTGTAGATACTTATAACACATACACGGATGTAGTGAAAAATATAAAGGAAAACGAAGAGATTATAAATTCATCCGATGACAATGAACTGATTGAAATGGCCGAAGCCGAATTAGACGAACTTAAGGAAAAAAAACTTGAGCTGGAAGATAAAATAAAAATTCTGCTTATTCCTAAAGATCCCGATGATGATAAAGATGTAATAATGGAAATTAGAGCCGGAACGGGAGGCGACGAAGCGGGAATTTTTGCAAATGATTTGTTCAGAATGTATTCAAGATTTGCCGAACTTAAAGGTTGGAAACAAGAAATTATTGACGTTAGCGAATCTACCATGGGTGGAATTAAAGAGGTGGTTTTTAGTCTTAGTGGTAAAGGTGTTTACGGAGATTTGAAATTTGAAAGCGGAGTTCACAGGGTTCAACGTGTTCCGGTTACAGAAGCAAGCGGAAGATTGCACACCTCGGCTGCGTCAGTGGTTGTTATGCCTCAAGCCGAAGATGTTGAATTGGAAATTGATCAAAATGATTTACGAATCGATATTTACCGCAGCGGTGGAGCGGGAGGGCAAAATGTTAATAAAGTCGAAACTGCCGTGAGAATAACTCATATTCCTACGGGAATTGTTGTGCAATGCCAAGACGAACGTTCGCAATTGAAAAACAGACAGAAAGCTATGAAGGTACTCAAGACCCGTTTATACGATTTGGAAAAACAAAAACAAGAAGATGAAATTGCGGCTCAAAGAAAATCAATGGTTCGTTCGGGCGATAGAAGCGAAAAAATAAGGACGTACAACTACCCTCAAAACAGAGTTACCGACCATAGAATTGGCTTAACTCTTTATAATTTATCTAATATAATGCAGGGCGATTTATTCGAATTGATAGAAAAGTTAAAAATTGCAGACAGAACCGAAAAACTTAACAGCGAAATAGTTTAATTAGTTTGAAAATTTTCTAAAAATTTATAAGAAAAAACCAATACAAATCCTACTGCAGAATAAAGCACTTCATCAATTCCTAATACAAAGTTAGATGAAATTCCAAAAACATAAGTAAACAAGTTTGAAAGTAAAATTAAAGTAAAAAAGGCTGCAAAACCCATTAATCCTGATGAAACCGGATTTATAAGGTATTTTTTTATAAACTGCGAACTTTGCGATGCTGAGGCTGATTTTTCTGCTACTAACTGCTGCTGTGTTTTTGAAATATGTTCCATTTTGTCCTTCTTTTTTTTTGTCTCAAATATGGACAAAACAAACTACGATTACTGTGATGCAATGCACTTTTTCACATCAGTGTGATGGTTATCACATTGTTGCTGAATTGTAATTAAACATTGTATAAACGGGTGAATTTAAATTTTGAACAACAAGGAAAATTATTTACAATTCAATAATCATGAAAGATGATTATCAATATAAAAATAACAGGAGATTCTAGATGATACATTTTCTGATAATTAGATTGAAAAAAAGCGTGAATTGTAAAAATTAAGATATGGAAGTATTGAATTATAAAATTAATTTCGATAATATCAATTAAATAGATTACATTTATTTTTACTATTATAATTTTTGGTTCATTATGAAAAAGTACATTTCTTTAAACTTTTACTTTTTGCTTTTTATTTTTATCCCGTCGTTCCTGTATTCTCAAATTACTTTTGATGCGAACTTTGAAAGCGGAAATATTGCTTCCGTTTCTACAAACGACTCGGTTCATTTTAATGTAACCACCAGGGAAGATATCGGAGGACGGTGGTTTTACTTCAGAATGAGCGGAGTTAATAATAAGTTTGTTAGCGTTACGGTACAAAACAGCGATGTAACAAGGGCTATGTATTCTTATGATAATAATACTTTTTTAAGATTTTCCGAAAGCGAAAGCCCACAAGTTAATACATTTGAAAAAACTTACGAAAACGATACTGTTTATGTAGCTTATTATACTCCTTATACTTTTAGCTATTTACAAAAGAGATTAAATGAATGGACTCAAAACGATTTTGTAACGCTTGATACTCTCGGTTTTACTCCCATGAATCTCCCCATTCAACAAATGAAAATTACCGATCCGGCATTTCCGGACAGTACGAAAAAAATTGTATGGATTCATGCAAGAACTCATCCCGGCGAGACCCCAAGCTCATGGCATTTCGACGGAATAGTTCAAGAGTTGTTAAGTGGAAAAGAAGTTATTAATTATTACTTAAGTAAAATTGTTTTCTACCTTGTTCCGTTTGTTAATCCAGACGGGGTTTACTACGGAAGATCGAGAACTAATTTTAACGGGATTGATTTAGAATCCAACTGGAATAAAACGGAAAGTGAAACTGCCAAGGAAGTAAAAATATTAAGGCAGCGATTGACTGAAATTAATAACCGTAAAGTCATCTCAAACTTTCTCAATTTACATTCTCAAGCGTCTTCGTATTGTACTTTTTGGATTCATACTCCGGAATCCACATC
The DNA here is from genome assembly GCA_026983795.1 of Melioribacteraceae bacterium. Lineage (GTDB taxonomy): Bacteria > Bacteroidota > Ignavibacteria > Ignavibacteriales > Melioribacteraceae > BMS3ABIN04. Next base: position 13,707 of record JALSTI010000085.1, read on the forward strand.
AGATAGTTTTTATTATAAAGAATATGAATTTGCTAATCTTAACGCATCGGATAATCCTTACTTTGAACAGGATGATTTTAATGAGTCGTCTCTTAAATCAAAATTTCCCGAAGGGTGGTTATGGAATAATTACGGAGATAAAGTAATGGCGTTAACGTATGAAACGCCTTATAATAATTACTTAAAAAGTTCAAATACGCTGGAAGTTACTAATGACAACTTGTTCGAAATAGGGAAACGGACAGTATACTCTATTGCCGAATACCTTAATATTTCACATCCGAAGCGTTTAATTATAGACAACAACGTTGCCATTGTAAACGGAAATGTTAATATAAAATTTTCCGGGAAAGAATTTTACGGAAGTAATTTTTATGAATTGCCGGAAAACGATACAAGCGCATTTGTGTTATATAATGTTGACAGTCTTGTATTTAGTAGCAGCTATTCTCTTTTTGGTTGGTGGCAATCGGATCCGGCAAATTCCTTTGAGACCAAAATTATTGTAAAAACAAAGAAGGATAGTCAAATATTTACAAAAACTCAAAGACTTAACGGCGGGCAATGGAATTTTCTCGGTGAGGTTTTTTTGGGTAATGATTTTAATAGCTTGTCTATCAAAGTAGAATCAAACCAAACCGGGAAAGTTGTTGCAGATGCATTCAGACTCATTTATAACGGTCCTATACTATCCGTAAAAAATAAAAATTTACCGACAGGTTTTATACTCTACCAAAATTATCCTAATCCCTTTAATCCGACAACAACAATAAAATATACAATAGCAAACGCAAAAACGTTGCATTCAACGTCTCAACGGGTCCAGTTAAAAATATACGACGTACTCGGCAGGGAAGTTACAACACTAGTAAACAAAGAACAAAGTCCCGGTATTTATCAAGTTCAATTCGACGGCTCCAATTTAGCGAGCGGAGTTTATTTATATAGATTAAATGTCGGAAATCAATCCCAAACAAAAAGAATGCTACTAATTAAATAAAGTATGAAAATTTTTAAAATTACTGATTTAATCTATTGACAAATTAAATATTATGCATTATTACCGATAATAGAAATAATTTGTATTATTAAGATAAGAGGATGAAAACAAAAAAAATATTTTCATATTCAATTCTTTTTTCCATATTCCTTTACGCATCTGTTTTTTCTCAATGGTCGCATCAAAATAGCGGAACGAAAGAATGGTTTATTTCAAATTATTTTGTTAATAGTTCAACGGGTTGGATTGTTGGTTATAACGGAACAATACTTAAAACTGTTGATGGAGGTTCTACATGGATCCAACAATTTAGCGGCACTACCAAACATTTATTATCTGTTTATTTTGTTGACAGTAATTTTGGGTTGGCAGTGGGTGGCTACGGAACAATTTTAAAAACTACCGATGGCGGCAAAAAATGGAAAGCTATTCAGACGGGCATTTTAAATCGTTTACGATCAGTTAGATTTATTAATAAAAATGTTGGTTGGGTTTGTGGAGAAAATGGTTTATTATGGAAAACTGTAGATGGAGGTATTAGCTGGACACCGAAGAGTTCAAATACTAATGAACAACTTAATTCTATTTTTATTTTGTCCAATAATATTTGGGCGGTTGGGAGAAATGGAACAATTATTAAATCTGATGATTCGGGAAATAATTGGAAAGTGATAAATCCTCCTACAAATAACCATCTGAATTCTGTTTATTTTGTTAATCCTTATCTCGGATGGGCGGTTGGAGATCATGGAACAATATTAAAAACAAAAAACGGTGGAAACTCATGGGTATTACAAAATGCGCCGGTCGAGCATCATTTCTTTTCTGTATATTTTGTTAATAAAGACGTGGGATATATTGTTGGTGGATTAGGATATAACCGACAAACATTAGGTGCGTCAATACTGACGATTAACGGCGGTGAAACATGGAAAGAGGAAAATGTTGATAATTCCAATAAACTCTACTCCGTTAACTTTCCGGATCCAGATCATGGTTGGGCCGTGGGTTATAACGGCACTATGCTTAAATATACAGGAGAAAATTTTACATGTAAAACCCATAACGTGAACTATCGTTTATCGATTGATTTTCCTTGTTTAGATACAAGCTATACTTCTCAAATCGGTCATTTTTGTGAAGGAAATAGTTTTATAATTGAACCGCAAAAATTACCCGGACAAATTTCCAATTGGCAAAATTTATACGATGCATTAGTGGGAACTAGAGTAGGTATTGAAAATGGAGCCTTGAACGAAAATGTATTTCTTGATATTAAATTCCAACAATTTGATTGCAGTTCTTATGGAAAATACATAAAACCAACTGCTAGTGCGCCGCCATTATTTATGTTTTTAGGCATTGAAGTAACCGGAGATAGTTCGGGAATAACTCCCACCGACGAATATTATTATTTCAACAAAGGTAAAAGAGCGTTTATTTGTATACCAAGATCGTATTCTTTTTTGAGCCTTTTGGATTCTCTGGGTATAGACCCGAATAATCTTGAATTTGCTTACTATTTAGGGGGAGAATATTTTAAAGATGGACTTGAATGGGAATTGAAAAAAGGTGAAACGGGAAAACCCGATTCCGTTTGCATATATCTAAATCATTTTTCGAAAATTGTGGGTAGTTCTTCCGACTTAGTGCTAATTATTAAAGAATCGGATAAAAAAATTCCGGCAGGATTTGTATTACAACAAAATTATCCTAATCCGTTTAATCCATTGACCAAAATCAGCTATAATCTTCCTTCGAGAAGTTATGTAAAATTACAAATTTTTGATACACTGGGAAAAGTTGTAACGGAATTAGTAAACGGCAAGCAGCAAAAAGGATTTTATCAAGTTAGTTTTGACGCTTCAAATCTATCGTCAGGCGTTTACTTTTATGGAATTGAAGTAAAAGAATTAGATAATAGTAACTCATATAGAAAAGTTAAAAAATTGGTGTTGATGAAATAATCTTTATTGCTTAAACTCTTCAATCATTGTTGAAGTTAAGGGAGTTCCCGCTTTTAAGTTCTGTGAGGCTTTTTTACCCAGAATTTCACTAAAATATTTTGGATGTAAACCTGCTCCCGGGCGAATTGACCGGATATTTTCTTCAGTGAATAATTCACCCTTTTTAATATCTTTCACAACAAATAAA
>JALSTI010000086.1 GCA_026983795.1 Melioribacteraceae bacterium
GCGCATCTTGCCATTTGGGCAATCCTTTTACAATTGACAAAGATCTTGCGCATTACGATCTGGTTTTAATTCCCGGGAATCTCAGCAATGCTCATTTGACTTGCGGAAATACAAAATGCCATCCGGATATTCCGGATAGAGTAAACAATTCAATTATGACTTCAATGAGCGGAGTTGTCAGCGTTGACAAATTTGTTTTCGGTGAATCGGACAGTTTGAATAAACTTTACAGAGTTGACGAAATTGAAAACAGTGCCGCCGATATTCATTTGAAAAACTTATGCGCTTCTTGTCATCTAAGTAAAGAAAAAGAAAAGTTTGAACCAATTAATCAACTCTCGCGCGGAGGCGGTTGTATTGCCTGTCATTTAAATTATCCGGAAAGCGCAAAATCGGAATTGGCAAATTATCTTTCTTCAAATAAAATTAAAGGAATAAAAAACGACACATTATTTCATCCCGGAATTTCATTAAACGTAAATAACGATCACTGCTTCGGCTGCCATAGCCGTTCGGGAAGAATTTCAACAAATTACGAAGGCTGGCATGAAACACATATTGAAAAAGCAGAAGTTAAATCGGATAGCTTAAGAATTTTGCAAGATGGTAGAGTTTTCAAGTTTGTGGCAGAAGACATTCATCACAAAAAAGGTATGGAATGTATCGACTGCCATAATTCATATGAATTAATGGGGGACGGAAAAATTTATGCACACGAAGAGAATCAAACGAAAATTCAATGTGAAGATTGTCATTTTTCGGATAATCCTAAAACCATAACTTTTGATAAAATGGATTACGAATCACAAAAAATTGCCAGGCTTAGAAAATTTGATATAAAAGACAGAAAATTTTTATTAACAAAAAAAGACAGCATACCGTTAATAAACACATTTGTTGTTAATGATTCTTCTTTCTTAATCGGGAAAAATACGAAAAAAGTTTTTCCGCTCAGACCTCCAAAAGCTATATGCAATGTTGGCCAAGCGCATTCTAATTTAACTTGCAACAGCTGTCATACAAGTTGGTCGCCTCAATGCGTTGGTTGTCACACCGAATTCATTCCTGAGGAAGAAGGGACAAACCATTTGACCGGCAATAAAACCAAAGGCAGGTGGATTGAAGCATCCGGTATTTTCTTTGCCGGACCGCCGACTTTAGGAATTGTTGAAAAACAGACATCAAACGGAAAGAAACCCAAAGTAGAAACTTTTATACCCGGAATGATTTTAACCGTTGATAAAAGCAAGTTTACAAAAATGAAAGGTGATAAAATTTTCAAAAGATTATATGCACCGACCGTTTCGCACACAACATCTGCAAAAGGCAGAGATTGCAAGTCTTGCCACAACAATCCACTTGCAATTGGTTACGGACGCGGAAAATTAACTTATCATACTGCAAATGGTAAAGGGATTTGGGAATTTGATGCCGAATATGCTGAAGATCAAAATGACGGGCTTCCCCAAGATGCATGGATTGGATTTTTGGATTCGAGTAAGCTGGGAAAATCAACAAGAACAAATGCGCGCTCTTTTAATTTGGACGAACAAAAAAGGATACTTACGGTCGGAGCTTGTTTAACATGCCACAAAGCAAATTCAAAAGTTATTAAAGAAAGTTTAATCGATTTTAAGAAATTGCTTAAGAGAGTATCGCCTGAATGTATATTACCGGAATGGGATTAGAATTGTTGAGTTAAAAATATGTTTTGTTTAGTATCAACATCAAAAAAATAAAGTGATTGTGTATCAATCTTAATATTTAGTTTAACGCCTTTTTTTATATTAAACTTAGAGTTTAGCCGCCCCACAACCGGATTATGTGCGATTGAAAAATAAATAAAAGTTTCATTTCCCATAGGTTCCACAACTTCCGGAGTAATTGAAAAGCTGTTATTATCGTGCGAAATTAAAATATCTTCTGGTCTAAAACCCAAGGTTATGTTTTTCCCGGAATAATTTTTTAATATAACTGCTTGAGAATCGTTTAATATTAACTCAAACAGTCCTTCATCATCTATAAATTTCATCATATTTTCATTAATAATTTTGCCATTTATAAAATTCATAGCCGGGCTGCCTATAAATCCCGCCACAAACTTATTTACCGGATGGTTATACAACTCCATGGGTTTACCGATTTGTTGAACTTCTCCGTTATTCAGTACTACAATTTTATTGCCCATAGTCATCGCCTCAGTTTGATCGTGTGTAACATAAACCATCGTAGATTTGAGGCGGTTATGCAGCTTTGAAATTTCCGTTCGCATTTGTACCCTAAGTTTTGCATCGAGATTACTCAACGGTTCATCGAATAAAAATATTTTAGGATTTCTCACAATTGCTCTACCGAGCGCTACCCTTTGCATTTGTCCGCCTGATAAAGCGCGCGGTTTTCTATTGAGATAATTTTCCAAATCTAATATTTTAGCGGCTTTCAGAATTCTACCGTTAATTTCATTTTTACTGAATTTTCTTAATTTTAGTCCGAATGCCATATTCTCAAAGACAGTCATATGAGGATATAGAGCATAATTTTGAAATACCATTGCAATATCCCTATCCTTTGGCGGAATATAATTCATCAATTTATCGTCGATATAAAGTTCGCCTTCGGTTATTTCTTCTAAACCGGCAATCATTCTTAAAATAGTAGTTTTACCGCATCCGGAAGGTCCGACCAGAACAATAAATTCGCCGTCTCCGGCAAAAATATTCACATTATTTACGGCTTTTATTTTACCGTTATAAATTTTAGTTACGTTAACTAATTTCAGGTTAGCCATAATGATTTATTATTATTTCCTTTTAACAAAGCCTGTTTTTTTTAATCCCTTTTTAATCAATTTATCTTTCATTATATATTTCCAAACAAAATCATTTCTAAAATTTTCTATCATCAAAACAATGGGACCTTGGTCAATTCCGAGGAAATCTTTATCGAACCAATTGACCGTTAAATTAAAAGCATCTACAAATCCGTACTTTCCCCAAATACCTTTATCTTTATATTTTGAATACATATTTTTTAATGTTTTAATAACAAGAACCGGCTCAAATACAATAGAAGCAGCGGCAGCAGTCGGGGCAATTGTCCCGTCATCATTCATAACGTCATAAATTCCGCTAGTGCCTCTTGCAATATACCAATTGAAAATTTTATTATCATAATTATAACGGGGTCCTGGTCCGTCACAAGCAGTTAAACCCCAAGTTAAAGAGTCGTAACCGACCCAATTTTCAGGATTTTGGATTGCATATTTCCATTGTGTTAAAACCGCACGCCTTGAGTTTTCAAAATAATCAATATTTTTCTTCTGCATATATTTATCTTGTATCATTCTAAAATCAATAAAAATATGTGAATACTGATGACCAAACATTGGAGGGAAAATAATATGAGCTAAACCTTTATATGGCTCTTTCCAAGTATAATTTGAAAGCCAATTATTGTATATTGAATTTACGTTTTGCAATCCGGAACCTGCGGAAATAACATAAACAAAAAGAGCTTCATTATATCCAATCCATCCGATTTTATCGAACCCGTGCTCGGGAGTCCACCCTAAAGTTATTGTTGAGTCGTACTCATTCTTTGTTTTTAAAACGCTCCAATTCCAGTTAACTCTTCTACTTAAAGCATCTGATAATCTTCTTATTTCTTTTTCAATATTATTATTAAGATTATAATAATTTGCCGCGAAGCGAAAAC
>JALSTI010000087.1 GCA_026983795.1 Melioribacteraceae bacterium
CATTATTGATATTGCTTTAAATTTAAAAGATATAATTCTTTGGTGGACGTGGGATGTTGGAAAACCCAATCTGTATAAGATGAAAATATCTTCAATGGAATTTAACGGGGCACAACAAAACTTTGGACTCAGAATTGTAGAATTAGATAAGCGAAGTAATTTTTATATTAATGGGAAAAAATTGTTTCTGCGGGGTACAAACTTAATACCCGCACTATTTTTAAGTGAGCTTAAAACAAACCGGATAAAAAAAATAGTAAAGCTGATTAAAGATGCTAATATTAATATTATCCGCATGCATGCGCATGTAAACAGACAAGAACTGTATGATGAACTTGATAAACAAGGTATTTTAGTCTGGCAGGATTTTAGTTTACAATGGACTTACGAAGATACCGTTAAATTTGAAAAGAATGCAGTTAGGCAAATTCGGGATATGGTTTCTCAACTTTATAATCATCCGTCCATTGCTTTCTGGTGTTGCCATAATGAGCCTGGAGAACAAGTAGAAACTTTGGATAAGAAATTATTATCTGCTGTAAAAAGTATCGATAAATTGAGAATAATTAGAATTGCGTCAAATTATGAAGAGCATGCTTACGATGGATGGTATTGGGGGAAAACCGGTGATTTTATTGCCGCCCCAATGGGTCCGCTGGTAACGGAGTTTGGAGCTCAGGCATTGCCTGATAAAAATTCATTGTTAAAATTTATCCCCAAAGAAAAATTGTTCTTACCCGATATTGATGTATGGGAATACCATAATTTTCAGTTCGATCAAACATTTAACATCGCTAAAATACCTTTAGGGAAAAACATAAACGAGTTTATCCGGAATTCACAAAATTATCAATCGGAATTGTTAAAAAAAGCGATCCATTCTTATAGAAGAAAAAAAGGTGACGGGATAACCGGAATTTTCCAATTTATGTTTATTGATTATTGGCCCTCAATTACATGGTCGGTTGTTGACTATTATCTTAATCCCAAATTAGGGTATGATACCTTAAAAGAGGCTTTCAAACCGCTACTTCTTTCGGTAAATTTAAAACAAGATCAATATTTCCCGGGTAGTAAACTAAATGTTGAGTTTTGGATTATCAATGATAGAAATAAGGAATATAAAAAATTAAGCGTTATGGTTTTATTTGACAATAAAGTATTAGTTCAAATTAATAATATTAATATTAACAAAGATATTAAAATACATTATTCATTTGAATCGTTGTCAATAAGGTTGCCGTTAAAAATCAAGTCCGGCAAGCACAATCTTACTTTTGAACTCCTTGATTCTAAACGCAATAAAGTATCTTTAGAGAGTTGTCAAATTAATATTGTACAAAAAAATATTGAGGAATTTTTTGAGAATTAAAATTTATTCATTCATCGTAATTACTCTTTTTATTCTAAAAATTAATTTGGCTCAGGATTACATATTTTATGATGAAAGTTCTAACGCAAACTTTTACGATCCGAGTTGGGGCTTTTTTAACTCGCCGAGTCAGTTAGAGTTAATTAACGGGAACAAATTTCCTGTGAGTACTAATACGGTTTTTGCCGGATTAAACAGTCTTAAACTAAATTGGAATTCTCAAGCAGGAGGAGATTGGGGTATTGCGGTTGCATCACCCGGCTGGACTCCGTATAATATAAATTCAAAAGACAGTATTGTTTTTATGGCTTATTCCAACGGGGGATTGGCATCAATTAATTTGCCGGTTATTTATATTGAAGATGTTAATAATAATAAAACTCCGAAAGTAAATATAGCAGATTATAAGGGGAATTTAATTGCTCAGAATTGGGAGCGTATCAGCATTCCTTTAGATGTATTTAAAAGTAATCCCGGTTCGGCAGATTTAACTAAAATAAAAACAATTTTTTTTGGGCAAAGTAAATCCGATGCGGTAAATCATATTCTTTATTTGGATGAAATAAGAATGATTTCGAAAATAAATACCGACAACACACCTCCGGCAGTCCCTCAAAATATTGAAGCTAAAGGATTTGACAGGCATATAGATGTATTGTGGAATTATAATAGTGACAGCGATCTTAAAAATTATAACATTTACGTTATTGTTTCCGGTGTGCCGAATTTACGCGCCGTAATTCCTAAAGATGAAAATGTTTTTACTGATTATCTCGGGAAAAGCGATTCATCGGTAACTTATCGAATATCAGCTGTTGATAGCAGTAACAATGAATCATCATTAAGTAACGAAGTAACTGCGACTACATATAGAATGAATGATGAACAATTACTCGATATGGTTGAAGAAGCAACCTTTAGATATTTTTGGAATTATGCGCATCCTGTCTCTGGATTAATTCGGGAAGGTTATAAATCACATCCTAAAAATATTGTTACAACAGGGGGCAGCGGTTTTGGCGTTATGGCTTTACTTGCCGGTATCGAAAGAAATTTTATAACTCGGCAAGAAGGTGTAACGCGCTTACTGAAAATATTAAACTTTTTAACACAAAAAGCTGATAGATTTCATGGTGCCTTTCCTCATTGGATGGATGGGGAAACTGGAAAAGTAATTCCGTTTTCGGATAAGGATGATGGCGGCGATTTAGTGGAAACTGCGTTTTTAATTCAAGGACTTTTAGCAGCAAGAGAGTACTTTGGTCTGGATAATTCCGGGGAAAATGAAATTCGTAATTTGATTACACAAATTTGGGAAAGTGTTGAATGGGACTGGTATAGACGAAATCCGTCAAGCAGTTATTTGTATTGGCACTGGTCGCCTAATTACGGCTGGGATAAAAATGTTAAAATTATTGGCTGGAATGAAACCATGATAACTTATCTTCTGGCAATTGCATCTCCAACGCATCCGGTTCCTGCAAAGCTTTATAAAAGCGGTTGGGCGGGCGGCTCAAATTACGTGAACGGAAAAACATTTTACGGAATTCCTTTAGAAGTAGGACCAGATTATGGCGGACCACTGTTCTTTGCTCATTATTCGTTTTTAGGGTTTGATCCCCGGAATAAAAAAGATGAATTTGTGAATTATTTTTTACTTAATAAACATCATACATTAATTAATAGAGCCTATTGTGTGGATAATCCGAAAAGCTTTAACGGATATAACGATTCCACTTGGGGCTTAACTGCCAGTTTTGATCCGTTTGGATATTTAGCTCATTCACCGTGGACCAATGATAACGGAACTATTACACCCGCCGCTGCAATTCCCTCAATCGTTTATACGCCTGACAAATCTATTGCCGTACTGAGAAATTTATATCGTAGTTATGGTAAAAAATTATGGGGAATTTACGGTTTTAAAGATGCTTTTAATTTAAATGAAAATTGGTATGCTGATAATTATCTGGCTATTGATGAAGGACCGATAATAGATATGATTGAAAATTACCGGACACAATTATTGTGGAACAATTTTATGGCTAATCCGGAAATTCAACCCATGCTTGACTCAATAGGATTTGTTCCGGACCTGACAGGTATTGAATTGGAAAATAATAACATAATTAAAAAATTTAAGTTAGAAAATAATTATCCTAATCCATTTAATCCTTCAACTACAATTAAATATACAATACCAACCCTCCATAGCCCTCCCCTTACCAAAGGGGGAAACACAAGGGGGGTTTTTATTACTCTTAAAGTTTATGATGTTTTAGGAAGGGAAGTGGCAACGCTTGTAAATAAAAATCAAAAACCCGGAATTTATCAAGTTGTGTTTAACGCTCTCAATTTACCTTCCGGGATTTACTTTTACAAACTCAAAGCCGGTAATATTTCCAGAGTGAAGAAAATGATTTTGCTCAAATAAATTTTGGTGTTTACTTTTTAAAAGATGACTAAAACTGGCAAATATATTTTTTCAATACTTGTAATTATTTTTTTAACTGCATGCACAAATAAAAAAAATAATAAAATTGTAATTAAATTTTGGGGAATGGGTGTTGAGGGGGAAGCTGTTAGTAGACTTATTCCCGAATTTGAGCGGCAAAACCCAACTATAAAAGTTGAAGTGCAGATGATTCCATGGACAGCTGCTCAGGAGAAATTAATTTCGGCTTATGCCAGCGATAATTTACCCGACATATTTCAACTTGGAAATACATGGATTCCGCAGTTTGTAGCTTTGGATGCTATCCAAAACTTAAACCCAAAGGTTAAATTTTCTAAGAATATTTCAAGTTTAAATTATTTTAAAGGTATTTGGGAAACAAATTTAATCGGAAAAGCCGTTTATGGAATACCCTGGTATATAGATACCAGGGTTTTGTTTTACAGAAAGGATATACTTAAAAAAGCCGGTTACGATAAACCGCCGCAAAACTGGACCGAACTTATTGACGTTTCAAAAAAAATTAAAACTTTATATAAAAATGAAGACAAGTATGCTATTTATCTGCCGACAAATGATTGGTCGATATTTGTTATCTTCGGATTGCAAGCAGGCGCAAGTCTGCTGAAAGATAATAATTCATACGGTAATTTCAGCAGCAGAAAATTCAAAAGAGCTTTTAGTTATTTAATGAAATTTTATTATAACAAGCTTGCACCCGTTGGCTTTTCCGAAGTTAACAATGTATATCAGGCTATGGCACAAGGGTATTTTGCAATGTATATTTCGGGACCATGGAATGTAAAGGAAATGAAAGAGTGGATGAAAGGAAAATTAAAAAACGAATGGATGACTTCACCATTGCCGGCGCCGGATTCTGCCGGAATCGGACTTTCTTTGCCGGGCGGCTCGAGCTTGGTGATAAATAAGAAGACTAAATATTCAAAAGAATCTTGGAAATTTGTCGAGTTCCTTTCGAGTCCTAAAATGCAGCTTGAAATTTATAAACTGACTAACGATCTTCCTGCATTGAAGAAAGCATGGAAAGATTCAATATTTACAAATAATAAATATATGAAAGCATTTTATGAACAATTAGGTTATACAAAACCATTACCTAAAATTACAGAGTGGGAACAAATTGCATTTTCTAAAATTCAACAGTATGCCGAGTATGCTGCAAGGCGAAAAATGACAATTGATGAAGCACTCAAACATTTGGATGCTGATGTAAATAAAATACTTGAAAAAAGAAGATGGCTGCTTAAAAATGCAAAGGACTATAAACTAAGATGAAACTAAAAAATTCTACCACATCTGCCGCATACATTTTTTTAACCCCGGCGTTGTCTGCTATTTTTATATTTTTCTTTATACCGGTTCTTGCTGCGTTTATAATGAGTTTTACTGATTTCGATATATATTCATTAAGTGATTTTGGTCGTGCAAGATTTATTGGTTTTGATAATTATCTGCAATTATTTAATGATCCGCTATTTTGGAAAGCACTCGCAAATACATTTTATTATGTACTAATAGCCGGTCCGTTATCAATATTTGTATCTTTATCTGCCGCACTTTTATTAAATGATAAACTACTTAAATTCAAATCAATATTCCGTCTTACATATTTTATGCCTGTTGTTACTACTTTAGTAGCGGTAGCAATTGTTTGGCGATTTATTTATCATCCTAAATTTGGTATCCTTAATTATTTGCTCGGTTTTTTTGGAATAGGGAATATTGATTGGCTTGGTGATCCACACTATGCTCTGCCTGCCATAATACTGATGTCAGTTTGGAAAAATTTCGGTTACAATATGATTATTTTTATTGCCGGTTTGCAAAACATTCCCGAATATTTATATGAAGCGGCTACATTAGACGGAGCAAATAAATGGCAACAATTTAAAAACATTACTTTGCCGATGTTGGCACCTACAACTTTGTTTATAACAATTATTACAATGATTGGGTTTTTCCAAGTTTTTGCTGAACCTTACATAATGACGCAAGGCGGGCCTTTAGACAGTACGTTAAGTATTGTTCTGTACATGTATAGAGAAGGATTTAGATGGTGGAATATGGGTTACTCGGCAGCTATTGCTTTTGTTCTGTTCTTGATAATATTAATTGCAACAATTATACAGTTTAAAATTCAAAAAAAATCTGCTATGCTATGAAAAAATTTTTACTATATACTTTTTTAATTTTTACCGCATTTTTAACATTACTGCCATTCATTTGGATGCTATCGGCATCCTTAATGAACGACGGACATGCTAGTGTTTATCCCCCCAGGTTTTTACCCGATGCGACTACATTTATACAATATAAAAGACTGTTTACTCGACTAAACTTATCGAGAAATTTTTTCAACAGTTTATTTCTTTCTATTACGGTAACAATAGTTTCTTTGCTTTTTAACTCATTAGCGGGTTTTGCATTTGCAAAATATAAATTTGCCGGTCGTGATAAATTGTTTAACATATTACTAAGTACTATGATCATACCGGCACAGGTTACAATGTTACCGTTATTCTTAATGTTAAAATCTTTCGGACTAATTAATACTTACTTTGCAATTATAATCCCCGGAATGGCAAATGTATTCGGTATCTTCCTGATACGTCAATATGTTATGTCTATTCCGGATAGTTTAATAGAAGCTGCACGGATAGAAGGAGCGAGTGAATTTCAAATATATAGAAAAATAATACTTCCATTAGCAACTCCAATTTTAGTTACGCTTGCAATATTTTCTTTTTTAGGAACATGGAATGATTTTCTTTGGCCGTTAATTTCGCTGACCGATAATTCTATGTATACTTTGCCTGTTGCATTAGCTAATTTGATGGGCGAACATACTCAAGACCCGGAATTAATGATGGCGGGATCAGTAATTACAATATTGCCGGTTTTAATAATATTCTTAGCATTGCAAAAATATTACATAAAAGGCATAATGATGGGTAGTGTAAAAGGATAAAACATGGTTGTTGATATATACAAAGGCATGTTAATTACCTTGCTAATATCGATTGGATTTGATATATTTTGTAAATAAATGTAAACGTTTACATTTATTTGTTCCGGAAACTGTTTAGCGTCAAAATTTGATAATTGTCATATAATTTATATTAAACTCGGAGGAAAGTATGAAACACAAAATCCAGTTTCTAATTTTAAGTATCTTCGTCTTATTGTTCAGTTCTACTTTGTTAACGGCACAATTTGCAAAAAGACAAGATGCAATTTGGGCACGTTCAACTACCGAAACAATGGTACTGGATGGTAAACTGACCGAAGCTTCATGGGCTTCTGCTGAGTCGTTGCATGTAGCTTATGGTGAAAGTGCCGGTTTGCCTTCAAGCGGATGGGCGCAAGACCCAAGCGGCGGACTGGGGCAGTAACTGATCCGACAAATGCTATTGTTAAATTTTTAGTTACTCCTGATAACTATCTTTACGTCGCATTTCAAGTTCCCGATTCTAGCGTGGGTGGATCAAAAGATTGGGCAAATTGGGACGGTATATTATTATCGGTTAAATCAAGATTGACTGATGATTATCTGAATAAATTTTTACCTACTTCTCCGTTTGAATATTTTTATTCGTTCTGGTATGCCAATGATTCTTTTGGTCCCGGAGACCCACCGGTATTCAGAGGTACTTTTGGCACCGATGACGTATTTCCCAAAGATAGCGCTGCATTTAACGCTGCTATGGTAGTTGACGGAACTACAAACGATAGCTTGGTTGATAAAGGCTATACTGTTGAAATGAAAATAAATTTGGATTCGGTCGGTGTGGATGTAAATAAACCTGAAGGTGATATAATTGAGTTGAACTTTTCCATATGGGATAAAGATGTATTTCAAGGTAGACCTTTGGATTCATATACTACCAGAACTTGGTGGGAAAGTCCTTGGACTTCAAACGATTTTAACGAAGGAAGGGTAATGGTGAATCCTTCAGTAACTGTTAGTTCCGGTCCGGTTCCTGATATCCCTCCTGATGTAATTGTTCCGAACGCCGGGAACGAACCGGATCCTGTAATAGACGGTGTTTTAGATGAACCCGCATGGGCAGGGGCATATTCCTTTGATATGGCTTGGGATATAGGGAGTGTTAGGGATTCTTATCCTGGAGTAGGTCCCTTTAGAAGCGGAAGGTTTGAACCGCAAAACGCCAATGGTTTAACCCCGCCGGTACTAGACCCTGTTACCGCAAAAATAAAAATGTTTTTTAAAGGGGATTTTCTTTATCTAGCTGCAGATGTAAACGATAAGTTGGTGCAAGCCGGTACCGATGTTGATAATTTTGACGGTGTTACTTTTCGAATTGGTGACAGATCAAAAACTAATGGTGATCATATTACTTTGTTCCAGCAATTGAATATTGCCGTTAGTAATAAAACCGATACAACTTATCAAGCTTTGGATTATCTTCCCAACCTTTTGGACTCTTCGTCAACAGAACTTGCATTGAAATTGAAAGGTAATACAACCGTAGATAATTCTTCTGACGTTGATGAAGGTTACGTTATTGAAATGAAGGTGGATTTAACCGGACTGGGGTATCAACCGGGATTAGGTGACCATTTATTATTTATGGGTGTAAGGTTGGAAGATGCTGACTCCTTCGATGATCCTAATCAGAATTATGGCTCCCGTGTATGGTGGTTTGGTGAACGCTTTGATGGAACAACTGCCTGGATGGTAATGGACCCAAATACTTTGGTCGGAGTTAACGGCACAAAAACGGTCAGTATTCCAAAAACATTAAAGCTCTTAGGTAATTATCCTAATCCGTTTAATCCAACTACTAAAATAACTTTTGCTTTACCTGAATCCGGCGATGTTGTATTATCCGTTTATAATTTGCTCGGTCAATCAGTTGCTCAATTTAATATGAGAAATTTATCTGCCGGTAATCATCAAAAAGTTTTTGATGCGGCGTCGCTTTCGTCAGGTGTATATTTATATTCCGTATCTTTGAAAAGCAATAATGGTCAATTATTTAAGAGCCAAGTTGGTAAAATGGTTTTGATGAAATAATAATTATCAATTTAATATTTTATGCCGGACTTTATATTTAGCTATCATATTAATTAAGTTCAATCTAAATAAATAGTTCGGCATAATTCTTAACATTTTGCAAACACTTACATGAGAGAAAAATGATGCATAACTATACGAATGCATTAAAAAAATCATTATTATTTTTAGCCATAACCTTTCTAGCTATTAGTAATACAAACATTGCTCAGACCTCGGGAAAGATATCCGGCAGGGTAGTTGACGAAAATGGGCAACCGTTAATTTCTGCAAATGTATTATTGCTTGGTACAGATCAAGGTGCTGCAACTGATTTGGAAGGTTACTATACAATTGTAAATGTTCGAGCCGGGAAGTATTCCTTGAAATTTGGTTTTGTTGGTTATCAGACTAAAGTAGTTAAGGGAGTGCAGGTTTATGGCGATAGAACTACACAAGTCAATGTACAGTTAAATCCTACAACAATTCAATCACAAGAAGTAGTTGTAGTTGCAAAAAAGCCGTTAGTTGAGTTTAATTTAACAAGTTCCGTTTCCACCGTTACCGAGGATGATATTCAAAAATTACCGGTTCAAAGTTTAAATGAAATTGTAAACCTTCAAGCCGGTGTTGTTGACGGGCACTTTAGAGGAGGCAGGCTCGGAGAGGTTCAATATCAAGTGGATGGAGTTACTGTTAATAACCCATATAACAATTCCTCAACTTTACAGCTTGACCGGTCGGTACTACAGGAAGTACAAGTAATTAGCGGAACATTCGACGCAAAATACGGTCAAGCAATGTCGGGAGTTGTAAATGCCATTCTCAAAACCGGAACGGAAAAATTTGCCTGGAGCGGTGAAGTTTATAGCGGCAGTTATTTTACCACCGATACAAAAAGATATCCGCATAATAATAAAATCAGACCGTCGGATATACAAAACTACCAACTTACGTTAAGTGGACCTGCTTTGCTTCCTTCTACTACTTTTTTCCTTAGTGGAAGAAGGTATATTAACAGCGGTTATCTTTATGGCATTAGAAGATTTCTTCCCACAGATAAAAATGATTTTGAAAAACGGGTTTTTCATCCAACGGGCGATGGTAAACTTGTCCCGATGCAAACACAGCATGAATGGAGCGGACAATTTAAAATAACAAATCACCTGTTTAGTAATATTCAAATTAGCTACCAGGCAATTTATAATAACATTCAAGGTACCAGATATAATAATGCTTTTAGAATAAATCCCGATGGAATTAATTCGCAAAAAACAATTTCATTAACGCATGGACTTGATTTTACTCATACAATTTCTCAAAATATGTTTTATAAATTGAGTCTGCGCCAAAACTATTTTAAGTATACAGATTATAAATATCCGAGTATTTATGATCCACGTTATATTAAAGCAGGGCAACCGAAATCGGATGCAAATTTTGAAGATGGCGCAATTGTTCAAGGAGTAAGTTTAAATCGTTTTTTGCAGGAAACAAATTCAGGTATAGTAAAGGGACAATTTTCATGGCAAGTTGACAGAATAAATTTTGTAGAGACCGGTTTTCAATTTCAAACATCTAAAATGTCATTCGGAAGTCCGGGTTTTTTAGATTTTGTTACCGAAAACGGTGTACAAATATTAAAGCCGAGAATTGGGACAAGACCGGAAGACCCTAAAGTTGAGACTTACTATCCGAATCAGTTTGCAGCTTATTTGCAAGACAGGGTGGAATGGGGAGATATTGTATTAAGGGCAGGACTGCGTCTTCAGTATTTCGACGCAAATGCAAAAGTACCGAGCGATTTACAAAACCCGGCAAATTCAATAAAAGGAGCGCCGCAATCGCATTTGGTAAATACAACCCCAAAAGTTTCTTTGGCCCCCCGTTTAGGTTTTAGCTTCCCTTTAACAGATAAAGCGTCAATTTATTTTTCATACGGTCATTTTTATCAAATGCCGAACTTAAGCTCTTTATATAGCAACTCTAATTATTTAGTTTTAAAAGAATTACAAGCCGGTGGAGTTAGTTTTGGCGTATTGGGAAATCCTGATCTAAAACCTCAAAAAACCATTCAATATGAAACAGGATTAAAACAAGCATTAACAAGTAATTTGGGAGTCCAACTCTCTTTTTTTTATAAAGATATAAGGGATTTATTGGGTTCCGAATTTGTTTCAACTTATACTGCGGCAGAGTATGCCAGATTAACAAACGTGGATTTTGGCAGTGCTTATGGATTTACAATTTCATTGGACCAGCGGGCTATTGGTCCAATTAGTACTTCTATAGATTACACTTTGCAATTTGCTAATGGAAATTCGAGCGATCCCAACGAAACTGCCAACAGAGCTGCTGCCGGTAAAGATCCAAGACCGCGTGATATACCGTTTAATTGGGATCAAAGGCATACTTTAAATGTTACAGCTATATTATCGAAGCCGGATAATTATTCTGTAAGTGCAATTATTAAATTCGGAAGCGGACAACCGTATACGCCTGCAGTTGGCACAGGTTTTAATGCCGATCTGGAGACAAATTCGGGAAGGAAAAGTAGTTTCGTTCTGGTCGATTTGAGAGCGGAGAAATACTTTAATATTCACTTATTCAAAATGAGTGTATTTTTAAGAATCTTTAATTTGTTTAATGCGCACAGTGTTAATGGGTTTGTGTTTTCTACTACCGGAAGTCCTGATTATTCTCAATTTCCTGTATTAGATAGAGTGGAACTTGCAAACCCCGCAAGATTTCATCAGCCCAGAAGAATTGAACTGGGTATTTCTTTTAGTAGTAATTAAAAAGCGAATATCAATTATGAAACGCAATAATCATCAATTTAATACTTTCTTTATTCACTTAGCAAAGCATCTAATTATAATTTTATATTTTTTAAGTACCGGTATAATATTTCCGCAACATTTTCTTCCTGTAGTTCCGGATTCTTTACGCGGTAGTGTAGATATGGAAAGAATGGGTCAGCATGATGCAAACAGTATACGCACGCGGTTCTTTAATTACGGTATGGTAGGAGATTACCCGCGGGATCCGATAAACGTGGACGTTACCGTATTTCATTCCATGGAATGGCCGAAAGGTTCGGGAGAAAATTACAGTGACGGTACAACCCCGTTTGTACTGGCTAAAATAATCCAGAGAAATAATACACCTGCTTATATAATGGAAACCGGTTACAGAGAAAGACAAGCTTTTAGTCCTTTCCACCCCAACAGGGTAATGAGATTTGAACCGCGACCGGGTTATTTCCAGTTAGATCCTTCTATAAATAAAGGCCGCTCTCCGGCTATGAGTAATGATCCCAGAACGTGGCCCGATGAGTGGATAGATAAACTTAATGATCCTGATGACCCTGGCTGGAAAGGTTTCTGGGACGGTTATTTTGGAAAAGCTCCGGGAGCTGATCAAGAAAGTTTTATTGTATATGATGATAATTTTTATGATGCTTGGAATTATTTTCCGGACGATAGAGACCATACCCGGCATGGACTTGGATTAAAAGTTGAACAAAGAGGGTTTCAATGGGCAAATCCGCAAGCCGGCAATGTTATATTTTGGCATTATGATATTTCTAACGAAGGAACAACGGATTATAACGATAATATAATTTTTGGTTTGTATATGGATTCCGGTGTTGGCGGTTCGGGAATTGGGGTAGATGGAATTCCTGAATCCGATGATGATAATGCATTTTTTGATAAATCGATAGGTCTGGATATTACATATACTTGGGATAAAAACGGGCATGGTATGCGTGGAAAAACTGGTTATTTGGGTTATGCTTATATGGAAACCCCGGGAAATTCTTTTGATGGAACAGATAATGATGAAGATGGAATAATTGACGAAAAAAGAGATAGCGGTCCCGGTCAAAAGATAGAGGGTAAAGAGAATATTCTTGCATACGTGCAAAGCCACTACGATGTAAATAAATTTAAAGCTTTCTATAAAGGCAATATTGAAGACCGACCGGCTTACAAAGCCGGTGTATGGTGGACGGGAGACGAGGATATGGATTGGGTGGCTGAATTTAACGATACCGGCGCGGATGGTGTTTTTGCAAGTAAGAATAACCCTGCCGATACCGGTGAGAAAGATGGTAAACCGACCTTGGGAGAACCTAATTTCGATAAAACAGACGTTGATGAATCCGATATGATCGGTTTAACCGGTTTTAAGATGAACAGAATTAGAGCCGGTGCAGGCAACCCTTCCACCGAGGTCGACAATATAGTATTTTTCTCCGATGAGCATAAATGGCCGGAAAGATTATATGAACAATTTACTTCGAACAACCCATTTGATGCGCCGATTGTATTAAACTACAATATCGGGTTCTTATTTGCCTCCGGTACTTTTATATTAAAAGCCGGTGAAAAGGAACGGTTCAGTTTAGCCCAGGGATTTGGCGCTAACTTACGGGAACTCGAAAATACATCAAGGGTTGTAATTCAAATATATAAAGCAAATTATCAATTTGCTGTACCGCCGCCGCTGCCATCCGTAAGTGCTTTTGAAGGTGATGGATTTGTAACCTTAACTTGGGATAACGCAGCTGAGAAAGCATTTGATCCAATTACCCTAACAAACGATTTTGAAGGCTATAAAATTTATAGAAGTACCGATCCGACCTTCCTTGATCCGAAAGTTATTTATACTGCAACCGGTACCAGACCATTTGGCAATGGCAAACCTTTAGCACAGTTTGATTTGATTGATGGTAAAACTGGTTTTACACAAACAACTGTAGAGGGTGTAAGTTATTTCCTTGGTGATGATTCAGGAATTACTCATACTTTTACAGATTCTACCGTTACTAACGGTCAGCTTTATTATTATGCGGTTACTGCTTACGATACAGGTTCTGATTCACTGGTTATCTATCCTTCGGAAAATTCAATTGCAGTAAGTAAGACTTTAAGAGGCGGTACTATATTACCAAAAAATGTTGTTGAAGTAAGACCAAATCCACATCTTATTGGTTTCCGGGAAGCTGAGATAACAGGCTTGGTACATTCTATTGGTGATGGTAAAGGAGATGTTAAAGTTATAGTTAAAAATTCCAATCTTGTACCCAATAATCATTTATACAAAATATTATTTTCCGCCGATAAAGATAGTGTGCGCGCTAATTCGTATTCACTGATTGATGAAACTACGAGTGATACCCTTTTCGAATTAGGGAATGACCTTTCGGGTAAAGGGATTGGTCCTTTGGCAGATGGAATACTTCCCGTAATTTCTACCCCGCAAGTTACTTCCGTCGATACGGCAAATACCGGCTTTACCGATGAAAGTAATACAAATGCCAAACTTTCAGTAAGATATATAGAATCGGCAAGTACTTTGCCCATAAATTTAAAACGTAAAAACTACCCGGCAAATATGGTTATTAAATTTAGTAATTCTATTGTCGATACGTCATTACCGTACAGTATTTTCCCTGCGGTACCTGTAAAATTTCAGGTTTTTGCGAAATCGGACTCAGGCGAAGAAAAAATGAAATTCAGGTTTCAAGATAGTGACGGTTCCAATACATTGAGTTCTCCGAATGATGTTTTGCAGATTGTTACATTTCCTAATGCAAACCCCAATACTCCGAAAATTACTTGGAGTGTAAAAATTGATACAACCGGGCAAGCTGAAAGAGGACAATTAATTCCTCCCGCTAATGGTGATGTATTTAATATCAGATTAAATATACCGTTCGGTTCAATCGATGAATTTACATTTGCAACAATAGCTCAAAAAATTGATAAGAGTTTATTAAAAACCGATAACCAAAAACCTTATGTAGTTCCAAATCCTTATGTTGCTGCAGCAAGCTTTGAACCCGAGCGTTTTGCGGTTTCTGGCAGAGGTGAAAGAAGAATCGAGTTTAGAGGGCTTCCGCCAGATTGTACAATCAGGATATATACAATAAATGGGGAGTTAGTCAAAACCTTGAGGTTCAACGGCCCTATTACAAACGGATATATAGCGTGGAATTTAAGAACGAAAGATAACTTAGAAGTTGCTCCGGGTCTTTATATTTTTCACGTTGAATCAAAAGATAAAGACCCATACATTGGTAAATTTGCAATTATAAAGTAATTTTGAGATATAAAATGGATAAAGTAAATGTGATGCATAAACTTATGCCTTTGGTTATAGCTTTTGCTCTTTTTATGAATTTAACTATGTTCGGTCAATCCAAAGTTGGTACAACAATAGGGCAATTCCTTAAAATCAGTCCGAGTGCCAGGGCAACTGCGGTGGGAAATACCAGTACTTCGCTTACCGGCGAAGTTTCCGCATCATACTACAATCCCGCTAGTTTAGGGAAAATTGATGTTATGAGTGTTCAGTTTACCCATAATATTTGGCTTGCGGATATAAACTATAATTATGCTATAATAGCGTTACCCATCTCCGGCATAGGCACGCTTTCTTTTAATCTTACATCCCTAAATTCCGGCGATATAGATGTACGAACTGTTGAAAAGCCGCTCGGCACTGGTGAAAGATACTCGGTTTCCGATTTTGCTCTTGGTGTGGGTTACGGATTGGCTCTTACCGATAGGGTCTCAGTCGGTTTCAACGTAAATTATATTCAGGAAAGTATTTGGCATAGTAGTATTGTTACATTCGGATTGAATTTTGGTGTGCTATACAGAATACCGGATAACGGGTTTACCCTTGGTGCAAGCATCTCTAATTTTGGTCCCAGAGCAAAATATTCTGGAAGGGATTTATTTATAAATCATGATTTTGATCCGGCAAAACACGGGGACAATGACAGACTGCCAGGCGAATTAAGGACAGATTCATATGGCTTACCTACAATGTTCAGAGTAGGAATGTCATATCCTTTGAAATTTTCAGAGAAAAATAAACTATTAATTTCTGTTGATGCCGTTCATCCTAATGATAATGATGAGAGCTTAAATGTGGGAGTTGAGTGGGAATTTATGGATTATTTTAATTTGCGCGGCGGTTATAGAGATTTGTTCCTTAAAGATTCAGAAGGCGGTTTGGTTCTTGGCGCAGGCGTTAATATAAGTTTTTTTAATGATTATGATATTAGTTTTGATTATGCTTGGGCTGATTACGGTAGACTTGAGCAAGCACATCGGTTTACTTTAGGTATCAAGTTTTAAAAAAAATGCAATATTCTTATTAGGCGTATTGTATATGAAATTTATTAAAGTATTTGTGACTATCACATTCTTATTAATTAAGTAGTATATATTTATGCAACGGATTATTACTATTGGATTTTTTTTATTTATTAGTATCCTGCTTTTAGATTCATGTTTAAATAGTACAAAACATTCTAATAATTTAAATCCTGCTTATCAAAATTTATCAAAGGAAGATAAGAAATTTTTAGACACTTTACAGCATTTATCATTTCTCTACTTTATTCATGAAACAAATTTTAAAACCGGATTGGTTAAGGACAGGTCGACTAATAGTTCTCCCGCATCAATTTCTGCAATGGGATTTGCCCTGCCTGTTTGGGCTGTTGGAGTTGAACACAATTGGATATTGAGGCAAGAAGCTGCCGAACGAACCTTAAATATGCTGAAGTTTTTAATAAATTCCGATCAAAGTGCTAAAAGTGACGCAACCGGATTTAACGGATTTTACTATCACTTCTTGGATTTTAAAACCGGTAAACGGACATGGAACAGCGAACTGTCAACCATCGATACCGCTTGGCTTTTAGCGGGTGTTCGCTTCGCGGCAAATTATTATAATCTTAATAATAATATTGAAAAAGAAATAAGAAGATTATCAGATGCTTTAAGTAGAAGAGTTAACTGGAATTGGAGCGTTTTAAAAACAAAGAATGAGTATGA
>JALSTI010000088.1 GCA_026983795.1 Melioribacteraceae bacterium
ATTATCCATCCAAACCGTTTTATATGATGGAATGTTAAATTTCAATGAAATTCCATGTATCCATTTCGGATAAACATAGTATTTAGTTCCCTCATGCGTAAGATAGAGAGCAGGCGCATCTTCCGACAAAATCTTTTCTAATTTAAGAAAAAGATTATTTCTTTTTCCGGGATCTTGTTCAAACATCGATCTCTCGAGAAGTCTGTCATATTGCTTGTTTTTATAACCGCACAGATTAATATTTTTACTGCTGTTAGAATAGAAAAGAAGATAAAATTCTTCGGGATCGGGAAAAGACGGGAACATGCTGACGCGGAAGATATCCGGTTTTCCGGATATTATATCTTCGTAATAATTTAATTTTTTCACCGTTATTTTGGATTGTATACCTAATTCCTTAAGTGCTTCACTAAGAGCTACTACGGCAGGAGCTTTAATTGAACTAAATATTTCAATCGTATCTTTCCTTGCATAAACCGGTAGATTTTTGACGATACGCTTTGCTTTATTTAAGTTAAAAGTATATGATTTTTTATATTTATTACTTAATAAATGTTGCGGGACCAAAGAATAAGCTATATGTTCACTAAACTTTTCCGGATTGAATAATTTTTTTTTATCAAAAGCAAAAACAATAGCTTTTCTAATTTCTTTCATTTTAGAAATTGTACTTTTATTACTCATCGAAAAGCCGAAAAACCTTAGGCCTAATCCCTTTTCCGATTTTAAAAAGCCGTATTTCTTCGTAAATCCGGGTTCCCTTCGTAACTCATTGAATTGAAGTTTATTTACAACTAAAATATTAGTTTCCCCTTTAATGAAATCAGGAATTATCAATTTCGACTGAGCGGCAACATTAAAAACTATTTGATCCAAGTACGGTAATTGTAGCCCTTTCAAAGACTTTCCCCAATAGTGTTGGTTTTTAACAAGTAAAATCTGTTTCCACTTTTGCCATTGTGCCAGACGGAAAGGTCCGGTACCCACAGGATGTTTGGCAAAATTTTTACCGCAAAACTCAATTGCTTCATGCGGAACAATAAAGGAATATGGCGTTGCCAAAAGTTTAAGAAATGTTACATACGGTTTTGTTAAAGTAAATTCAATTCTCGCGGAATCTAATATTTTTATTCCTTCAATACTGTTTGCCGCTCCCGAATGAAATTGCTTAAAGCCTTTAATTTTATCATTAAACAGTTCAGGATTTACCATAAGGGAATTAGGTTTTGCCATTCTTTTAAAAGTATATAAAACATCATCAGCCGTAAATTTTTTCCCTTTACCGTTTTTAAAACAAGGATCATTCTGAAAATATACATTTTTTCGCAAGCGGAAAATCCACCTTTTCCCGCCGTCTAACTTTTCCCAACTCTCCGCAAGTAACGGCCGGATATTTCCATCACTATCGAATTCTACTAACCCCTCATAAATTACGGATGCCAACTTAAAATCAGAATCATACAGAATTCTGATTGGGTCTAATGTAGAAACAGGGTTATTAATAAGAATTTTTAGTGTGCCGCCGGTAGGAATTCCGTTTATATTTTTTTTATTATTTTTATCCGAACAACTTAAAAAAAATAAGAAAGAAAAAAGGAGAGCAAATATTCTATATAACGAATAATTCATTATTAGATTACTAATTCAATTTATTGTTTTTTAAAAATAATAAAATTATTCCTATTTGCTTTCAAATTTCTTTCTATCGGACTAGTAACATTTTTTTCGACTTACTGAAGCCGCTTGTTTCCAACCGGTAAAAATAAACTCCGCTCGGAAGGTTCCCAGCATCGAAAGTAACTTGGTAATTACCGGGTGGTTGTTTTTTATTTACGAGCGTTAAAACCTCACGTCCTAAAACATCGTATATTTTGAGAGAGACATATAACCCCTCCCTCACGCCCTCCCCTTGCGAAGGGGAGGGCCGGGGTGGGGTCAGGATTGAATATTTTATTGTGGTTGCCGGGTTAAAAGGGTTCGGGTAGTTTTGGTATAAAGCAAATTTTTGAGGGATCTGATTTTCTTTCTCTTTTATTGCCGTTATTGTTGTATGACCGTAAACCACACCGTTAATAATG
Source organism: Melioribacteraceae bacterium (assembly GCA_026983795.1). Taxonomy (GTDB): domain Bacteria; phylum Bacteroidota; class Ignavibacteria; order Ignavibacteriales; family Melioribacteraceae; genus BMS3ABIN04. The sequence goes on from JALSTI010000088.1 coordinate 2,079, forward strand.
CAACACGGACAAAAATATGTTTTTATTTTCATTCAATTACTTTATTAAATTCATTTTGCCTATGAATTTTTGAATTCCGATTTGCACCTTGTAAAAATATATCCCACTTGAAACTTTTTTACCAAACTCATTTGTTCCGTTCCACCTTGTTAAATATGAACCTGACGGCAATATTCTATCAATTAGTTTTTTAACCACTCTCCCATTAATATCGTATACAGTTAAACTTGTTTTACGTCCGTCAAGATTTTCCGGGACCGTAAAACTGATAGTAGTTCCCGGGTTAAACGGATTGGGATAATTTTGCGCAATTATATAATCAGCCGGAATTTTTTCTTTATTTAATTCATCATTTATTCCGGTTAGCAGCATGAGTCCTTCCCCTCTGGAATTGCCTGTACTGTCCGCAAGATAAACATTTACCCAGTCCGGTCTTGTAGAGCGGTTCAAATAAGTTTGCTTCCATTCTTCATCCGTTAAACGTTGAAAATTTGTAGTTGTAATTTCATGAAAACTCATTACGGGTCCTGTAAATGCTACAGACTGACCTCCGGGAAGTTTTGCAACAACAATTGCCAAATCTACAGGTCCGGTTCCTGCATGTTTTACCCACCCGACCGGTATACCGTTTTCATCGGTGGGAGCAGTATGATAATCAGCAACAACAAAATTTTGATTATAAAATCCGTCTTCAAGATTGTTTGAGTTATAGAAAAGTTTTGGATACCAACCCAAATACTCGGGCGTTCCGCACATATGGTCCGGATTATTATAAATTAACCGTTTCAAGAATGAAATTTCACTATCCGAAAAAGGAACATTTCTCAGCTCTTTGCCGGCAATATTTCCAAGGGTATCGGCTGCACCTTTGAGTACGTTAAGGTAGCTAAGTATTCCATTCTTTTTGTCAAAATCAATTTTATTAATTTTATTAATAACGCTATCAGCCAAAAGTGAAACTTTCTTATAAAAATCCGGAATAGGTTCAACATAACCGTAAGGAAAGGAACATATTACACTAGCCGAATAAGATTGTTTTGCATAAAGCAAATTATCGTGACGTAATTGCGACCAAGATGCAAGTTGTGTATTCATTTTTTCCTGCCACCATGCGGCAGTTTGCATAAATTCAGGCAGAGTTGTTCTATCGCCGGGCGGATTAAGTGTTCTTATTGTGTTTAACCAAGCCGAATAAATTGAGCTTTGCCAAAATGTAGAGTCGAACGAATCGACCAAATACCTCAATCCGGCCAGATTAGTTGCGTAATGGTATTTATTAAGATCATCCTGCAGCAATTGAGCAGATGCGCTATTACCCAAAGGGAAAAGCATATCAAGAGCATTTGGCAGCATTCTTTTGATTGATCCGCCGTTATATTTTATTCTATCATAAACAACATCTCCCGTAATATAAGAATCAATCACGAACCTTTGCCCGAATAATAAAAAGGAAGATATAGGTTTAACACTATCGGGTTGTGCCGGATTGTTGAATAAGATATGAGATAGTATCTTTTGATCCGCAAAAGCTTTTTCAGCCAAATCATTCTGAAACTTCTTAAGATTTAACGTA
>JALSTI010000089.1 GCA_026983795.1 Melioribacteraceae bacterium
CCAACATCAATTCTACAGCTTGTTCCTGTAAAATTGTCGGGGACCCTTTTCCTCCTGAATCTGAATAAAATGAAAGCGCTTTTTTAAGGTCGGAAGCTATTCCCAAATAATCGACAACCAATCCACCCGGTTTGTCTTTGTAAACTCTGTTTACCCTTGCAATAGCCTGCATCAGGTTATGACCTTTCATTGGTTTGTCGATGTACAAAGTATGCAACATCGGAACATCAAAACCAGTAAGCCACATATCACGAACAATCACTAATTTCAGTTCGTCTTCAGGGTCTTTCATTCGGTCTGCCAATGTTTTTCTTTGCTGTTTAGTAGTGTGATGTTTGGCAATTTTTGGTCCGTCAGAACTTGCCGAAGTCATTACAACTTTAATAACGCCTTTATCCAAATCATCCGAGTGCCATTCAGGGCGGATTTTAATAATTTCATCGTAAAGGTCGGCTGCAATTCTTCTCGACATAGAAACAATCATTCCTTTACCGTCAAAAACTTCTTGCCGTGCTTCAAAATGATTTACAATATCTTTTGCAATATTTTTAACTCGGTTTTCACTACCAATTAAAGCTTCAAGCTGTGTCCATTTTGCTTTGGCTTTTTGAGTTTCGGTTAAATCTTCTTGTTTTAAATCTTCTTCCAATTCTTCAACAAGTTGTTTTCCTTCTTCGCTTAAATTCACTTTTGCCAAACGGCTTTCATAGTAAATACGCACCGTAGCCCCATCTTCAACAGCTTGGGCGATATCGTAAACATCAATGTAATTTCCAAAAACAGCAGGTGTATTTACATCGGTACTTTCAATGGGTGTTCCTGTAAAGCCAATATAAGTTGCATTCGGCAAAGCATCACGCATATATTTTGCAAAACCGTATTTTATAGCTCCTGTTTCTCTATCCAATTTAGCTTTAAACCCGTATTGTGTTCTGTGTGCTTCGTCTGCTATTACAACAATGTTTTCTCTTTCTGATAAAGTTTCATAAACATTTCCGTTTTCAGGTTGGAATTTCTGAATAGTTGAAAATATTACACCTCCGGAAGCCACTTTTAGTTTCTCTTTTAAATCTTCTCTGTTTTCAACCTGCTTGGGTTCTTGTCTTAAAAGCTGTGTTGATGCTGCAAAAGTATCAAATAGTTGGTCGTCCAAATCATTGCGGTCTGTAATTACCAATACCGTTGGATTATTCAAAGCCAAAACAATTTTTCCGGTAAAGAAAACCATTGAAAGCGATTTACCGCTTCCTTGCGTATGCCAAACAACACCACCTTTTCTATCGCCTTTGGGTTGTGATTTAACTCCTGCTACACCGTAACTTTCAGGTGATTCCATTACTAAATTCCACTCCTTTGGAGGGGTGCCCGATAGGGCGGGGTGGTTTAAAAGCATTTTCATAACCCCATTTAAATTCTGCAGAATCTCCTTCGCTGGTATATGAATAACCGATAACCCTAATGATTTTAGATATTCATCCCTCGTCTCATCATATTCTTGCTTATCATTATGACTACTTCCGTCTATCTCAATAACTAGGTTGCGATTTGGGCAGAAAAAATCAACAATATAATTACCAATTATTTTCTGTCTGTCAAAATCAAAGCCTTTAAACTTATTTTTATGAACTCTTTCCCAAAAAAGAACCTCAGGAAGGTTACCGGCTTTTCTTAGTTCTTTAGCTCTTTCTTTTAGTTTTGGGTTAAATGGGAGTCGCATATAGTTTTGGGTTGCGCGTTTTACCACCACCCCGCCAGACTTCGTCTGCCACCCCTCCGCTGGAGGGGAATATCCTGTTGCTCTTAAAGTTGATTCTACTGCTCGGTTTACAGCATAGTATTGGTGATAAGCGGCTAAGATTTTAATGGTAGATATATTGACGATTCCCGTTTTCGTATCTTCTCTTTTTTGCTTTTGAAAGACTATAAAATGGCGAATTAAGTCCAACAATGTTTCTTTGTTGAGCATTCCGTTTATTAGAGTTTCTAACTGGCTAACCAAGTTTGATGCTTCTTCTTTACCGTCTGCCGATTTCCAAGCCATAAAACGGGTTAATCCTGCGGATAAAGAACCTGCTTTGTCTTCCAAACCATCTGAAATAACCATAAAACCATTGTAAGTAAACAGGCTTGGAATAATTTCTTTGTAAGTCTGTAATTGTTTGAATGCCGATTTTACCGTTGCATTTTCATCAGCGGGATTTTTTAATTCAATAACAACCAACGGAATCCCGTTTACAAATAAAATTACATCGGGGCGTTTGTTGTTGCCGTTCTCGATAACCGTAAATTGATTGGCAACTATAAATTCATTGTTTTCGGGATGTTCAAAATCTATGAGCCAAACTAAATCACCTCTTTGATGTCCATCTTTTTGATAGGAAACATTAATACCCTCGGTAAGCATCCGGTGAAATGCTTCATTATTTGCAAGTAATTCAGGAGAATTAATGCGTTGAATTTCTTTTAATGCTTCTTCTTGACTGTCAATAGGAACTTTGGGGTTTATTCTGCGAATGGCATTTTGCAACCGTTCTGTAAGCAAAACATCTTCATAAGAATTTCGTTCAGGTCTTTCACCATCGGGAGAAATATCTGGGGCGTAAATGTATTGATAGCCTAAACGCTCCAATAGTTCTATGGTGAATTCTTCTATGGTATTTTCGGTTATTTTTGTCATAATTCATCTGCCGTATTATTTGGATTATATTTATCGTCAATCCATTTTTTAGGATTATTGATAATATAATTTTTAATTCTGTAATATTCACCGTTATTACGGATAATGTGGTCGTGATAATTTGATTGAAAAAAATGATTGTTTCGATTGTATTTTGGAATATCCAAATTATTTACATCGATATAATCATCGATTTTTGAATTTACGGCCGATTTAAAACCGGAAATAAATGATGATATTGATTTCGGTTTGCGGATAAATATTTGTTTATGCGGGGATTGTAGAGACGCACGGCCGTGCGTCTCTACGTGCGTTACGTGCAAATTGTGTGAACCGTCAATATTATCATTTTCCGTTTTTTTCAAAATAATAATTGCGTGTAAATGGTTGGGCATTATGATATATCCATCGCAAAATAATTCATTACGCATTTCAAACGATTTTTTCCATTCGGTATCAACGATTTTTCCAAATCCGGAAAATATAACCGACACACGACCATTTGTTGTTGCAATTTTCCCCAAATTGCATTTCCGGTTTTGGGTTACCATTGTAATAAAATAATATCCATTGCCGGAATAATCCCATCCGGGCATTCTGTTTGACGCAATACGATATTTGTTTTTATATTTATCCGTCATAATTAAAATTTTACCCTCACCTCACCCGACATCAATTTCGGCAACAATGTATCCCGCAATTTTTCAAGCGTGCGGATTTGTTGTTGATTGGATTTTATTTTATTGAAACTATTTTCTGTAATGGTTTTAAATTCCTCAAGTATTCCTTCATCTGGTATCGGAATTAACATTTCCTTAATCATTCTCGAATTAATAGAAGTTACAATCGAAGAAGTACTACCCAATGTTGCATACGGATATGTTTTTAAAAAGAGATAAAGATATTCTTTTGTGAAAGGAGTTGCTTCATTAAATTTAAAATGTGCAATTGCTTCGTTTGACAACATT
>JALSTI010000090.1 GCA_026983795.1 Melioribacteraceae bacterium
ATTTAATTTTTCAGATTTTATCGTTTAGATAAAAATCATTTTCCTTTTATTAGTCAAACAAAATAGATCATCCATCTTCATAAAATTATATCAAATAGGATTCTCTTTAATTCTTATTATTTTCCATCTTCAAACCCCGTTGAAACCAATGGTCTTCTAACTTCCGTCAAGTTTTTCTCCGCCGGTAAATGCTATAGACTTACACATATCAATTCCTTTGAACTGTTTAATAATTTCACTCAAGGAAAAAGTCATTTTGTTTAATAGTTTTAAAAATAACCGTTTTATATCATTTTTAGTTTTTGCAAAACAGTTATAACAATTTGATCCATATTGTAATATTTATACTCTGCAAGTCTTCCAATGAATATTACATTTTTTATTCTATCTGCCAAGTTTTTATATTTATTAAATTCAGTATGATTTTTACTATTCGGTACCGGGTAATAAGGATCTCCTTTCATTGTAGGATATTCCGTACTGATTGTCGTTGAATTACTTTTTTGACCGGTGAGATATTTATATTCCGTTTTCCGTGTAAATTTTTCTTCCTTTCCTACAAAATTATAAGAAGACGCTTTTAAATGAAATTCCGTATTTATATTCTCCCATTTAAACTTAAGCGATCTATACGGCAATTTCCCGAATTCGTAATCGAAAAAATAATCGATTGGTCCGGTGTAAATCATCTTATCAAATTTTATGTTATTTATAATTTTCTTATAGTCTGTGTTTAATATAATCTCTATGTTTTTATGTTTCAACATCCGCTCGAACATTTTAGTGTAACCGTCTTTTGGCATAAATTGAAATTTGTCGGTAAAATATCTGTCGTCTTCATTTGTTCTAACGGGAATTCTTCCGCACACGGAAGCCGAGAGCTGACTTGGGTCTAAGTCCCATTGTTTTTTTGTGTAATGCTTGAAAAATTTCTCATATAAATCTTTACCAACTTGATTAACAATTATGTCTTCTGAATTTTTAACTGGATATCTTTTTTCTCTAACCGATTCATAAAATTTTGCGACTTCTTCATCCGACTTAAAATTTTTTCCGTAAAGTTTATTTACTGTTGTTCTGTTAATAGGAATAGGATAGAGACTGCCGTTTAATTTTGCAAGTACTCTGTGTTCGTAAAATCTCCACCCGGTAAATTTAGAAAGGTAATCAAAAACCTTTTTGCTGTTTGTATGGAAAATATGCGGTCCGTAGCGGTGGACTAAAATACCGTGTTCGTCATATTCGTCGTATGCATTTCCGGCAATATGATTACGCTTTTCAACAATAAGTATTTTTTTATTTTGCTGCGAAGCCAATCTTTCAGCAGCAACTGCTCCGGCAAATCCGGCTCCCACTATTAAGAAATCATATTTCATTAAACTCTTCCGTGTAAATATCCCAAGGGTAAACCGGCTAGACCAATGTATGAATGTTGTTGATTAAATTCTTCACTAGACAGTTATATATAATATCACCCCAAAATTTAAAAAACAAAAAGTTAAACTTTCTTTCTTGATAATATGATGTAGAAAAATACAACTATACTCTTAAAATTATCGGATATTTTTATGAGTTTAATCGTAAAATTATACCATTTTTCTTTTGAATGTTTTTGTAGTTCATCCGGAATTGTATCCGGCAAATTAACCGGAAAGACAAAAACCGCAAGTTCATGGGTTCTAATCTACAATTCCAGGATTTTTTTCTTCCGCACAAAACCGTACATTCCCGCGGTAACAATTATTTCCGTTATCAGCACGGCAACCGCTGTTCCCATTTCAAAATATAACGGAACTAAAATAAAGGATAAAATCAGATTTACAATTCCGGCAAATAAAATAACCCGGAAAAATTCTTTTTTGTATCCCAAATTCAGCATCACTTGAATTCCAAATATATTGCTCAGCAAAATAATAATAGGAAGAAAAACTATTATTCGTAAAACATTAATTGAATGAATAAATTTGCTTCCAACTACAATAAGTATAATCTCTTTGGCAAAAATAAATGTAAATACCGTTAAAATTCCGGAGGCGATCATACTAAATTTCAAATACTTTTTAACGAAAACAATGGCTTGCCGCTTTGATTCTTTAAATAATTTTGATAAATGCGGAAAAATAGTTTGCGAAGCATTTCCGAATAATCCTTGAATCGCTATTCTGATTTTATCGGCTGCGGCAAAATAACCAACTACCGTGTTGTTTGCAAAAAGTCCCAATATAAATATATTAGATGTTGTATAAAGCGTAATAGAAGCGGTGGATACAAAGATGTACCATCCTTCAACCAATTGTTTTTTTATTTCGGAATACGGCGGGAAAACAAATTCAACTTTAAATTTTAACCGGATTATAATTTGGCTAACAATTCCTATTAAAACAAATGAACTGCCGTTCAAAATTACTAACAGCAGAACATCGGAGGGTGAATGAATTAACAGGAACACAAAAAGAACCCAAAGAGCTTTTACCGATATATTAATAAACGTTATATACTTCATCTTTTCAATTCCCTGAAAAAACCAGACGGGGAAAAGTACGGTACCGATTACCATCAAAAATGAAAAGATATAAACGAGGGAATCGGATGAAAATTTATTGATGGTAAATACAAGTATAAGAAAAATAAGCGCGCCGACTAAAAACAAACCGGACTTAATAACCAGAACACTTGAAAATATTTCATTAATTTTGTTTTTATCATCTCTATTAACTGAAATTGCTTGAGTTGCGGAAAGGTTAAAACCGTAATCCGTTAGAACATTGAAATACGTTACAAATGCAGCAGCAAAGTTTACAAGTCCGAATTTATCGGGTCCTAAAACTCTAACCAAATAAGGAAACGTAATTAACGGGAACAAATAATTTGAAAATTGCAGAATTGATAAAGAAGAAAAATTCTGAATTAATACTTTGTTCTTATGTTTAAATTCTTTTACGGATCTTAGCATAATTTACACTGATTACAAAATAGTCCATGAGTCGAAAGTCAACCTGCCAAGTTGACTATTTAATTGCAGCATTAGTTTAGCAAGTTAATTTGTAAAGATAAACGGCAACATAGAATGTTGTTCTACAGACCGAATATAAAAATTTCTAAGATAATATTGAGTTCCGTGTTAAAACTTTTTAACTTCAATAGAACCCTAAGATTACTTTTTTGCCAGCCAATCTTCGGGATTTTGATAATTACGTTCATTCCATATTTCAAAATGCAAGATATTTCCCTCCAAATCTTCAGAAACGTTGCCTAAAACATCGCCGGCTTTTACTTTGTTACCCTCTTCAACGGCAATATCAGCCAAATGTCCGTAAACAGTCCGGAACTCATCTTTATGAGTAACAATAACAACGCTGCCGTAACCGGGTATCCATTCAATTGCCGAAACTATTCCTTCGGCCACGGCATGTACTTGGGCAGCTTTTTCCGTTTCTATATCAATTCCATAATTCAGAGTTACTGTTTTTAACTTTTTGTTTTCGTTCTCGCCGAAATCCCTTACTATTCTTCCCGAACTTACCGGCCAACTTAATTTTCCTTCTAGCTGGGCAAAGCTTTCAAAATTAGAATAATCAAATTCAGACGGAAGTTTTACATTCTTTCCTTTCGCTCTTTCCTCATGAAATTTTGCCTTACTGGCACGTTCCCGCTCAATTAATTTGGCTATTAACGATTTAATTTTTATTTCATTCCGCCGCTTTTTAACTATCTCATCTTCAATTGCTGCTTTGTCTTTTTTTAATTCCGCTATAAGGTTTTCTTTTTCCGTTTTTCTTTTTGCATATAAAGCTTTTTCCTTTTCACGCTGTTTTAATAATTTCTCTTTTCCTGCTTGTTCTTTTTTTAGAACCGCTATCATTTCCTTTAAATTTTCTTCATCGTTAATTAAATTATTTAATATTTTCTTATTTTTATCGGTAATTTTTGCCAAATATTTGTAACGTATTAAAGCTTGACTAATAGAAGAAGAATTGAAAATAGAATTAAGAATCGATGAATCTCCATATTTATAAAGCCAAACAATATATTTACCGTAATCCTTTTGCAATTTGCCTATGTTATTTTCCAATAATTTAATTTCTTTTTGCAAATTCATTATTTTCTTTTCTTTACGGTTTTCTTCACTTCTTAACCTTTTAATTATTTTATTTAAAAGCAGTATTTGCTTTTTAATTGACTGTAATGTGGAAACGGTTTTTTTTGCGGAATCGGATTTGGAATTTAACTCTTTTTCCAACGACTTAATTTCACTCTGCAGCGCCGAAAGTTTTGACTTTTGATGAATTATATTATTATTCGACTGTCCGTAGAAAGGACGGGATAAGCTTGTGAGTAATAAAAAAACTAAAAAAATCGGTTTAATAAAATAATTCACCATTCAATTACTTTAGCGTCTTCTGGCAGATCTAACTTCATGCTGTAAATTTCGTTGTTAACTTTAATTCTTCTGTATTCTATTATTATTTCTTGATTCTTGGGGTTATTTATTATCTCTGTTTTTCTTGGTATAGGAACATTGCGTGTATACCTTTTAAAATCAGAATATTTTCCTTCGAACAGAAGATCGTCGGGTAAGCGGTATAAGCGGAATTCGGATATGGCTAAATTTTTAATCAATATTTTATATAAACTTTTTTTCATATTAACGGAATCGACATAAGTCAAAAAATAACTGTCATCGCCCAATTCATAGTGATCGGGATTTTTTCTGAGTTTATCGGTTAAATTAACCGCGCCGGTAAAAGCATCTACCAATTCTTGAAAAGACAAATTAATTCTAAATAATTTTTTTACAATCTCATCGCGAACTGCGCCGCGGTAAACTTTATTTTTCAATACATCATAAAACATGTAATCGCTGTTAGTAATTAAAACCTGCGCTAAATCAATGCCAAACGGTCCGTAAATCGAAAATTGAAGTGAGTCCGGTTTTTTAAGTTTAACTTCAAAACTTGCTTTTGCCGTTAGTTTTGGACCGTCAACGTTAAAGACGCCCGTACCTTCAAACGTTTTGATCTTTCTTCTGTTTGCTTCAAGTTTTTTAATTAATCTATCCACGGGTAAAACTTTTTCTTCATAAGTTTCTTTAGAAGGAACGCAAGCATTAAAAAAATAACTGGCAAATACAACAATTAGTAAAAATTTTAATATTAAAGTCTTCAAGATTTTGCCGCCTCAATTTTTTGTTTAAGTTTTTTGTTTGCCGAATCGATGCTAAGAGCATTGTTCCACATTTTTATTGCCTCATTTTTCTTATTCATCTTACTGTAAACATCACCGAGATGCTCGAACAGCGTGGAATTATTATGATCAATTTTAATTGCTTTATTAATAAATTTTAAAGCTTTTTCGTAATTGCCCAACCGGTAATAAACCCAACCCATTGTATCGAGATAAGAAGAATTTTCCGGTTCCTTTTCCACTGATTTGCTAACCATTTTAAGCGCTTCTTTTAGCTTTATTCCTCTTTCGGCTAATGAATATGCATAATTATTTAACAGCAAAACATCGGTAGAATCAATCGATAATGCTTTTTGGTAAGCGGAATCGCATTTATCGTACATTTTTTTATTATCGTAAATTAATCCTAACATTCCCCAAGCTTGGGTGTTCAACGAATCCATTCCCAACACTTTGTTCAGATGCACAATTGCATTATCGTCGTCGTTTAATTGATGCAATGAAAACGCATAAGCCATATTCGCGTTTACGTTGTCCGGTTTAAGTTCCGTTGCTTTTTTCAAATAAGGGATAGCCGATTTATGATCATTCAACTGCGCATAAGATAAACCTAAAATTAAATTAATCGGAAAATTTTCGGGAAAATTCGAAACCACTCCCGACAATTCATCTATTGCTTCACTGTATCTTCTTTGGTCGAATAATAAACCCCCAAGCCGCGTCCAGATTTCGGCGTTCCAATTGGCTAACCGGGATGATTGTCTGAAGTATTCTATTGCCAACGAATCATTGCGTTGATGCAAAGCTATTTCGCCAAGATAAGCTTTAATTTGCCAATCCGAACTATCCTTATCAATTTTTTGCAGTAAATCTTTTGCTAAAGGGAGAACCGACGAATCTTTCATTGCTTGAGATAAAAACATTGCGCCGATGCCGAGTTTTGATTTAAACGGCAAATTTTTGTTTGTGATTAATTTTGAATACTCCTTTGCGCCGGCTGACCAATTATTCTGTTGTACAAGTGCATTACCTTTCAATTCTATTAATCTTAAATCATCCGGAAAAATTTTAAGAGCGTCGTCTACCAACGCCAATGCCTTTTCTGCCTTGCCGGATTTTAAATAGGCGTCGGCTAAAATTTTTTGCAGCTGAAGACTTGACGGATTTAAAGCGAGTAAATTTTCCACAGTTTTAATTGTTTCGTCAATTTTACCAAGTCTTTCATTTAAGTCGGCAATTCTGATTAATACAGTCCATTCCGGTCCGGTTAGATCAAGAAGTTTTTTATACATATTTAAAGCTTGAAGCGGTTTTTTCGATTCGTATATTTGCGCAAGACTGAAATAAGCTTGATAATCGGTCGAATCCAAAGAGATTACTTTTTTATAAACGGCTTCGGCCGAATCCAAATTTTTGGTTACCGAATAAATTTTTCCCAACAAGTGATAATATGTGGTGTTAAGTGAATCTTTGCGAATAGCTTTTTGTATATTAAACAATGCTTGGGGAATTTTTTTTAACCGGAAATAATTTCTGCTAAGAGCAAAATAAATTCCCGCCGAAGAATCAATCTGCAATGCATCCTGGTATTCTAAAATTGCTTCGGCATACTGGTCTTTCATTTCATTTATATTTCCGTTCAAAAAGAATGAAAGAGCGAGCTTTTTGCTTGAAAGGGAATCTCTTTTTAGAACGGGTTTGTCTTCCACATTTTTAGAAACATTTGCAGAACATCCCGATAAATAAATTATCGATAAACCGATTAAAAATACAGTGTATCGAAAATTAATTTTATTGAATTTTTGAATCATTTTAAGTTTTCACTATTAATCTTATATAAACAAATAAAAATAAGGTATAGGAATTTCAATAACAAGAGTATTACAACTGCCTTATGAGTAAAGTTTCATAATTAAAATTAGTATTTAGTCTCATCTTCAATGGTGGCTAAAATATTCAAGTAACTTTCATAACGCTCAATACTGATTTCATTTTTATCTACCGCTTCAATTACTGCGCAACCCGGTTCGTGTAAATGTGTACATGAATTAAATTTACAACTATGTATGTATTTTTGAAACTCCTTGAAGTAATGTCCTAAATCTTCTCTCTTAATTCCGTACGGGTCAATTTCGCGTATACCGGGCGTATCAATAATAAATGTGTTTTCCTCAACTTCTTTCATTATACTTGTAACGGTTGTATGTTTACCCTTTTGAGAATATGAACTGACTTCGCCTACTTTAAAATTTAAGTGCGGATACAACACGTTAAGTATAGAAGATTTACCGACACCGGATGCGCCCCAAAATACATTTACCTTATTCGGTAACTCTTTCTTTATTTCATTAATTCCTTTCATTCCGGTAGCGCTTGTTAAGAATACCCGGTAACCGATGTTTTCATACATGTTTTTCCATTTTAATATAGAATTATCCAAATCCAAATCAATTTTATTTATTACCAGGTTAGATTCAATACCCGAACTTTCCGCAGCGACAATAATTCTGTCAACTATCCTGTTGTTAAATTTTGGTTCTTTTACCGAAGAGACGATGAATAAATTATCCACATTAGCGGCAATTATTTGTTCGTAGCGTTGACCTTTAACCGTAATTCCTTTAATTCTGGGAGTTTTTCTGGAAAGATAATTTTTCCGCTCTTTTATCGATTCAATTATTCCTGTATTTTCATCAGAAAGACGGAACTCCACAAAATCGCCCACAACCGCAAAATCGTAAGTGATTAATTTATTTTTTTTAAGACTCAGTTGCTTTTTGAATTTGCCCCGCAATACACACCGGATTTCGGTTTTTTCCCGGGTTAAAACATAATAATCTTTACTTTCAATACGTACAATCCTACCTTCTATTTTCACCTCCGCTCTTTAAATATAAACTTATAATTTAAGGTTAGAAATTAATATTTTTCCGGTAAATATAAGTTATATTTTCGAAACGGAAAAGATGACAAAAATTAATAGGAATTTTATTTAAGCTCTTTAAAATCTATTAATTCAGTTTTTACATTAAAATCTTGCCGGAAATGCTCATCGCTAAAAATCGAAGCGCCTTTTTGGCTCTCTTCTTTAACTAATCCCATTCCGTCTACAAACCACAATTTCAATTTTACACTATCGGAAAAACTTATTACAACTTTCTTTGCATTATATTGTTTACCCAAAATTGTTATTGCTTCAGTTACCGCTTCATTTTCATCGTATTTATGTTTGAATAAAGGGAAAGGTGTTTCGGGCGGGTTATCGCCAATATCGTAAACTGTGTTCCCGCTGTCTTTAATTGCGAAAATTCTGCCCCATACCGTGTCGATGCTTCTTTTACCCATTAAAGCTAAAAATTTACCGGTTCGAAATTGGGAAGAATCAATTTTCATTTCAAAAGTTAAAAAATTATTTTCATCTTTAGATATTGCGTTTGATGAATATTTCCATAAAATATTCGAATTAAGCGGGAAATAATCCTGATTATTATCAGGTTGTACTATTTTATTTTCCGAGCAATAAGATAAGAAAAATAACATGCCGGTTAACAGAACTATCAAAGGGCTTTTGGATTTGTTCATTGAATAACTCCTTAAAAATGAAATATTGAATTTATAGTTTAGTTGTTTTATTACATTAGATATTATTTTTAATAAATTGAATTAAGAATATTAAGATGACTTAAGTATTTATTTTTTATATATAAACTATAGAAACATTCAATATATTACTTTCCTCCATTTGATGAAGTTACAAAGAACTGGTTAATAACTATTTTGAGTTTGTGAGCGGATCATAAAATAGAACGGTTGAAGATGAATTCTTCTGCACGGCAAAAAGAGAATTAATTCATTTCGTTTTTACAATCCCATTTTCTTTCAATACTTATAAACAAAAGTTAAAATGAAAGTATCTTTTTTAATATCTTGAAAAGTTCTTGATTCGTTTACGCCATAATTATCGGCAAAAGTTTGCCACCAGCCGTGCGCATAAGCAAGGTCTACGGAAAAGTCTGAATCTGGCGCTATTCCAAGTCCGGCTGTAAAATATTTCTTATCAAATTCAGACGGATCGTTTTTAAATGCAGATTTCTGATAGATAAAGCCTCCTCTTGCGGCAACGTTTACAAAAGGAAGCAAATACTCAAAGCCGAAATTATAGTTCACAACCGATCTGAAAATATTATTTATATCCTGATTGTTTTGGGAAATAACGCTTTGAGGCAGACCGTCCTCGAATTTCATTTGAGTATAATCAATAAAATTAAACTGTCCGGTTAATGTAGCGCTGCCCAAATTCAAAGCGGCTCCGGCTGAAAATTCGAACGGGGTTTTTATATTGTATTCTGTTCTGTTGTCAATCGGCGGATCCAAAGTAAATTGTTGACCGGTTCCAAAAAAGCTGTTACCACGCACGAAATAGCTTTCCTTAATTTTAAATTTACTCGGCAATTTTATTGTAGCGCCCAAATTGATAATTGGATTCAGTTTATATAAAACACCGAATTTCAGATTCCATCCGGAAATGTCCCAACTTAAAATATCATTAATGGTAAACGATTGAAAATCGAAAGTTGTGCTGTCGGCCGGGTCTGTCAATCCTTGATAAATATTTCGCGTATCTTCTTCAGTATATTCCCTGCTGTTTTTATAATCGCCGGAAAGTATGTTAAAAGTGGCTCCCACAAACACATTTTCCGCAACTTCAATGGCTCCCGAAAAAGCGTAATTATTTATTGAACCCTCACGCAATATATTTCCGGTTTGGTTTAAACGACCGTTAATAACAGTTGTATCGCCCAAGTAATTATCGTTTGCATCGTAAAGCGGATAACTTACACCTAATAAAAATGCAATATCATCGTTTCCGTACGTTAAATCCTGAATCATAGAATTAGGTTGATTATTAAATCCGTTAAATCCCAAAATTCCGGTAAAATCCTTATTCCTGTTATATCCGATGGAAAAGACCAAGCTTCCTCTTGAAGTAGGAACAGGAAACACAAATCCAAACTGATTCAGGTCGGTTGAACTTTTTGAACTACTGTTTCGATTATTAAAAAACTTAACATCGTTATTAAAATTATTGTATGAGAATCCGCCAAACAGCTGTTGTTTTTTTATCAATCCAAGACCTGCTGGATTAAAAAATCCACCGCTAAAATCATTACTCAAAGCGGTGTAACTATTTCCGAGCGAAAGCGCCCTGGCGCTCGATCCTAATCCGGGTTCCGATAACCTTAATGCATCGTTAAAATTTTGAGCGTTTAATATGTCGTAAATTAAAAATCCAAGCAAAATTAAAATATTAATTACGTGCTTCAGTCTCATTCTTTTCTCCTGTTATTTCTTCTATTAATACCCGAATTACGGTTGCTTTTACCTCTGTTAGACATACCGTTTGAATTTCTGAGCCTGCTGCCATGGGAATTATGTGATGAATGTGCAGGTTTTCTGTATTTCACAATTGGCGTTGGCGGAGGCGGATCTACAACCGGGCACCCGATTACAATCACCGTAGTTTCGGGATAATAAACTACCGTGTCGTTATTTTTCTCTTCTGCTAATGTGCCGCTTGTATAACAACCCTTTAACATGAAGGCGAATAAAAGGACAACGGGAATTGACAAAAGTTTTTTATTCATTATTATCTCCTTCCCCTGCTTCTGCTGCCTGAACTTCTCGATGATGAACTTCTTGGAGATGAATAAGATCTCGGTGAAGAATATGATCTGGGTGCCGAGTAAGACCTGGGCGAGGAATATGATTTAGGCGACGAATATGATTTTGGTGAAGAATAACTTCTTCCAGACGTACTGTTTGATTTTCGTCGCGGGGTATAACTTTTTGACCGATGATATCTTCTTTCTGACCTGTTAGAATTATATGATTTGGGACGATATGATTTCCGGGACTTGGAATAACTCTTTCTTGGCACTTTGTAAGCTCTGTTTTTTGTTTTATACCTTGTCTTTTGGTTATAAGACTTCGTTTTATTCCTGTTGGAAGAAGAGGGTCGCTTATAAACATTAATTGATCTACTATTCTTATTTCTGGTAATTTTCGAACTTCGATGGGGTCTTCTGTATCCTTTGCCCGATCTTGTTCTGGGAACTTTTTGATTTCCGCTTCTGTTAATTTCGGAACTTCTCGTCGGTCTCGATCTGTAAATATTTCTTTCGGAAGTATTCCTGGTTCTACCGGAACGAATGGTTGCCGAAGATCTTTTACCTCTATTAATAACGGTTCTTGTGGAAGAAGGTTTTCTGAAAGTTCCGGAAGATGAAACGGAAGCCGATCTTGTAGCTCTGCCGGCTCTAAGCGTGCCCGTTCTTGTTCCTGTTCTGTAGCCTCTGCCGGACCCGTTATTCCTTAAACGTGTAAACCTGTTTGTACGGTAGCGGAAAAGTGAGGGATCGTAATTTACCGCATAGTTATTCCAGTAGTAGGGGTATCCGTAATAATTATAACCCCACATTCCCCATGAATAATAATTTGAACCAAACCAAGGGAACCCGTACGGAGCACAATACGGCGTATAGCAAGGATTGTAATATCCGTACCAGAAAGGATCGTAAATACCAAGATAAATATCAGCATAAAGATCGGGATAATAATTCCAAAAATATCTGTGGTAATGCGGCCAGTAATCGAAATCGCCAAAGTAGTAATTATTAATTGTTGTATTTTCTTCCTCATCCGAATAAACGGAATCGGGATACTCTTCATCGTTGTATGAATATTCGTCATACGTCGAATCCGGAGTTTCAACTTGTTCTTCTTCTATTCTGGAATAAGCATCATGATCTTGCTCATCTGTTGCAAGTTGTGTATAACAACCTGATAATGAGATAGACATAATCAAACCAACTAACAATCCTAAATATTTCATTTTGCTTTCCTCCGCTTCAAATTCAACTATTATAAATCAATATGTGTGCCGGAATAAATTGATTCATTTTGTTTTAAAATAGCTTGTTTTCAAGTTTAATATGTATACTAAAGTAACTTTACTGTTTATTATTATATACAGTAAAAACAACGTGATGTTCCTTCGGGTTTTTGTAATTTTTTAGGAGGAAGAATGGTTTGGTTTTAGATTAAGCGGGAACTTTAAGCATGTGAAATGATTATAAATTTCCATTAGAAAATGCCTTTAACATATTCTACAAAAAAACCTCTATCAAACGATTTAAATTCTTTAAGTTTTTTGTTCTTTAGTAAATTACGAAAATCGAGACCTATTGTAAATCCGCTTCCGACCGACCATCTGAGACCGAGATTCAAATAACCTTTCCCTCTTCCAATTGATTTTCCGGTATTATCATTAATAGCCAAATCGTATTCGGCAATTAGCGATAATTGCGGACCTAAAGTTTTTTCCGCTCCAATTTGAAGATCTAAGTCTTTGTCGCCGTCATGCCCTTCAATAGAATAGTTAATTGTTCCGTGCAGACTTAAATAGCCCAGAAACCTGAAATTTTTTGAAGCTGCAATGTAGAAACCCGGGGATTTAATTTCATACCGGCTTACATCATCAAAATAGAGACCTTTACCTTGAGAATCGAAACCGAGCGTAATTGCCGGTATAGCTAACATTTCATCTATAATTCTGAACTTAACGCTTATTCCCGGCAGTTTATACCAGTCCGGGTCACCTGTTCCAATTAAATTTGCGGCCCCGTAAGAAATTCCAAAACTGAAATTATCAAAAACACCAACTTCAATTTTTGAAACCAACACGCCAAACGGGAGCATATTTAACGAAACGCCCACAAATCCTTTTTCCAGCACTCCAGCCGTGGGCATATCTATTAAAGTTCTGTATTCGTATTTGGCGTTTGTACCTGCGGTTCCTTGTGCTAGCGATGCCGTACTTATAAATATTACACTTAACAAAACAGAAAAGATTCTTTTCATTCGAGCTTAAAATTTGGTTTAAGTAAACAAAGTAATTTATTTGAATACACTAAGTTACCAAAAAGAAAGGAAATAAAAAGAGAAAAATACAGAACGCTTGAACAAATAAATCGTTATACTATGTTATTGGAGTAGTTTGCTATTAGAGTTTTTTCTTTATAGTGGTTCCGGTTTTTGTATCCTGAATAAAATAACCCAATTTACTAAGCTTTTCACGGATCAAATCCGCTAAATCGTAAGCTTTTTTGTTTTTTGCTTCTTGGCGGATTTCAACAATCAGGTTTAACAGGGAATCTATTTCTTTGCTTGAATCATTTTTTGTGATGTTAACGTTTTTAATTATTCCCAAAACATTTCCGGCGGTTTTATCCAAAAATTTTTTTACATCGGAATAAAATTTACCCGAATGTTTCTCCCCTCCGTTCATTATTTTATTAACATCTTTGATTAGATCGAAAATGACGGCTACAGCTTTCGGGGTGTTAAAATCATCATCCATTGCTTCTTCAAAACGGGTGTAATACTTTTGCAGATCAATATCCGGATAACTTCCTTCATCTATATTTTCTCTGAACGAAATTTCCTGGACAAAATTAGTAATCTTTTCCAAACCTTTTTGCGCAGAATTTAAAATTTCGTCGCTAAAATTAAGCGGACTTGCATAATGTGTTTGAGAAAATAATAAACGTATTACTTCGGCAGAATACTTTTGCAGAAATTCACGGGCGGTAAAAAAGTTACCGAGGGACTTTGACATTTTTTCATTTTTAATATTTAAAAATCCGAAGTGTATCCAATATTTAACAAACGGTTTATCATTTGCTCCCTCGCTTTGTGCAATTTCGTTTTCATGATGCGGGAAAATCAGATCGTGTCCGCCGGCATGAATATCAAAAGTTTCACCAAGGTGTTTCATACTCATTGCGGAACATTCGATATGCCAGCCGGGTCTGCCTTCGCCCCACGGGCTTGACCAATGCGGTTCTCCCGGTTTAGCATTTTTCCAAAGGGCAAAATCGAGCGGATTATGTTTCTTTTCATTAATTTCAACCCGGGCTCCCGATTCCAATTCATCAATCTTTTTTCCGCTAAGTTTTCCGTATTCTTTAAATTTTCTTACGTCGTAAAAAACGTCTCCGTTAACTTTGTATGCTATCCCCTTCTTTTCCAGTTTTTTAATCAGGTCTTCAATTTCACCTATATGCTCGGTTGCTTTAGGATAAATATCGGCTTTTTTAATTTTCAATTTTTCAATATCTTCAAAAAACGCTTTTGAAAATCTTTCGGCAATTACTTTAGCGTCAACTCCTTCTTCGTTTGCTTTCTTAATTATTTTATCGTCAACGTCGGTAAGGTTCATTACAAACTTTACTTTATATCCTTTGTATCTTAAATAACGCTGAATAATATCCGCCATAATAAACGAACGCGCATTTCCGATGTGGAAATAATCATAAACCGTAGGACCGCATACATAAATTCCAACGTTAGGCGGATTTAGAGGAACAAATTCCTCTTTTTGTTTGGTAAGGGTGTTGTAAATTTTCATATTCTTCAAAATTAAATTATCCAAAAATACGAATCGGTTCAAGCAGAGTCAACTTGAATACTTTTTTCCACTATTTTGTTTATTTTTCATATTATTTTAATTTACCGATGATATGTAGAAAATATGGTCTATTTACTGCTGGTCTCATTAATATGGGCTTTTTCATTTGGACTTATAAAAGGAAATTTAACGGGGCTCGATCCAGACTTTGTGGCTTTCGTCCGTCTGGCAATTTCATTTATTGTTTTTGTTCCTTTTCTGCGGATTAAAGATATAAGCAAATCTTTCTCCCTTAAATTGATTATAACGGGAAGTATTCAGTACGGACTAATGTACATTTCTTATATTTACTCCTATCAATATTTGAAAGCTTACGAAATTGCGTTGTTCACAATTTTCACTCCAATTTATGTTTCGTTGATTAATGATTTACTTACGAAAAAATTTCACAAATTGTTTTTTGCCGTTGCCTTATTGGCATTTGCAGGAACTTTAATTACTTTATACAGAGAAATTGACAGACAAAATTTTATTTTGGGATTTTTATTAGTACAAATCTCTAATTTATGTTTTGCATTCGGTCAGATTTATTATAAAAAAATATTAGCCGGCAAACCGCAAATAAAGGACTTAAATATTTATGCACTCCTGTTTTTAGGCGGAGTTATTTTAACGATGGTTTTTTCTATTTTTACAACAAAATTCAGTACGTTAACTATTACTAATCCTCAATTATTCACGCTTGTTTATCTTGGGGTTATTGCCTCCGGTCTTGGATTTTTCCTTTGGAATTACGGGGCAAGAAGGACAAATACAGGTTCGTTGGCAATTTTTAATAATTTGAAAATACCTCTTGCCATTGCGGTGTCACTCATATTTTTTGGTGAAAGCGCTGATGTTTTACGTTTGATAATTGGAAGCATAATTATACTGTTTGCTCTTTTTATAAATGAGAAATTTGTGTCAGGAAAAACTATATAACAATTTGTTCAGTAAAACGAGGTATGAAAAATTTATAAACTTCGTTTGGCGTATAGGTACATAACACATTTCCTTTTTTTTAATATAGCATATTTAAAGTAGTTGTCTTCAGCAGCGTGAAAATTAAACTGCGAATGCGCGAATGAATATTTACTTATAGAGTTGTTTCACTAAGAAAATACAAGTTACACAAAGAGGTATCCAAACCGTTATTCCGCTAAAGCAGGAATCTAAAGCACATAAAATCTTTACCACGGATTATTTAACTAACTCCGGGTTTCTTATTTCATCAATATCAGCTTTTTACGTTCGTGCTTCTGTTCGCCGTTGCCGTATTTTGCAGTCAGAGTGTAAATGTACATTCCGCTTGCATAATTGTTTGCGTTCCATACC
>JALSTI010000091.1 GCA_026983795.1 Melioribacteraceae bacterium
CAGACAGACAGCAGTTCAACATCATGGTCAAACGGTTTAAGATTATATGGAAGTATTGGAAAGAATGTCGGCTTTGATCTGCAGTTCTACGATAATCACGAAAACGACAGCTTTTATAATAACAATCGAAGGTTTTCAAAATTAACCGGTTATGAATTTACCGTAGGAAAAAAAGGTGGATTGGATTTCGACAGAATGAACGCAAATTTTACATATTCTTGGCAATGGGGAAGTTTAACATTAGGGAAAGATTTTAATTATTATGGAAGCGGAGAAAACGGTAAGCTTATCCTTTCAAACAAAGCTCCTTCTTTTCCATTCGTAAAATTGGAAGCTAATCCGGTAAAGTGGTTTAAATTTTCTTATATACACGGTTCCTTAAATTCACAAGTAATTGATTCTTCCGCTATCAGAAGAGGTTTCAGTCGGGATCACTTTCCTAAAATAAGTAAATACTTTGTAGCTCATTTATTTTCATTTACACCGTTAAAATATTTTAATATTTCCCTGGGTGAATCCGTAATTTACAGTGATAGATTCGAACCTATTTATTTGATTCCCGTTGCCTTTTTCAGACTAGCAGACCATTATTTAACCGATCCTGATGAATCGGCAGGTAATGCTCAGTTATTTGGTTCTTTCTGGTATAAAAATTACACCACCCGTACCAAATTTTATGGTTCAGTATTTATAGATGAATTATCTTTGAGTAATCCCGATTACCCTCAAGCTATTGCATATAATATTGGGCTTAAATCTGTTGATCCGTTAATCCCCGAAAGTGAATTTGTAGTTGAGTATACTAAAATTTTACCATTTGTTTATTTTCATTCTGATTCCGCACAAATTTATGCCAGTTACGGTTACGAAATGGGGCATTGGATTGGAAGTAATGCAGACCAGATATATTCCCACTTTAAGAAGAGGATACTGCGGGGTTTAAACCTTATTTTTGAATTTTCTTATACTCGTAAAGGCGAGGAAGAAAATTTTAATGAACCGAGGTATCAAAAGAAACATACTTTTCTTTGGGGGTTAAATAAAAAATATCTTGAATATTTAGTAAAGTTGGATTATGAAATAGCGCATAATGCAATTCTCGAAATATTCTATAAACATCTAACAATATCGATTGGGCAACAAGACGGAACGTTTAAGATTAACGAAAATAATCAATTAGTTCTAGCTTTTGGGTATGGTATTAATCCTTAAAGTAAAGTTTATCATTTAAAATCTACGCTAAAATTATTTCCTAAAATCAATTTATTTAGTTAAATTTAATCAATTTTTACTGATTAGATAATATTTTTATGCCATTACAAAAAATTTCAAATTGGACAAGTCACCTTCGCAATCGTCATTTTATGATGATTGATTTGATTATTTGTCTGATGTCCCCATTGCTGGCTTTATTTGTACGCCTTGACGGAAAGATAGATTTTGAAACATATGGTCAAGCATTACTCTATGTTACAATAATTTTTGCACAGTTAAAACTTGTTGTTTTTCACTTTTTCGGCTTATATAAAAGATTTTGGCAAACAGCAAGCATTGACGAACTGGCACGTTTAATTTATGTTGGTATAAATGCATTTATGATCGAAGCCTTTGTTTTTATATTACTTCGGTCAATTGACCAGCTTCCGGTTCATTTGTTACCTGCATCATTTCCATTCCTCGACCTGGTAATAACAATGTTTTTTGTGGGGTCGGTAAGGTTCAGTATTCGTGTGATTGAACGGGCAAAAGAGCTCGGTTATTCATATAACCGGAATAGTAAATATGCTATAATTATTGGTGCCGGCTCTGCCGGTTCATCTGTAGCTCAGGAATTACAAAGGAAATCTGAAGTTGGTATTATTCCTGTAGCATTTTTGGATGATGACCCGGAAAAATTGAAAATGAAAATAAGAGGAATTCCGGTTATTGGTAAAACGACTGAATTGGAAAAAGTAGTAACAAAATATAGGATTCCTAAAGTAATTATTGCAATGCCAACCGCATCAGGCAAAAAAATCCGTAAAATAGTTAATGATGCCCACAAATTAGGTGTTGAAGCCCTTACCGTCCCCGGAATTTTTGAGATTCTTAGTGGAAAAGTTGGTATTGAAAAAATAAGACCTATTGAAATTGAAGATTTGTTAAGACGGGCACCGATTAAAACAGATAAGGAAAAAGTTAATAAGTTTCTTAATTCAAAAAAAATTTTAATTACCGGTGCCGGCGGTTCAATTGGTTCAGAGTTATGTAGACAGATTTTGGAAGCAAACCCAAGCGAAATTTTGTTGGTTGGCCATGGTGAAAATTCAATTTTCAATAT
The DNA here is from genome assembly GCA_026983795.1 of Melioribacteraceae bacterium. Lineage (GTDB taxonomy): Bacteria > Bacteroidota > Ignavibacteria > Ignavibacteriales > Melioribacteraceae > BMS3ABIN04. The sequence continues at coordinate 2,321 of JALSTI010000091.1, forward strand.
AGTAAATGAATTAAGATTACTTGCTAAAAACCAAAATACTAATCAACAATCAACTAAAATAAGTTGCAGTATAGCGGATATAAGATTTAAGAACCGGTTGCGTACTATATTCCGGTCCTTTCTACCAGATGTGGTTTTTCATGCAGCGGCACATAAACACGTTCCTTTAATGGAATTGAATCCAACTGAAGCAGTTACCAATAATATTGGGGGTACCAAAAATTTAGTTGATCTTTCCGTTGAGTTTAAGGTACGGAATTTTGTGATGATTTCAACCGATAAAGCCGTTAATCCAACAAATGTAATGGGTGCAACTAAACGTGCTGCAGAAATGATTGTTCTGGATGCGGCAAGAAAAACCAAATATAATTATGTTGTTACCCGGTTTGGAAATGTTTTGGGAAGTCGTGGCAGTGTTGTTCAAACCTTTAGGAAACAACTAATGAGTGGTGGGCCCTTGACTCTTACTCACCCGGAAATAAAACGTTATTTTATGACGATTCCGGAAGCTGTTCAATTGGTATTACAAGCTTCCGTTCTTGGTGACGGTGGTGAGATTTTCGTTTTTGATATGGGAGAACCTGTAAAAATTATTGATCTTGCTAAGGATATGATAAAACTGGCCGGAATGGAGGAAGGAATAGATATTGACATTAAAATTACTGGATTGCGTGAAGGTGAAAAAATGTATGAAGAGCTTTTTATAGAAGGAGAAGTTTATGATAATACGGTGCATCCCAAAATTATGATCGCTAGGAATGCCAGCAGAATTATATCAAGTGACTTGGAAAATTCGGTTCAACTTTTAATAAACGTTGCTAATTCTAATGATGAAGTGAAATTGTTACAGTTGCTTAAGATGATTGTTCCCGAATTCAATCCAAATAATAGTAGATTCAATTCGAATTTAGCTCTTCATAAAATTCCTTCTTCATCACAAGAAAAATGATTTTATGGTTAACTATTTTTAATCTTTCCCAAAAACCTTTTTTGTATTACAACTAACGAAAGATAATAATATCCCTACAGCCACTTACATGTAAAAATTTATTCGTTTCGAATCTTCCGTCTTTCCCCCATCTCCGCAAAACGGGAATCTCAAAAACACACTATTGTATGGTAATTATTAACCACAGCTTCACACTCACGCAAAGCTCCACATTATTACGTAATGTACAATACGTAATCAAACCGTTGCGGTTCCACTACAAATTATCAAGAAAGTAGCGGGTAATTTTATTATAAAGGTGTACCGCATCTTTTCCAACTACACCGTGTTTGTGTCCTACGTAAGGGAAATAATCGAGCGGTTTATTCAAATC
>JALSTI010000092.1 GCA_026983795.1 Melioribacteraceae bacterium
TTTATGAGTTAAGTGGCATTCAATTTCAAAATAACAAAAAGTATTTGTTGGAAAGCAGACTTCAAAAAAGAGTAAATTATTTAAATTTAAAATCTTTCGACGAATATTTGAGCTATCTTAAAACTAACCCTAAAAGAGAGTTTGAAAAACAAAGGTTATTGGAAGCAATAACAATCAATGAAACATACTTCTTCAGAAATCAAGCCCAGTTTGACGCTCTTGCAAATAATGTGATACCTGAACTTCTATCGTCCGAAAAGAGAAGGAATAAAAATCAAATTAGAATATGGAGCGCGGCTTCATCCACGGGCGAAGAAGCATACTCAATGGCGATGATAATAAACGAATTGGTTTTACCTAAATATCCTAATTTACGATACGAAATTGTTGGTACGGATATAAATCATGCTGTTGTGGAAACCGCTCAAAATGGTATTTATAAGCAATACTCGGTTCGTAATATGCCTCCGCTTTACTTGCATAAATATTTAAGTTTGAACAATAATATTTATCAAGTAAAACCCGAATTAAAAAAGAATGTAAAATTTAAAGTATTAAATCTTTACGATAGCGCCGCAATGAGAATGATGAACAGATTCGATGTAATATTTTGTGCGAATGTTTTAATTTATTTTGACGATGAATCTAAACGAAAAGTAGTTTCGAATCTTTATGACGCGCTGAACAACGATGGTTATTTGTTTATTGGTTATTCCGAGTCGTTGCATGGAATATCAAAAGCTTTCAAATTGGTAAGCTTTCCTAAAACAATAGGTTATAAAAAGGAGTAATAAATAAATGAAAAAAGTTATACTTGTCGCTGATGACTCGCCAACGATAAGGAAATTCGTCTCGTTTTCTTTAAAGATGAGCGGTTTCGAAGTCCTTGTTGCCTGCGACGGGATGGAGGCGGCTGAATTGCTGCCGAAAAGAAAGGTTGACTTAATTATTACGGACCTGAATATGCCAAATCTTGATGGTTTTGAGTTGATTAAAGCAATCAGAGAAAATGAACAGAACAAAGATATTCCAATTATTATTTTATCTTCGTTAAATAGAAATGAAGATATAGAAAGGGGACTAAATTATGGCGCAAATTCATATTTGATTAAACCATTCGATCCCAAACGGGTTCAGTACGAAGTTTCTAAATACTTAAATTGAGGTAAATTATTATGAATCCTTATTTCCTGGTTGTAGATGATTCGGTAACTATGAGAAGAATTGTTACCAATTCGTTAAAAACATTAGGATTTAACAACTACATCGAAGCACAAGACGGAAAAGATGCTCTTGAAAAATTAAGAGACAACTCAGAAATAAATTTTGTTATAACGGATTGGAATATGCCGGTCCTTTCCGGATTGGAATTGACTAAGGCTATTAGGGGAAATCCTAATACCGAACATATACCAATCTTAATGGTAACTACAAGAGGAGTAAAAGAGGATATAATCCAAGCTCTTCATGCTCGCGTGTCGAATTATGTAGTTAAACCTTTTACTCCTCAAATATTAAAAGAAAAAATTGAAGCAATAATGGCTACAACATAAGGACTATTATGGTTCAAATATACAATAATATGGATGAAATTTCGGGTAAACTATCCGAATTGAAAAGTCTTTTCCAGTTCGGCGGTAAATTAGTTCCGGTTATTGAAACAATAATCGAGTTTCTCAACGATACCGTTCCTTTGATAGACGATATAAATATTTCAATTAAAGATAGCACCAGCAAAATTCCTCAGGCAACCGATCAGATTAATAATGTTAATTCAGCTACGGAAATGGCTACTACGGAAATTTTGGATTTGGTGGATGAAATTAATAATCAACTGAACCAAAGCGAACTGCTGATTGAAAAAACGAAAAATAAATATTCCGAGAATTCCTTTAAATTAAAACGATTGCATAAATTAGTTGAAAACGAAGAAGCGTTAAAAATCTTAGATGAGTTGCTTAACGATAAATCACAATCCGATGATTTGGGCAATATTTTGGAATTGATAAAAAAAATTGAAGAGAGTACGAATAAAATCACTCTCTCTTTGCAAGTTCAAGATATAACTTCACAGCAATTGGAGGCTGTAAATCATTTGATAATGAATATTCATCAACAGTTAACAAACATGCTGGTTTCCCTGAATAATAATGAAGATACCGGTAATGTAAACAACGAGCTTGAAAGCGGAGAACACTTTGACGCAAAAGCGAGTTATATTAAACCTCAAAATTCGCAAGATGACGTTGATGAAATTGTTAATAAACAATTGAATAATACTTCGCAAGAAGAAATAGATAAATTATTTTCATAAAAATTATAGATTAAAATGGCAGATTATAGTTTGTTAAACGATCCGGATATGAAGGAAATTTTCGAAAGTTTCCTAATCGAAACTCGGGAAATTCTGGAAAAACTGGATCTGGACCTTGTTAAACTGGAATCGCAACCGGAAGACAAAGATTTATTGAACGAAATATTCAGATCTTTTCATACAATAAAAGGTACGTCCGGATTTTTGGGATTAGTTAAACTTCAAGCCCTGACGCACAAATTGGAAGATATACTTAATAAACTCCGGAAAGGCGAAATTACTATAAACGATGATTTGATGAACGGAATATTAAAAGGTTTTGATTCCATTACCGAATTGATAGACGTTGTAGAAAGTAATAAAAACGAAGACTATAATTCCGAAGAAGTTACGCAAGAATTGCAAACATTACTGGAAAAAGTTATTAACGGCGAAGGTAAAAAAGAAGAAAAACCTAAAACTTCTAAAAAGAAAAAATCTGCTAAAACCGGAAAAACAACGGAACCCGAAGTAAAAGAAGAACAACCGGAAGTCGATAATAAAAACCAAAATGAATCCGGTATACAAAATGATGAAAAGCCGAAAGAAGAAAAAACCGCAGATAAAAAAGAAGAACCTAAAATAGTTAATAAGGAAGTTCGTAAGATAGATGAGCCGGCTAAAAAAAGTTCGGCTAAAATAGTTGAACAAACTATTCGTGTGGATGTTGAAAGATTGGATGACCTGCTTAACTTAATATCGGAATTAGTATTGGGACGAAACAGATTATTACAAATTAACGACGAAGCAACTCATCTTTACGAAGGAACCAAATTAGCGCACGACTTAGCCGATACCGCTAGACAGATTGATTTGATGACTACTGAACTTCAACTTGCCATAATGAAAACGAGAATGATAAAAATTGGTAAGGTGTTTAATCGCTTCCCCCGGTTAATAAGGGATTTAAGTAAAGAAACGGGTAAAGAAGTTCAATTAGTTATTAAAGGAGAAGAAACCGAACTCGATAAAACCTTGATAGAAGAAATTAATGATCCGCTGGTGCATTTAATTAGAAACTCGGTTGACCACGGGATTGAAAATCCGGACGACAGGGAAAAGAACGGTAAACCGAGAAAAGGAACCGTAATTTTATCAGCCGAACATGAAGGAAACGACATCATTATTTCAATTGAAGATGACGGCGGCGGAATTGATCCCGGTAAAATTCTGAATAAAGCAATCCAAAAGGGGATTATTTCAAAAGAAAAATCAAAAGATCTAACAAAACAAGAAATTTTTAATTTACTTTTTGCTCCCGGGTTTTCTACTGCGGAAAAAGTTACAAATATTTCAGGACGCGGTGTTGGAATGGATGTTGTAAAAACCAACGTGACTAAACTTCATGGTATTATTAATATTGATTCGGAATTGGGTAAAGGAACTAAAGTAGTTATTAAACTTCCTTTAACTTTAGCAATTATCCAAGGCTTATTGGTGGAAGTTGCAGGCGAAACAATCGTAATTCCCTTAAGTTCCGTTGTGGAAGTTATTAGAGTTACAAACGAAGAAGTTTATCCGGTTAACGGAACCGAATGCGTTAAACTAAGAGATAGAGTGGTTCCGCTTTGCAACATTGATTCCGCTCTTTATCATATTAATAGTAAAGAAAACAATTCCGAATATCAACATGTTGTTATAGTTGGAATAGCCGAAAAAAGAGTCGGGATTAAAGTTGATAAGTTAATTGGACAAAAAGAGATAGTGATAAAATCATTAGGTAAATACCTTGGTAATATAGACGGAATAGCTGGCTCAACAATTATGGGCGATGGAAAAGTTGTAATGATTGTTGATGTGGCTGAATTAGTAAATAAAATTATGGAGCTAAATTGAATGGAAAAATAAGAGTCTTAGTAGTTGACGACTCAGCTTTTATGAGAAAAACACTTTCTATAGTTTTATCGGCAGACCCGGAAATAGAAGTAATAGATTTTGCAAACGATGGTATTGAAGCCGTTCAAAAGGCAAAAGGATTAAAACCCGATATTATAACGCTTGATATCGAAATGCCTAAAATGGATGGTTTAACCGCATTACAAAAAATTATGGAATCTGCTCCCACACCGGTTATTATGGTTAGTTCGTTAACCTCCGAGGGAGCGGAAGCAACTTTGAAAGCTTTGGAATTAGGCGCTGTAGATTTTATACCTAAAGAGAAATCTTTTATTAGCGTTGATATGAAACATGTAAAAAACGGCTTGGTTACTAAGGTTAAAACTATTGTAAGCCAAGCAAGATTGCGTAAAAGATTGGAAATTTTAAAAAGCGGGAAAATCAATTCCCCGAAAGAACCGGAACCTGTTGTTTCCAGTTCTAGATTTTTACCCAAAAATGACTATAAAGCGATTGCAATCGGAATATCAACGGGCGGACCGATGTCGCTTCAAAAAGTAATACCAAAACTCTCTTCGAGAATTGACGTCCCGATTTTTTTAGTACAACATATGCCTCCTAAGTTTACGCAATCTTTGGCAAACAGACTTAATAGCTTAAGTAAACTTAACGTAAAAGAAGCTGAAGAAGGTGAGTTGGTAAAAGGAGGTTTCGTTTATGTGGCACCCGGAGGTTATCAAATGAAATTAAACGGGACCAACGGAAATGTAAAAATTCATATTTCAGAAAATCCTTCCGATGTGCTGCACAAACCATCGGTGGATGTAATGCTCGATTCGGTTATTAACGTTTATGGTAATAAAACTTTGGGCGTAATTATGACCGGCATGGGACATGACGGTCTTGAAGGAATAAAAAAATTAAAACAATTGGGAGGACAATGTTTGGCGCAAGATGAAACTTCCTGTGTTGTGTACGGAATGCCTAAATCGATTGTCGATGAGGGTCTTGCCGATGTTGTTGCCCCTTTGGATAAATTTCCTCAAATAATTAATATGGCGGTTTAAATGAATCAAGAATTTCAAGAATCGGTTTATAGAGAAATTTCATACAGGGAAAATTCATTCACAGGCAATTTAATTAAAGCCGAGGATGTGAAGATTACCGGAACTGCAAAAATTTCCCTCGAAGAAGATGGGCACGACGGAGTTAAAATCATTCTGAAAAAAGATGCACACGACAATATAAAAGAGATCAAATTTGTATGTTCTTGCGGTGAAACCAAATCGGTTTTACTCGATTATTCTGAGTAATAATTTTCATATGTACATATTTAGCCAACCCTAAGAGATAAAAACCCTCTCTTTCTTCTTTTTTCACACACTTTTAATGGCATTAGTTTTGATTTTATATTTTCAAAAAAAAGAGGAACTGAATGCCAATTCAAACAAACAGACTTTTGGAAAAAATTCTCGATTATGCTTCGTTAAAGCAAAAGATAATAAGTGAAAATATTGCAAATGTTCAAACCGTAAACTACAAAAGGAAAGATGTAGAGTTTTCCAAAGACCTTATAAAAGCTATGGAATCACCGGAAGTTAACGGCAACTCAGATAAATTTATTGTAAATAACGGATTGAAAGTTGTTGAAGACAAAAGCACGGAAAACTTTTCGGGAACCAATAACGTTGATATTAACAGGGAAATGGCTGATATGGCTCAAAATACACTCCTCTTCAAATTTGCCTCCAGAAAATTAGCCATGTATTATAAAACTTTGCAAGGAGTTATTAAAGGAGAATTGAAATGAAAATACTGCCGAATTTCCTTTCTTTCAGAATTAGCGCTAAAGGTATGAGCTTACAAAAAAGAAAGATGGATTTAATTACGGAAAATATTGCAAATATGGATACAACCAAAACGCCTAAAGGCGTTCCGTACCGCAGAAAATTTTTAACCGTTCAACAAAAAGATAATTTTCGTAATCAATTAATTTATAGCGGACAAAAATTAAAACTTAAAAGTAACGGCGCCGTTTATTTCCCCTCGGCGTTAGTGAACACAAATAAAAATAACGATATCTCCGAAAATTTAACTTCGAAAGTGGTTGAAGATAATTCCCCGGGCGAAATGGTTTATATGCCTGAGCATCCCGATGCAAATGAAGAAGGATACGTCCAAATGCCTAACGTTAATGTTGTTACCGAAATGGTGGATATGATATCGGCTTCAAGAAGTTTTGAGGCAAATTTAACAGCGTTCGATGCTTCGAAACAAATCGCAAAAGATTCTTTGGAGATATAATATGAAAATTACTACGAATATGGCAGGTAATTATAATCCTTACAAAATAACAAATCAAAAGGCAAGCGTTCATAAAACTGCGCAAATTCAAAAGTCGGCTCAAATCCAAAAACCGGAAAATATATTGGAGCTATCAAAATCCGAAAAAGATTTCTTTAAGAACATTTATCCGGAAAACGTTAAAGAAATTATGAATTATCATTTTTATCAACAAAACGGCGAAATGTCCGGTGTGGCAATAGGTTCGCTGATTGATAGACGGGGTTAACATGAAAATTAATAGCTTTATCAATTCTTTAACCAAATTTCCTAGTGAAGTAAAAAATAAACAAATAAAAGGCTCTTCGTTCGGAGATACTATATCCGGCTTTGTTAAAGAAGTAAATGACGAACAAAATGAATCTGGTAAATTGATTCAAGATTTTATTGAAGGAAAAGATGTGGAACTGCACGAGGTTATGATTGCCGGAGAGAAAGCAAAAACAAGTTTGCAATTATTAATGGAAATAAGAAATAAAGCATTGGATATGTATAAAGAACTAACAAGGATGCAATAACTGTGGACAAAGGGAAAAATCTTTTTAACTCGCTGCTCGGTATATTTAATAAACTGTCGCTTCAACAAAAATTATTCTTAAGCGGTATTATAGTCATTTCACTTGTGCTGTTGGGCTTCGTGTTTTTTATTTTTAACGAACCCAACTATACAACTTTATATTCTAACCTTTCGCAAGAAGATGCATCGCAAGTGATTGAATATTTAACAAACGAAAAAGTCCCCTATAAAATAGGCGGAAATGGTTCCACAATTTTAGTGGCAAAGGATAAAGTTTACAAAGTTAGATTGACATTAGCAGGTAAAGGCATTCCCAGCTCGGGAACAATCGGTTACGAAATATTTGATCATAATACCATGGGCATGTCTGAATTTATGCAAAAAATAAATTATAAGCGTGCATTGGAGGGAGAAATTGCCAGAACCATTATGCAACAGAATGGGGTTAAATCGGCCAGGGTTCATATAGTAATCCCTCAAAAAACAATTTTTAAAGACGAAGAAAAACCGCCGACAGCTTCGGTTGTATTAAAATTGAAACCAGGCGTTACATTATCGGCAAACAACGTTATTGCTATTGAAAATTTGGTTGCCGGAAGTGTGGAAGGTCTTGTACCTAATAAAGTAACGGTTATTGATACGCGCGGAAGAATGTTGTCTAAACACCTTGATGATAACCCGATGGCTATTAACGGAAATAAACAATATGAAATAAAAACTTCAATTGAAAATTATCTTCGCAGTAAAGCGCAAGGAATTCTTAATAAAGTAGTGGGTTATGGCAATTCGGATGTTCAAGTTAACGTTGAGCTGAATTTTAACCAGGTTGAAAAAACACTTGAATCGTATGATCCCGAATCTCAAGTGGCTGTAAGTGAACAATCGATAAAATCCCAAAGTAATGGAATTAGTGTAAGCGACTCTAATGCCGTTATATCTGAAAATACAACCACCAACTATGAAATAAGCAAGAGCATTGAAAAAATTATTGAATCCGCCGGTAATATTAAGCGTATTACAGTAGCGGCGGTTATTAACGGCGTTACCAAACAAATTACAAACGGCGGAAAAACCGAAACGGTTAATGAACCGAGACCGCAAGAACAATTACAAAAACTGGAACAGTTGTTAAGACAAGCTGTGGGTATTGATAATACAAGGAAAGATCAAATATCAATTGTTAGTATTCCTTTCGAAATGCCTGAAGAAAATTTGGAAGAGGATACCGGTTCCCCCTTAAACAATATAGGTAATTGGTTCAACTACATTTTAACGTTGCTTGGTTTAGTAGCTGCGGGATTCGTATTAAAAGGCTTACTTAAAAAATTAAAAAATGAAAAAATTATGATTGGAACCTCCGGTTTTCAAGATAAAGCGTTCGGAGATTTAGCGGCTGCATCTTCGGCGGGTGGACTGGCGCCTCCGACATGGACTCCCGAAAGGAAAGCTAAGAATAACTTCTTGGATATTGGCGACTTGGAAGACGAGTTAACCGACGAAGCGGCTCAGAGACAAATGAAACAAGAAAAAATTGTAAACTACGTTAGCAAAAACCCGTCCGAAGCAGCTAAATTAATTAATTCATGGTTAAGGGAGGACGAATTTGAGTAATCTGCAAAGAACGGATATTAGTGAATTAAACGGAAGGCAAAAAGCCGCCTTGCTGTTTATAGCACTTAACGTCGATACGGCTTCACAAGTATTTAAATATTTGGAACCGAATGATGTGGAAGCAATTTCTGCGGAAATAACACAAGTAAAAAATATTCCGGCAAATGTTATCGAACAGGTGATTGACGAATATTATGAATTGGTAACCGCACGGGAATATCTGCTTGAAGGCGGTATGGACTTTGCGCAGCAAGTGTTGGAAAAATCTTTCGGATATTCCAAAGCTTTGGAAGTTATAGAAAAAGTTAAAAATATAACCACTCTACACGGTTTTGATGTTCTAAAAAAAGCGGATTCTTCCCAATTGGTAAATTTTCTTAGCAAAGAACACCCGCAAACTATTGCTTTGATTTTAGCTAATTTAAGTCCCGACCAAACTGCGGAAGCTTTAGTGGAATTGCCCGAGGACCTAAGGGTGGAAGTGGTTTACAGAATTGCTACCTTGGGTAAAATATCGCCTTCCACGCTTAAACAAATTGAAAGGGTAGTAGATGAATTAGCCGGCTTTTCGATCAACCAAACAATGGGGCAATTAGGCGGCGCAAAAACCGTTGCAACAATATTAAACAGAACAAATGTATCGCTTAATAAGGAAATAATTGCAAAACTTGAGGAAAAAGACGAAGATGTGGCTTATGAAATTAAAAGGTTGATGTTCTTATTCGACGATATTATTCACTTGCAAGACAGAGATATACAAAGAATATTAAAAGAAGTTGACAGAAAAGATCTTGCGCTTTCTTTAAAAGTTGCAGATGAAAAAGTTAAAGATAAAATATTTGGCAATATGTCGGAAAGAGCTGCTGATTTGCTTAAAGAAGAATTGCAATTTATGGGCCCGGTTAAATTAAAAGAAGTGGAAGCAGCACAAGCAAGAATTGTTGATGTTATCAAGATGTTAGAAGAACAAGAAGAAATTACGGTTAGTTTTAGAGGCGGCGGAGAAGAAGTGTATGTCTAAAGTCTTAAAAATATCACTCAAATCAAAAAATATAAAAGCAGTCGTTAGCGGAAAAACGGAGGAAATAATTGAATATGGTGATGACCAAAACCAAGAAACATATTTTCAAGAAAAGCTCGAAGAGCAATACCAGAAAGGCTATCAAGAAGGTTATGAATCGGCAAAAGAAAAACTTGAGAAAAATTATACGGATTCACTTGTAAAGCAATCGGAAGAGTTTTATAACATCTTAAAAGGATATGAAGAAAATATTAAAAGCTATGAAAATGATTTTGCTAAAATAGTGGCGAAAGCTTCTATGAAAATTGCAGAAAAAGTTCTTCAAAGGGAAGTAGAATTTAAATCCAATATAGAAGATGTTATACGTGACGGAATTAGTAAAATACTGGGAGCAAATAATATATCTATTAAAGTTAATTCTCAGGATTATAAATATTTAATATCTAATAAAATAATTGATAAAATTAATTCGGGTCTTGCAAAAATTAAAATTGAAACGGACGATAATATTTCAAAAGGCGGTTGTTATATAGAATCCGAAATTGGAAATGTAGACGCGAGATTGGAAACCCAATTGGAAGAAATAAAAACAAAAATTAACAATATAGTTATTGATACGGAAGAATAAATGGAAGTGCTGGAAAAATATATTGGGTTGATTGATAAAGCGCTCGATAATTCGGAACTAATAAAAGTTAACGGTAAAGTTACGGATGTAATAGGGCAGGTTATAATTTCCGTAGGTCCTAATGTTTCTTTGGGTGAAATATGCAAAATTGTTGATAATAAAGGATTGGAGATATGCCGCGCTGAGGTAGTGGGCTTCAAAGAGGGAAAAGTTTTGTCGATTGCACTGGATGAAGTCGATGAAATTTCTCCCTCATGCGAAATTGTATCCAGCGGAAAATCATTCTCGGTTGGAGTTGGCAAAGAGCTATTGGGAAGAGTAATAGACGGGCTCGGCAATCCTATTGACGGTAAAGGCGAAATTAATTATGCGGCAGTCCGGGGCGTTTATCGCGAACCGCCCAATCCGCTTGAAAGATCACGTATTACTTCGCCCTTGCAAACGGGTATCAAATCGATTGACGGTTTGTTAACCTGCGGAAAAGGACAAAGAATAGGAATATTTGCCGGCAGCGGAGTTGGGAAAAGCGTAATGTTAGGTATGATTGCCAGAAATACCGATGCCGACGTTAGCGTTATTGTATTGGTTGGCGAAAGAGGAAGGGAGGTACGTGAATTTATTGAAAAAGACCTCGGCGAAGAAGGTTTGAAAAGGTCCGTCGTTGTAGTTGCAACAAGCGATAAACCTGCATTGATGAGAATTAAAGCTGCATTTATAGGAACTACTATCGCCGAATATTTCCGGGATTTGGGAAAAGATGTAGTATTGATGATGGATTCGGTAACCAGGTTTGCAATGGCACAAAGGGAAATAGGTTTAACTATAGGCGAACCGCCAACGACCAAAGGATATACACCTTCTGTGTTTGCAATTTTACCTAAACTGTTGGAAAGAGCCGGCACAGCTAAAAAGGGAAGCATAACCGGTTTTTACAGCGTTTTGGTAGATGGCGATGATATGACCGAACCTATTGCCGATGCTGTACGGTCAATACTCGACGGTCATTATGTGTTGTCAAGAAAATTAGCTAACAAGGGGCAATTCCCCGCTATCGATCCTTTACAAAGTATTAGCAGGGTAATGCCGGATATTACAACCAAAGACCACAGATTGCGCGCTATGGAATTTAATGAAATACTTGCTACTTATAATGAGGCGGAAGACCTGATTAATATAGGCGCGTATGTTAAAGGAAGTAATCCGCAAATTGATCATGCATTATCCAAAATAAATACGTTACGGTCTTTTTTAAAACAAGATATGACGGAATCTTCAACGTACCAAGACACAATTGCTAAACTGGAATCAATAATAGATAAACCGCTGGTTGAATAATGTCGAAGTTTAAATACAGATTTGAAAATATTAAAAGAATTAAAGAAACGTTCGAAAAAGAAGTTCAAAGACAAATTAAATTAATCGATAAAGAAATAAGCAGACTTTATGAATATATAGAAGAATTAGAATCGGAAAAAGACAATGAAAAGAAAAATATATTTAATAAATCCTTTGTTAACTCTAAAGAATTACACTTTTACTCGAATATCGAAAAGTTAATTGACGAAAAAATAGAATTGGCAAATCAAAAAATTGCCGGATTGAAAGAAGAAAAGAAAAAGAAGATAAACGAACTTTTAGTTAAATCCAAAGAGCGCAGAATATTTGAAAAATTGGAAGAACATCATTACGAGGAATTCAAGTTAAACGAAAATAAAGCAGAACAAAAAGAAGTAGACGAATTTGCTAACAAAAAATTTATTAAAAATAATTAAATGAAAAGTCTGATAACATACATCCTGATATTTACTATTGTTTTTTTAATTGTTACCGTTGGAATTTATATTCTTAACTCCAAGTATAACAATGTATTTAAACTCGATTTTTCTCCGCCGCAAGATTCTTTGGCAGTCAAAACAGATTCCTTATCGGCTTTAAATGATTCCTTGGCTGTTGAAAAAATTGATAGTGTAAAAATTTTAAAACATTATTCCGATTCTTTGCTTACCGAACTTAATAATGTAAAAGCCGAATTAAACTCCGTTAAAACAAAATTAAGTAAAAAAGACGAGCAAATTGAAAGAATTAAAAAAACAGAAAAAACCAGACGGGATAGTAGCTATAAAGCATGGCTTAAAACAACCAAAAAACTTTATGAAACAATGGATACAAGAAAAGCGGCTAAATTATTGTCAAGTATTTCCGATAATGAGGCAAGAGATATACTTTATTCGATGAATAAGAAAAAAGCAGCGCAAATACTTGCTGTATTAACTACTGACAAAGTTAAAAAATTAACAAGGCCGAGATGATGCAATTTAATCCTATGTTCATTAAAGGCGATAATAATTCCTCAGGATTTATGTTGTCGCAATCAACCAAATTAAAAGACAATAAATATCTTTTCAGCGATATTGTTAAAGTTTTAACTGACAAAAGTTTGCCTGCCGTAAAGGAAGGAAAAAACGGCATGGATGAACATATTACTCTCGGTAATATAATTGAGCTTAAACCGGTTGCCAAAAAGGAACTAAAAATCGATCCCGATAAAATGCAGCTAAACGGTATTCTGAATCTACTTTCAATGCTGCCCGGAGAATTAAAAACCAAACTGAATATACACGATAATAATTTCAACGCTTCACAAAAAGTTATTGTCGATGAAATTTCTCTTGATAAAAGCCAAGTGGAAAGTTTATCGGACCTTTTATTGCACAATGAAAAATTATTAAAAGGAATTTCCGGGAAAAATCAATTATTAATCAATGCTAAAAACGGTAAATCGGAATTAAATATTAAAATATCCGGTGAAAACCCTGAATCAACAAAAGGAAATAATTATAATTTAAATATTACAATTATAAAGGATGTTCCGGAATTTAATGAAATTATAAACAAAGTGGGGGAAAATATTGCAAAACATTATCCGGGCGTTAATAAAAAAAGTTTTGGTTCCGTATTGCCAGAAAACTTATTCCAAAACAAAAAAAATATAAACGATTTGCCGAATGATGAAACCGGAAAAGTTAAAAACATTCCAAACAGTAAAATACTTCCGCAAAAAATTGAAGTGTCGTTATTCTCCTTTGAAAATCAACAAGCAGAAAAAACAGAAGGCTCGCTGTTCGTTCAAAATAAAAAGAATCTGAAATCTCCAAAACTGATTCTATTTAAAACAAATAACAATGTGATTGCTAATAAAGATAATTACCCCAGACTTGTTGACGAATTAAACAACGTATCGAAAGATAATAACATAGCGTCAATAGGCAAAGAAAGGTTAAACAAAAACTTTGAAGATTTTTCGAATATCCGTTTAACCGTGGAAAAATCACTACCGGACCGGAAACAAAATTCCGTTAACGATATAAAGGTTTTCTTTGATAAAAGAACAAGCGTGAAAGTTAACGTAAATGAAACATCAAGTAAAATATTTAAGATTAATAAAAACAAAACAGTTGCCGATCAAAATTTTCAAGTTTCTACAAATAAAACACCAATCGCAAACGAGGCGGAAGTAAAAAATGAAATTCCTGATTTAGAAAATAAAGATTTAAAAGAGATTACTTTTCAAAACCGGAAACCGGTACTGAATAATAACGAGGAGAAAATAACGGCAGACAAACGCAATGTAAAAATAAACGGCGATTTAAAAAGCTTAAATGAAACTGATAATACAAAGTTTAATAAAATAGAACGGAAATTAAATCCGGGTAATGTTCAAAATATTAGTAAGTCAAATAAGAAAAATAATGCGGTAAAAATTAAACCGGAACAGAATATATTAACTAAAAAGTTTAATACTCAAGTTAATACAGAAAAAAACGAAATTGAAAGTAAAAATGTAATTGTTAAAGTTGATGCAAAAGTAAAAAGTGATAAATCCGTAAAACCCGTCAAAACGGAAAATCAAATAAAAGTAGAAAATAGAATTAATCAAAAAGAAAATAAATTTACTCAAGCGCAAAAAGAGCAAGTCTTACCGGAACCTGTTGAGGAAAATATAACTCAACCTAAACATGAAAACATAAAAAATAATAATCAAAAACCGTCAACCGGATCATCCGGTAAAACCGGTGTTGAAAAAAATAATATTAAAGAATTGCCGAATACAGATAATTCGTTAAAAGATAAGCCTGAACCGGTAAAATCGAATCATATTCCGGAAAAACCGGCACCTCAACAAACTAAAATAAAAATTAAAAGCAATTCAAAAATTACGGTTAGTACTAAAGTGGAAAATAATAAGCCGTTAAAGGGCAGAAAGAAACATGTGGAAAAAAGGAGCGTTGAGGTTAAAGACAATGTAAAAGTTGATATTAAAAAGGATAATTTCCAAAGCAAACAAAATATTAAAAAAAGTGATAATGCTTCCGCAGTAAAACATCAAACGAATCCGGAAAAACCGGTGGAAGTAAAGGCTGACAAGCCTGCTGTTCCAAATAGCGGTAAATTCAACGGGAGTGATCAGACAAAAACTGTTGAAACGCCAAAAGCCGGGAAAAAAGTTATTTCGACTGCTAATAATTCGAACTTAAAAAATTCCGATGCGAACGCAAATGCCAATAAAGACAATCATACAAACGGTACTGAATCTGAAATTCCGGTTATTAATAAAGAACGGGATAAAAATAATAAATTAAGACCGGATGACAGTTTCAATAATATTCTTAAAACCAAAGAAATTTCTCATGAAAAAATTGTTCATAAAACCACTAATGCTAAACAACCGGAAAAATTAGTAAAGACTCACGAATTAATTAAAAATCTTACTGATTTTATCGGGAAACACGAGAAAAACACTTTAACTGTCAGTATTGATCCGAAGGAGTTGGGAAAGTTGAAAATAAAATTGGAAACGTTGAACAATAACAATGTTAAAGCACACATTAAGGTTGATAATATTGCCGTTAAGCAAGCCATAGAAAGCAATCTGAATGAGTTGTTTTCGAACTTAAGCAAAAGTGGCGTGCAGCTTAGCAGCGTAAACATATCGTTGAATGATTCGTTTGACCGTAAAGCAAAACAAGAACACGGGAAGAAAAAGGTGAATAATGTTGCCGGAAACAGTGAAGAAATAAATCCGGAAAAAGACGACGCCGTCAAAATGATGGGGTATAACACTTACGAATATTTAGTTTAGGAGTATAAAATGGTCGATAATATATCATCGTTGGTAAATCAAACGCCCAGCTCGGTTTCCGCTTCGGGCAAAAGCCAATTGGGGAAAGATGATTTTTTGAAATTAATGTTACAACAACTTAAAAACCAAGATCCTCTCGATCCCTTAAACAGTGAACAATATACGGCGCAATTGGCTCAGTTCAGTTCTTTGGAACAACTGCAAAATATAAATGATTCGCTGACTCAAAGTATTAATACGAATTATTTGTTAACCCAATCGGTAAATAATACTCTAACGGCTGCCTTAATTGGCAAAGGAGCAAAAATCAAAAGCGATAAACTGAGTTTTGACGGGCAAGATACAGCACAGTTCGGTTATAAACTTCCTGCTCAAGCAAGCAAGGTTGTGGTTAAAATCCTTGACTCAAATGGTAAAGTTGTGAAAATTTTTAATGATGTTCCTAAAACCGGCGGCGATCATAAACTTTCGTGGGATTTTACCGATGATGAAGGTGTAAAAGTGCCGAACGGCGATTATACGGTTAAAGTGGAAGCTGAAGCAAGTAACGGCAAGGAAATCAAAACCGATATTTATAGCGTCGGAACTATTAAAGCGGTAAGATTCACGGAAAATGGTACCAGTATTGTTATAAACGGAATTGAATATTCGCTCGGCGATGTTTACGAAATTTTAGATAATTCATCAAACAATAGTTAATAATTTAATTATAGGTAATTAAATAATGGCTGAAGTAATAAACGGTGTAAAAGTTCCCTTTATACCAATTGTACCTAAACAAGAGGTGCAATCTAAGAATATTAACGGCCCTAAACAAAGCTTTGATGAAATATTCCGGCATGAAATTGAAAAAGTAAAATTTTCGGGTCATGCTCTGAAACGGTTAGAATCAAGAAATATAAAACTGGATGAAACGGAAATGCAAAAATTGAATGAAGCCGTCTCCAAAGCAAAAATGAAAGGAGCGCGTGATTCCTTAGTGATGATGAACGATAAGGCATTTATTGTGAATGTGCCTAACAGAACAGTTGTAACAGCAATGGATATTCAAAATAATGAAGAAAATATATTTACAAATATAGACAGTGTAGTATTTGCTAAA
>JALSTI010000093.1 GCA_026983795.1 Melioribacteraceae bacterium
ATTACAATTTTATCCCTAATTGATTTTCAAAAATCAGATTAATGATTTCAAATCATAAATTACCAATAAAAATATTTATGTTTCCAACTCCTTAAGCGGGAAAGTAAATATGTGAGTTTAGTTTAATTTTGAAATGAACGTTGTATTTCAAAAAAAAATTAAATATAAATGATTAAAGATAATGAAGAAATTACGGTATAGGCAGAAAATTTTTATAAAGTCTGATTTATTAAACTTTTAGGAATTTTAAAATACATATCAGTAAAATAAACAGCGGTCAAAAATAATTTACTTAAAAGTCAAATTCATTGTAATAGTCGATTTTAATTGATAATTTTATTAATTGTAAAGACAAAAGAATAATACAATTATTAGGAGAAGAAAATGGGAGCATTTACAGGATTATCGGTAGTTATAATTATCGCTGTAATTATATTTCTGATATTGTTTACTTACTATGTGCCGATCGGTTTATTTATCACCGCTTATTTTTCGGGAGTTAAGTTAAAAATATTTAAAGATTTAGTTGGAATGCGATTAAGAAAAGTCTCGCCAACTATAATAGTAAGAAGTTTAATATCGGCTACTAAAGCAGGACTAAACTTAAAAACAGCGCTTTTGGAAGCCCATTATTTAGCCGGAGGAAATGTAATAAAAGTTGTTAATGCATTAATTTCCGCAAACAAAGCAAATCTGCACTTAAATTTCGAAAAAGCCGCCGCTATAGATCTTGCAGGTCGGGATGTTTTGGAAGCGGTAAAAATGTCGGTTATTCCCAAAGTTATCCAAACTCCGTTAGTTTCTGCAGTTGCAAAAGACGGTATTCAATTAAAAGCCGTAGCAAGAATTACGGTAAGGGCAAATATCGAAAGATTGGTCGGCGGTGCCGGAGAAGCTACAATCCTCGCTCGTGTTGGAGAAGGAATAGTTTCAACTATCGGCTCAAGCGATTCTTATAAAGATGTATTGGAAAATCCCGATAAGATTTCCAAAGTTGTTTTAGCAAAAGGTTTGGATGCCGGTACGGCGTTTGAGATTTTGTCGATTGATATTGCGGATGTAGACGTAGGAACGAATATCGGTTCCATTTTACAAGCAGATCAAGCCGAAGCGGATTTGAAAGTTGCACGCGCTAAAGCAGAAGAGAGAAGAGCCGCCGCTGTGGCTTTGGAACAAGAAATGGTTGCTGAGGTAGCAAAAATGCGCGCCAGGGTTGTTGAAGCGGAAGCCGAAATTCCTAAGGCAATGGCAGACGCGTTCAGGTCCGGAAATTTAGGCGTAATGGATTATTATAATTTGAAAAATATTCAAGCCGATACAGAAATGAGAAATACTATTGCCAAACCAGACGATAAAAAAGGACCGGAAAGTAATGGATAATTTCTTTCAAATAATATTTATCCTGTTTATCATTATTAGTATTGTTTCTTCTTTTTTGGAAAAGAAACGCAAGCAAGCAGGTTCAAAACCCAAGGGTAAACCGGAACCGCAAAATAATTTGCAGCGGAAATTATCCCGCCCGAAAAGAGAGATTAAAGAAAAACAAAGGGAATTTCTTGCCGAAGTCCTCGGCTTGGAATATGACGATTCCGTTAAAAATAAAGTGGTAAGCGTTGAGGAAAAAGAACCTAACGATGTTCAAGATTTTCGTACGTGGAATCCGGAAGAGGAATTTGAAGAAGCGGAACAACATTTGGAAAAAGAAGAAGAGCGTTCCGAACAAATTTCCAAAATCGATTTGGACAAGGATGTCCGGTTAGCAAAAGAAATTCCCGAGTTTAAAGATAAACCTGGTTTTGCATATTCTTCTTCCACAAAATCCAAAGGCGCAAATTTGTTGGCGCAATCGATTAGAAAAAAGTTAAGACGAAAAAAAACCATAAGGGAATATATTCTTGTCTCGGAAATTTTAGGTAAACCTAAAGCTTTAAGACGTTAATGACTAAAATATATAAGTTAAAACGGGTAAACAAGACCAGTATAGAAAAACCGGTTTTTGACGAATCCCGTTTTACTATAAATTATAAAAATCAATTAAATCCGGCTCAATATGAAGCCGTCAGCTCCGTAGAGGGAGCGTATCTCGTTATTGCGGGCGCCGGTACCGGTAAAACGCGGACCCTCGTATTCCGTGTAGCAAGATTAATAGAAATGGGTTACGATCCCAAATCTATTTTGCTTTTAACTTTTACCAGAAAAGCGGCAAGGGAAATGATGAACCGCGCTGCAATTTTACTCGATAACAGATGTTCAAGAATTAATGGCGGTACATTCCATTCCTACGCCAATTCAATTTTAAGGAAATATGCAAAAGCAGTTGGTCTGGATAACGGTTTTACTATTTTAGATCAGGGTGACAGCGAAGATGTTATTAATTTAATCAGGGCTCAATTAAATCTTGCCAAACTGAAAAAACGGTTCCCGAATAAAAGTACTATATTCAAAATTTTAAGCTTAAGCGTAAATACCGGAAAGAAAATTGAAGAAATAGTAGAACAGGAGTATCCGCATTTTTTCGAATTTACAGATAGAATTTATGATATTGCAAAAATTTACTCTTCCTACAAAAAGAAAAACAGTTTGCTGGATTACGATGATTTGCTGATTTATCTGAAAGAATTTTTATTCGGCGGTTCACATCATGTTAAACATTTGCTTTCATCAATTAACTTTGTGATGGTTGATGAATACCAAGATACAAATAAACTTCAAGCCGATATTGTTAGAGGTTTGGTTCAACACAACAATAATATTATGGTGGTTGGCGATGATTCCCAATCTATTTATTCCTTTAGAGGCGCAAACTTTAAAAATATAATGGAATTCCCTTCGTTATTCAAAAATGTTAAAATTATTAAGTTGGAAGAAAATTACAGAAGCACTCAAGAAATATTAAATTTTACTAATCATATAATTGAAGCTGCGGTGGAAAAATATCCGAAGTTTTTGTTTACGCATAAAGCAGGCGGCCAAGTTCCGGCTATCATATCGGCTAAATCGGAAAACATGCAATCGTTATTTGTCGTAGAGAAAATTTTAGAATTACGCGAGGAAAACGTTCCGCTTAGCGAAATTGCCGTTTTGTTTCGTTCCTCTTTCCATTCCTTCGATTTGGAAATAGAATTGAATAAGGCTAATATTCCCTATCTAAAGTTCGGCGGCATGAAATTTATAGAAACTGCTCACGTTAAAGATGTATTGGCGTTTTTAAGAATTTCGGTTAATCCGAATGACATTGTAAGTTGGTTCAGAGTGCTTTTATTGCATGAAGGAATTGGACCTAAACGGGCTCAACAAATTTTAGACGAAATTCAGGATTCAAATTCGTCCGTTAAAATTGAACCGGATTTACTATCGAAAAAATATAAGGATAACATTTACAAATTGTTCGTCTTGTTAAAAAATCTTCATACAAAAAATTTATCGCCGCGTGAAAAAGCCGAATCGGTGGTTCAATATTACGAACCGATTTTTAAATCTAAATATGACGACTTTAACAAACGAAAAAAGGATTTGGAAATATTTATAAATATTACTCAAAATTATAAAACAATGGATACGCTGTTAGCCGATTTGGCATTGGAACCGCCACAGGACAGTTTGGTTGATGTATCCGAAGAAGACAAGGAAGATGAGTTTGTTACGCTTTCCACAATACATTCGGCTAAAGGTCTCGAATGGCATACTGTATTTATTATTCATGCCATGGAAGGCTTTTTCCCGTCAAGCATGTCAATGCATGATTTGGACGACCTTGAAGAAGAGAGGCGTTTAATGTACGTTGCGTCTACAAGGGCAAAACAGAATTTGTTCATATCATATCCTATGAGTATTTTCGATAGACAGCAAGGTATGACATTCGCAAAGCCCTCACGATTCATTGCCGGGGTTAAAGAAGACCTTGCCGAGGAATGGTTGTTAGAAGAAAATCCGTTCTGAGTTTAGAATTATTGATTTGATAAATGGTAATTTTAGTAACAATATTATGCATTCTTTTTATTTCCTACAGTTTAGTTTTCTTTAATTTCAAAGTTGATAAAAAACCGGATCATGTTATATCGGAATTTTTACCCGTTAGTATAATTATTGCGGGTAAAAACGAAGGGCACAACTTGAACGGGTTATTCCAATCGTTGGAAAGATTAAACTATCCCCCGTCATATTTTGAAATTATTTTTGTCGATGATTCTTCCGCCGACAATACATTTAATATTGCAAAAAAATTAAGTTTAAACTTTACAAATATGAAAGTATACAAAGTCAACAATAAAAAATATGAAGGAAAACGTGGAGCTTTACAATTCGGAATTGATAAATCTAAATACGGAATTATACTTATTACCGATGCCGATTGCAGACCTGAACCCGAATGGATAAATGCTTTTGTAAATTTATTCGGAAAAGGCTACGATTTCTTATTCGGGATATCGCCCTTTGTGCAAAAAAACGGGTTTGTTAACCGGTTGGCATGTTTTGAAAATCTTTGGACCCATATTCTGACTTTTTCATTTGCATCAATCGGTCTGCCCTATTCAGCCGCTTCAAGAAGTTTCGGGTTTAACAAAAAATCTTTTTTAAGCGTCGGAGGATATTCTGAAACTACCGATACGATTAGCGGCGATGATGATCTTTTACTTCGTGAAGCTATTAAAGCGAAACTGAAAATAGGAACGGTTACTGCTAAAGATTCGTTTGTATTTACCTTCGCTAAATCCAAGGTTAAGGAATATTTTTTTCAGAAAGTACGTCACACTAAAACCTCTAATTATTATTTGTTGAAACATAAAATTCTTCTCGGTGCTTGGCATTTGTTAAATACAATATTTCTTTTGTCTCCCGTGTTAATGTTTATTTCCGTTTACTCCGGTATTTTATTCATCTTAAAATTCTTAATTGATATTATTATTGTTAAAAGTAGAATGAAGTTATTAAAATATAAATTTAAAATTATTGAGATCGTTTTTTATCAATCTGTTTACGATTTGTTAATAATATTGGTTTTTATATCCGGACCTTTTACAAAAAACAGGTGGTAAAATATCATATTAAATTACTTTAATTTTACATCATAAGAAGCTATCTTTAACGTTAAAAAATTTTGAGTTATGGATTATAACAAATTAGCGGAAATAGCGATTAAATCGAAACAAAGGGCCCTCCCGACTTATTCTCATTTTCATGTAGGAGCAGCGTTGCTTACCGGAGAAGGCAAAGTATATCGAGGCGCCAATATTGAAAATTCATCGTATAGTTTAACTATTTGCGCAGAAAGGACGGCTGTTTTTAATGCCGTTTTGGAAGGTGAGAAAAATTTTAAAGCTATAGCCGTTGCCGGTGATTCTCCGGGTTTTACTCCGCCGTGCGGCGCTTGCCGGCAGGTCCTTTTGGAATTATGCGGTCCGGAATTGGACGTAGTTCTTGTCGATATGGAAAAAAATATAAAGATATATAAATTAAAAGAATTGATTCCACATTCATTTTCTAAGGAAAACTTAAAATAAGATGATGCAATTTGTTCCCCATTCCACTCCCAAAGAAACGGGCTGGATAGAAGTAATTGCCGGTTGTATGTTTAGCGGTAAAACTGAAGAATTAATAAGAAGATTAAGACGCGCTAAAATTGCAAAACAATCCGTAAAAATTTTCAAACCCAAGATAGACAACAGATATTCAAAAGATGAAATTGTTTCGCATAGCGAGCAAGCGCTTCCGTCCGAAATTGTTGAATCAGCGGAAGAGATTTTACAAAAATCGAAAGATGCGCAAGTAGTGGGAATTGACGAAGCCCAATTCTTTTCATTGGATTTAATTGATGTTGTTAATAAATTAGCCGACGACGGTAAACGGGTAATAATTGCTGGGCTTGACCAGGATTATACCGGTAAACCGTTTGAACCGATGCCTCAGTTGCTTGCTATTGCCGAATATATTACAAAAACGCTTGCAATTTGCGTTATATGCGGAAATCCCGCCGATAGAACCCAAAGAACTATTAAGTCAACAGATATAGTGCTGGTCGGCGCAAAAGAAAGCTATGAGGCGCGTTGCAGAAAATGTCATTACATTCCTGAATAAATATGAGTGAATATGAACTTTGAAGCATTGATTAGAGGTATTATAGGACTGATTTTACTAATAGGAATTGCCTTTGCGCTGTCTAATAACAGGAGAAAAATTAATTGGCGTTTGGTTATAAGCGGTATTGGTCTGCAAATTTTATTTGCAATCTTTATTATTAAAGGTGATATTCTTGCTTCATGGTGGTCGCCTCTTGGATGGCCTAAATTATTTTTTAAATGGGTTAGTTCGTTTTTTGTCCTTGTGCTGAATTTTACAACCGAAGGAGCAAAATTTATATTCGGAAATTTAGCCATCAGTCCGGGTCAACACGGAAGTCTGGGAATGTTTTTCGCTTTTCAAGTTTTACCTACAATAATATTTTTCGCAAGTTTGATGGCTATACTTTACCAACTTGGAATAATGCAGCGAGTGGTTCAAGCTATGGCATGGATAATGGCAAAAATAATGGGAACAAGCGGCGCCGAATCTTTATCGTGCTCGGCTAATATTTTTGTCGGTCAAACGGAAGCTCCGCTAATGATTAAACCGTACTTAAAAGGGATGACAAACAGCGAACTTTTAACAATAATGACCGGCGGTATGGCTACAATTGCCGGCGGTGTAATGGCTGCGTACGTTCAGATATTAGGTAATTCTTTTGCTCAGTCTATGAATTTACCTTTGCAACAAGCTCAATTAATTTTTGCCACTCAATTGTTAGGAGCAAGTGTTATGGCTGCTCCGGCTGCTATTGTGATTTCTAAAATTATATATCCTGAAACGCAGGTATCCGAAACTTCTGGTACGGTCAGAATAAAAGTTGAAAAACTTTACACAAATGTAATAGAATCGGCTGCAGGCGGTGCATCCGAAGGCCTTACGCTCGCATTAAACGTTGGCGCAATGCTCATTGCATTCATTGCTCTTATAGCTCTTACAAATTATGTATTGGTTGGTTTGGGCAATTTGCTTGGAATTAACGCTTATTTAAATCACACTTACGGAACACCGTTAAATTTGCAATTTGTTTTCGGATTCGTTTTACAATATTTGGCGTATGGAATAGGCGTACCATGGGATCATGCTATGCAGTTTGGAAGTTTGATTGGAACTAAAGTTGTTCTAAATGAGTTTGTGGCTTATGTTGATTTGGGTAAAATGATTGAACTGAAACAATTGGTTAACGATAAAACTATTTTTATGGCCACTTACGCACTCTGCGGTTTTGCAAACTTCAGTTCGATTGCTATTCAAATCGGCGGCATTTCTCCTTTGGCTCCAAAACGACGCGGTGACTTGGCTAAGCTTGGTATTAGAGCCGTTATCGGCGGGACATTAGCGACTTTAATGACGGCAACCTTGGCGGGAATATTATTCTCATGATTGATATGGAATTAAAGTATAAGGACTTGATTGCTAAAGTTAAAGATGAAGCGCCGTTTAAACCTGAGGCAGCAATAATTTTAGGCAGCGGTTTAGGTAATTTATCCGATCACTTAACGAAAATAAAAAGTATTTCTACTGCGAATTTACCGGGTTATCCTAAATCAACGGTTAAAGGACATAAAGGGTTTATTCATTTTGCCGAATATGAAGGCAAGAAAATACTTCTATTTCAGGGTAGAATCCATTTTTATGAAGGCTATAATATTTCCGATTGCTTATTGCCAGTGCATATAATTTATCACCTGGATTGTTTCAATACTATTCTAACGAATGCCGCGGGAGGAGTTAATCTTAATTTTAAACCAGGTGATTTAATGTTAATAAATTCCTTCTACGCATTCAATATTAAAAAGGAACTCTCGGAAATTCTAAAGTATCCAACAATCGATCAGAAAAACTCTTTTCTGAATTTTCCCTCACGGAAACTTTCCGGCTTAATTAAAAAAGCTTCTCTTGAAGCAAAAATATATTTGCGGGAAGGCAGCTACTGGTTTGGGAAAGGACCTTCTTATGAGACTCCTGCGGAAATAAAAATGATGCTTAGATTTGGAATTGATGCCGTAGGCATGTCAACGGCGCATGAAGCAATTTATGCGCAAAGCTTGGGAATGGATGTCGCGGGTATTTCGTTAATTACTAATTACGCTGCAGGCTTATCTCCAACAAAACTTTCGCACCAAGAGGTAATAGATACAGCTAATGAAGCTCAAAACCGTTTTGAAAGTTTGATTAAGAAAGCAATATCACTTCTCTGAATTTTAACGTGAACGGTAGAATTGCCCAACTTTTTTGAGAAACAGGTTTATAAAATTGCGTTTATAAATTTGCCAGCAAAACTGCAACGTTAATTATTGCCGTTTCGGATCTTAATCTGTTTTTATTCAGGGTTAGTAATAACGGATTATTAAACAATGCGATTTCTTTTTGTGTTAATCCTCCTTCGGGTCCGAAAATAAAATACGTTTTATTATTCAGAAAATATTTGGTCTTAATTTTTTGCTTTAGAAAATCTTGAAATGATATGTCCGAATTTTGTTCAAATATAAACAGATTATCCGAATCGGAAAAAGAATTGTGAAAATTATGCCGGAATTCAATTTTAGGTTTATACGAACGCAGACTTTGTTTCATTGCTGCCAGCAAAATCTTTTCCCAACGGTCTAACTTTATTCCTCTCTTATAACTTTTTTCGGCGTTGAAAATTACAAAGTCCGTTATACCCAACTCAACACTTTTTTCCAGTGCAAATTCAAGTCTTTCAGCCGATTTAAGAATTGGAATACAAAATGTAACATTTGTCAGATTATTTTCTTGAACATAACTACCGGTAATTTTAGAAATAATTTCTTTAGGCGTAATATTTTCTATAACAGTTTTAAAAATATTACCACTGCCGTCGGTTATGTAGACTTCATCGTTTACCTTATGCCGCATAACTTTGGTAATGTGTATGGCTTCATCTCCGGTAACAATAAGCCGGCCGGAAGAAATTAACTCCGGCGGTGTATAATAAAATTCGATGTCTGAGAATATCATTTAAAATTAAAATATATTTGTAGAAAATTAAAATGCAAAACCGGTTCCAACCGTAAATTCGCCTCTTAAATTTTCATTAAACGAATATTCGAATCTTACTGCGTTATACGGCAAAAACAGAATTGCAAGACCCACGCCCCAACCGCTGTCAAAATTTTTAAGTATTATACTTTGACCGTTATTGTATGTTAAACCCGTATCGCCGAATACATTAAAACGCAAACCGATTCTGGCTGTTGTAAGACTTTTCGGTAGAAGCGGCAAATTAAGGCTAACATGCCATTCTTTTATTAAAGGGTAACTGAGCTCCAGAGAACCCAACAACAAATTATTGCCCTCACGGTCCTCTGTTATATGACCTCTTATGTATGTACCGGATCCGAAGAAGGAAAAATCATATAACGGAATTCTATGCCCTAAAGTAGCTCGGTAGGCAATGCGCCATCTTGCGGTAATATTAAAAAATACAGGACGGTATTCCCTAAAATCGATTGAAACTGAATTATAATTTACTTTATCGTTTATTAAACCGTTATGCACAAAATTAATTGAAGTGAATATTCCGTTTTCAGAAAATTGCTTTAAGTTACGACTGTCAAATTTATACTCAATTCCAACCCAGGCAAAACGGTCTATTCGCTCGTTAGAAGCTGTAAAACCGCTAATATTTTGCGGAGCTTCTATATAATTAAAACCACTCGATAACGAAACATCATTATATAAATTCAATCTTTTGCCAATGGTTAAAAATCCACCCGAAGTTTTGTAATTAAAATTCTTTCCGAATATTTGATTAGCCAGCAGACTTTTATTACTAATGGTTCTGTAAAATAATCCGAGTTTTAAATTTATATCTTCATTGGGAATTAACAGCGGATTTGTATAAAACAAAAAATAACTGGGGTCATATCCAAAAGAGGCTAACGCTTGTAAAGTTTCGTTTCGTCCTCTGAAATTTTTATAAAGAAGAAATACTCCGTAAGAAGATTTTGCAATTGTATTTTCGCGCCAATTTAAAAACGGCACCGGATAAATATACCAGCTTTCTTCTACTTGTATATTAAGTATATTTAGTTTTGTTTTGTTATCTATATTAAAATTAACTTTATTGAAAATTCCCAAACTATACACTCTTTCTCTGTTATAAGCCAAGGCGCTTTTCGAAACCGTATCTCCGGCTGAAAACGATAGTTCCCTTAAAATAATAAAATCTTTTGTCGTCTTATTGCCCGATATATGAATTGAATCTATTTTGATATTATTTTTACCGGAAAATGCATTATAATAACTCTGAGCAATCATTACAGAGGTGAATGCAATTAAGCAAAATGCGGAATTTACAACGAAGTGTTTTAGTTTATTCAATTTATGATTCTTTGCAATTTAAAAACATTGGTTATACTGTACCATAATACATGTATCTTGTATAACTTTTATTCCGGCTTCAATTACCGGTTCAACCGCTTTATCGTTTCTTATTCCGCTTTGTAACCAAAGAAGTTTAGGCCTCTTTGCCAACACATCGGGAATAATTTCGTAAATTTTTTCCGATCTTCTAAAAACATTAACAATATCAATATCTTCAGGAATATTAACTAAAGATGAATAAATTCTAAAATTTTCAAGTTCTTTTATAAAAGGATTTACGCCAATAACATTATATCCGTTCTTTTTCAAGAATTCCGCAATTATTCTTCCGTATTTATCGGGATTACTGGAAATTCCAACAACGGCAATGGTTTTAGCCGATTTTAAGAATTCGCATCTTTCTTCAAAGGTGTATGTAATATGTTTTATCATTATTTGTAATCTTCAATTGGCGGACAGCTGCAAACCAAATGTCTATCTCCATAAGCATTATCAATTCTATTTACCGGAACCCAAAATTTATTCTCACGCAATGAACTTACCGGATAAACAGCTTGCTCTCTCGTATAAGAATGAGTCCATTCCCCAATAACAATATCATCTGCCGTATGCGGAGCGTTTTTCAGTACATTATCATCTGTATCGGCGGAGCCGTTTTCTATTTCCTTAATTTCGTTCCATATTGAAATCATCGCATTGCAAAATCTGTCCAACTCCGCTTTCGATTCGCTTTCGGTAGGTTCAACCATTAATGTGCCGGGAACAGGAAAAGAAACCGTTGGAGCATGAAATCCGTAATCCATTAATCTTTTTGCAATATCGTCTACTTCAACGTGCACGGTATGCTTAAATTCCCTGGTATCGAAAATAAGCTCGTGACCTACATAACCGTTAGCACCTTTATAAAGTACCTTATAATATTTTTCTAACTTGGCTTTTAGATAATTGGCGTTTAATATTGATATTTCTGCAACTTTTTTTAATCCTTTTGTTCCAAGCATTCTAATAAAAGCATAAGAAATAACCAAAATATTGGCGCTGCCCCAAGGAGCAGCCGAAACAGCCGAAATTGAATTACTATTATTGATATTAACAATCGGATGCCCGGGTAAAAACGGGACTAAATGTTTTGCCACTGCGATTGGTCCAACACCGGGACCTCCTCCGCCGTGAGGAATGGCAAAGGTTTTATGCAAATTTAAATGACAAACATCGGCTCCCATCTCGGCCGGTGTTGTTAATCCCAATTGGGCGTTCATATTTGCGCCGTCCATGTGAACCAAACCGCCGTTCTGATGCACAATATCAATCATCTCTTTTATATCCGTCTCGAAAATGCCGTGGGTTGAAGGATACGTAACCATAAAAGCCGATAATCTGTCTTTATAAAGTTCTGCTTTTTCCTTCAAATCGTTTAGTTCAATGTTCCCGTTATCGTCACACTTAACAATAACAACCTCGTTTCCCGCCATTACGGCGCTTGCAGGATTTGTACCGTGAGCCGAAGAAGGAATAAGAACAACATTTCTATTAGAGTCACCTTTATGATGATGATATGCTCTAATTGTCATTAATCCCGCAAACTCACCTTGTGCTCCGGAATTTGGTTGAAAAGAAACTGCGGAAAAGCCGGTCAATTCGCATAAATATTTTTCCAGTTTATCAAATAGTTCCAAATAACCTTTTGATTGATCGCTAGGAATAAACGGATGCAAATCGCTAAATTCCGGCCAGGTAATGGGAATTAATTCAGTAGCCGCATTCAATTTCATTGTGCAAGAGCCGAGGGGTATCATTGATCTTGTAAGCGAAAGGTCTTTGTTTTCAAGCGACTTTATATATCTCATCATTTCCGTTTCAGAATAATATTTATTGAAAACCGGATGCGTTAAGAACGTCGATTTTCTTTTGAGCGATCCGGGAATATTATCCTCGGTAATTTGCACGTTTTTTTCGAACTTTGAACTCACAAAATCTTTAGCCGATTCTTCAGCAAAAATTTTCACAATTGTTTTTACGTCTTCCAAAGTTGTGGTCTCATCCAGCGAAATTCCTATGGCAAAGGAATCGAAATATCTGAAATTCACTTTTTTGTTTTTAGCAATTTTCTGAATTCCTTGTAAATCACCTTTGGATTTAACCACAATTTTAAGCGTATCGAAATAAACCTCATTTGTTTGTGTAAAACCCAGCTGTTTTAAGTTATTATCTAATATTGTTGTTAAAGAATGTATTCTGCTTGCAATTGCGGTTAATCCTTTTGCTCCGTGATAAACAGCGTACATACCGGCCATAATTGCAAGTAAAGCTTGGGCAGTACAAATATTACTTGTTGCACGTTCTCTTTTTATATGCTGTTCCCTTGTTTGAAGAGCCATTCTATAAACAAATCTGTTACGGCTATCGACCGACACACCTATAATTCTACCGGGAGTAAATCTTTTGAATTTATCTTTCGTTGCAAAATAAGCCGCGTGAGGTCCGCCGAAACCCATCGGCACTCCGAATCTTTGTGTAGTGCCAACAGCCACATCCGCTCCGAATTCCCCCGGCGCTTTAAGTAGTGTAAGACTCAATAAATCGGCTATTACTATGTTTAATATGTTTTTTTCTGCAGACCTTGAAAACAAATCTTGATAATCAATTACATTTCCCGAATCATTGGGATATTGGACTAATAATGCAAAAACGTCATCGTTCAATTCCATTTCTTTTGTGGGAACTATTCTTAACTCAATATTTCTTGGTAATGCTCTGGTCTTAATCACATCTATTGTTTGCGGAAAAATTTCTTTGGACATTAATAAAACATTAGCATTTTTTTTCTCTTTCGGACGCGCATTATAACACATCATCATTGCTTCGGCAGCAGCGGTTGCTTCATCCAATAAAGATGCATTTGCCAAAGGAAGTGCAGTCAAATCACAAACTGTAGTTTGAAAATTAATTAATGCTTCCAGTCTGCCT
This sequence comes from Melioribacteraceae bacterium, assembly GCA_026983795.1. Classification (GTDB taxonomy): domain Bacteria; phylum Bacteroidota; class Ignavibacteria; order Ignavibacteriales; family Melioribacteraceae; genus BMS3ABIN04. Next base: position 13,378 of record JALSTI010000093.1, read on the forward strand.
TGCGATATTTCCGGTTGGTAAGGTGTGTATTGCGTATACCAGCCCGGATTTTCAAGAATATTCCGTTTTATAACGGAAGGCAATATTGTTCCGTAATATCCCATCCCGATATACGATTTATAAACGTTGTTCTTTTTTGCAATTTCTTTTAATTCGTTTAGCACTTCATATTCACTAACCGGTTCAGGCAATTCCGGTTCGGACTTAATCCTTATATTTCCTGGCACCGTTAAATCAATTAGTTCTTCCAGAGAATTAACGCCAATATCGTTTAACATTTCTTTTTGTTCATTATCGGAAACGCCGATGTGTCTGCTTTCAAACCGGTCGGTAAATTCTAAATTATTCATTTTTTTCTCTCAAAATTTATTTTCTAAATTGTAACTCTTTCTTAAAATACAGTTTATTTTTATTAACTTAAATTTACACAAAACTGCAAAATTTCTTAGTAGAATTATTAAAAAAAGAACTGCTGCAAAGGCAACCAAAATTATTGGAATAAATTGAAAGTTAAAAACAAAAACATTAAAAATCACAGATCCAATTTAGAAATTGCATTAAATGCGGCTTCTTGCTCTGCAGATTTTTTGCTTTTACCTTCGCCAAACCCTTCTATAGTGTTTCCAACAGTAACTTTAACAAAAAAGTGTTTATTATGAGGAGGACCTTCCTCTTTTATGATTTCGTATTTTGGAGGGGATATTTTTTTTGTATGCGAATATTCAAGCAATATTCCCTTATAGTTGGTATCTATAAAGGTTTCATGTTCAGAAAAATAAGGCAAAATAATTTTTTTAATTACAAAATCTTCCGCTTTTTCCAACCCGCCGTCGAAATAAACTGCGGCTATTATTGCTTCCATTGTATCGGCGCAAATAGATTTAAATCCTTCGGATTGAGGATTGATAAACTTTTTATTGTATAATATTAAATTTTGTAAATTATTCTCTTTGGCAATACCGTAAAGAGATTCTTTCATTACAATATTAGAGCGGAATTTTGTAAGAAAGCCTTCGTCTTTATCCGGGAATCTTAAATAAAGGTATTTGCCTACAATAAAACCAAGAATAGAATCACCGAGGAATTCCAATCTTTCGTTTGATACAGTTGACTGTTGTCCGTTTTCTAAAACAGACCTGTGTGTGAAGGCAGTCTTAAAAAGAGAAGGATTATTGATTTTATACCCAACCAGATTTTCGATTCCGGTTATATTTAATTGGTTATCGGCTAAATTATTTTTAGAAAAAAGCTTTTCTCTGAAATTGGCAAATGCATTTTTGAAAAACTTTTTTTTCAAAAATTACTCCTCATATTTTTTAAAACATAATGTGGCGTTGTGCCCGCCGAACCCGAAAGTATTGCTTAAAGCGTATTTTATATCCTTTTTTACCGAATTATAAGGAACATAATTAAGATCGCAGTCTTCGCTCGGTTCGTCTAAATTTATTGTAGGAGGAACAATTCCGTTTTTCAGAGCGAGGATTGTAGCAATAGCTTCAATTGCCCCGGCTGCTCCAAGCAAATGACCAGTCATCGATTTTGTTGAACTGACCAACATTTGATAAGCATGATCGCCGAATAATCTTTTTATTGCTTCGGTTTCATGTTTATCGTTTAATTCCGTGGAAGTTCCGTGAGCGTTAATGTAATCTATTTTTTCGGGTTCAATACCGGCATCTTTAACTGCTTCGCGCATCGAACGGAAAGCGCCTTCGCCATGAGGAGCGGGTGCTGTAATGTGATAAGCATCGCCGGTTAATCCCACGCCGATAATTTCGCCGTAAATTTTTGCACCTCTGTTCAAAGCATGTTCATACTCTTCAATAATTAATGTCCCGGAACCTTCACCCATAACAAAACCGTTGCGGTCTTTATCGAACGGGCGTGAAGCTTTTTCGTATTTATCGTTCCAAGTAGAAATGGCGCGTGCTGCGTTAAATCCTCCTATTGACATTGGAGTAATAGCTGCTTCGGCTCCGCCGCATACCATCAAATCGGCTGAACCTCTTTGCACAAGGATAAAAGCATCGGCAATTGCGTGGGAAGAAGTGGCACACGCGGAAGTGGTTGCGTAATTTGGTCCCTTCAATCCATACTTAATTGATATTTGTCCTGCGGCAATATCCGAAATCATCATAGGTACGAAAAAGGGACTTATTTTTCTCGGACCTCCGTTTATAAAATTTGTATGCTGCGTTTCGAAAGTATCCATTCCGCCAATACCGCTTCCGTAAATAACACCGAATCTTTCTTTATCGACTTTTTCCAAGTCTAATCCGGAGTCTTCCATTGCCATTATTGCAGTTGTAAGCGCGTATTGCGTAAACGGGTCCATTCTTCTGACAGCTTTTCGATCAATATATTGAGAAGCATCAAAATCTTTTAGTTCACATGCAAAATGAGTATTAAAATTTGAAAAATCGAATTTGGTAATTAAATTTGCACCGTTTTTTCCGGTTACTAAACCTTCCCAAAATTCGGAAAGACTATTTCCAATTGGCGTAACTGCACCCATACCGGTGACTACAACTCGTCGTTTACTCATTAATTCTCCATTTTATTGATCTAAATAAAAACAGGGTAACCAAAAAAGTAATTTTAGTTATTGATTACCCTTTAACGGGAATAATCCAATTTAGGATTCGGCGGTTTTTTCTTTTAAATAATTAATAGCATCGCCTACCGTAGAAATTTTTTCGGCATCTTCATCGGGAATAGAAATATCAAATTCCGATTCGAATCCCATTACCAATTCAACTATATCAAGTGAATCTGCGCCTAAGTCATTAGTGAAAGAAGCCTCGGGAGTAATTTGCGAATCTTCAACTCCCAATTTATCAATTATTATTTCTTTAACTTTAGCTTCAACGTCCATTTTACACTCCGTTATTATTAATGAAAATAAGTTTATTAGAAAAATTACATAACCATGCCGCCGTCAACGGTAATTACTTGACCGGTAATA
>JALSTI010000094.1 GCA_026983795.1 Melioribacteraceae bacterium
TATGGCCTTGGTTATCGAAAATTCCGTTTGGTCATTTACCGGGAGATATAATTATCGAAAAACCGAACGTTAAAATTTATTTCCCCATTGTAACAATGGTTATTATCAGTATTGTCCTCTCCTTAATTTTTTGGATTATAAGAAAAATTTTCTAACCTCTTCAATGGAACAAAATTAAATTGCCAACAGTAAAATAATTTATTAAACCGCGGGGGTAATTATGAAGGATGGCCTTATTTTTACTTTTTCTTTTCTACTTTGTTCCGCTACTTTATTTGCCCAAACCGATAAACAAAAGCACGAACTCCATGATTCGTTCAAATCATTTAAATTACCGGAAATAAAAACCCAATTATCCGGTAAACATATTAAATATTCGGAATATGACAACATGCCTCTGTTTCGGGCGGATCCGCATACAGATTATAAAATTTTAAAATTTGTACCCGGTCCGGGAATTACATATAACATGCCCGAATTTAATTTAGAACGTAAAAACAAACCTGAATTTTTCTTTAACGGAAAAAAACATCAACATTTCTAGATAATAAATTCAAAAAACTGTCATCTCTATGATGTTATCTTACGCTAAAATTAATTATTTTAAATAATGGTAAGTTTTAACAAATTGCAATTATTTTTCTTAAATTATCCAACTTAATATAAAATATTACATGATGTCCTTTTTTTGATTAACAATAGATACACAAAGGAAAAGAATTATGAATGAACCGGAACAAAAAACGAATAATGAAATAAGAGAACAGGAAACAAAGGAGTGGCTGGAATCGCTTGAGTATGTTCTGCGATCTCAAGGTCCCGAGAGAGTAAAAGAACTTTTAAACGAACTTGATATGTATGCGCACGAAGCAGGCGTTGATTTGCCGTTCACCGCAAACACTCCTTATATAAACACAATCCCTAAGGAGAAACAACCCAAGTACCCGGGCGGTAGAGAAATAGAAAGAAGAATTAAAAGTTTGGTGCGTTGGAATGCAATGGCTATGGTTGTTAGAGCAAATAAAGAAGAACCGGGAATAGGCGGACATATATCAACGTTTGCATCGGCGGCTACTTTATACGAAGTCGGCTTTAACCATTTTTTTAGAGGAAAAGATCAAAATTCAGAAGGGGACCTGATCTATTTCCAAGGTCATGCAGCGCCGGGGTTTTACGCAAGAGCATTTCTTGAGGGAAGAATATCCTTGGATGAACTTAAAAATTTTAGAAGGGAATTACGGGGTAAAGGCGGACTCTCTTCTTATCCTCATCCGTGGTTGATGCCAAATTTTTGGGAATTCCCTACTGTTTCTATGGGTCTTGGTCCAATTATGGCAATTTATCAAGCGCGGTTTAATAAATATTTAGTTAACAGAGGACTAAAAAAACCGAGCGATTCTAAAGTTTGGGCATTTCTTGGAGACGGCGAAACCGACGAGCCTGAAGCTTTGGGCGCAATTTCATTAGCATCGAGAGAAAAACTGGATAACTTGATATTTGTAATTAATTGCAATTTACAACGGTTAGACGGTCCGGTTAGAGGAAACAGTAAAATAATTCAAGAGTTGGAAGCGGTTTTTAGAGGCGCCGGATGGAATGTAATTAAAGTTATTTGGGGAAGCGATTGGGACCCGCTTTTGGAGCAAGATAAAACCGGCTTGCTGGTAAAAAGAATGAATGAAATAATCGACGGAGATTCTCAAAAATATATAGTTGAAGACGGAGCATTTATAAGAAACCACTTTTTTGGAAAATATCCTGAATTGCTGAAGCTTGTTGAAAATTACAGCGATGAATCTTTGGAAAAAATGAAACGCGGCGGTCACGACCCCGAAAAAGTTTATGCTGCATTTAAAGCTGCTATGGATACAAAAGATAAACCGACCGTTATTTTAGCAAAAACCGTTAAAGGTTATGGATTGGGCGAAGCCGGCGAGGGAAAAAATATTACTCATTCCCAGAAAAAACTTAACGAAGAGGAACTTAAACATTTTAGAACAAGATTTGGAATTCCGCTTTCCGATAAAGATGTGATAGATGCACCATTCTATAAACCATCGGAGGATAGTCCGGAAATTATTTATCTTAAAAAAAGAAGAAAAGCTTTAGGCGGATACGTTCCTAAAAGAGTTGTTCATGTTCAACCACTGCAAACACCGTCTGAAGATATTTTTAAAGAATTTTACGAAGGGACGGAAGGACGGGAAGTTTCAACCACAATGGTTTATGTTAGAATGCTTTCCAAATTATTAAAAGACAGGGAAGTGGGAAAACTAATTGTACCAATCGTACCAGACGAAGCTAGAACCTTTGGAATGGAAGCTTTATTCCGCCAAGTGGGAATCTATTCCTCGCGGGGCCAACTTTATGAACCGGTAGATAGAGACAGCCTTCTTTACTACCGCGAAGCGCAAGACGGACAAATTTTGGAAGAAGGAATAACCGAAGCGGGATCCATGTCTTCATTTATTGCAGCCGGAACTGCTTACGCTTCTTATGGTATTAATACAATTCCTTTCTTCACATTTTATTCGATGTTCGGATTTCAACGAATTGGCGATTTAGCTTGGGCTGCGGCGGATATGAGAGTTAAAGGCTTTTTAATTGGCGCAACAGCCGGGCGAACTACTTTAGCCGGCGAAGGATTGCAGCATCAGGACGGTCAAAGTCATTTGCTGGCTTACTCAATTCCAACTTTAATGGCTTATGATCCTGCTTACGCATACGAATTGGCTGTGATTATTAGAGACGGAATTCACAGAATGTATGAAAAACAAGAGAATCTGTTCTATTACATTACTGTGACAAACGAAAATTATTCAATGCCTAAAATGCCTGGAGGAGTTAAGGAAGGAATACTAAAAGGAATTTATAAACTTAAGAAATCAACAAAAAAATCTTCGAAGGTTAAGGCTCATCTGTTAGGAAGCGGTGCAATTCTGAATGAAACCCTTAAAGCCCAAAAGTTACTTGAAACAAAATTTAATGTTTCTACCGACGTTTGGAGCGTTACAAGCTATAAAAACTTGCATTACGACGCACTTGAAACAGAAAGATGGAATATGCTTAATCCTACTAAATCACCTAAAGAACCTTATATAAAAAAAGTTACAAAAGAAGAAAAAGGAGTGTTTGTTTCGGCATCGGATTATGTGCAAATATTAGGCGACTCGCTTTCCAAATGGTTGCCCGGCAGCTTGCATTCGTTAGGAACTCTCGGTTTCGGTAGAAGCGAAGGCAGAGCATCATTACGTGATTTCTTCGAAGTCGATTCCAAACATATTGCTTATGCGGCTTTATATTCTTTGGTTAAAGAGAAAAAACTTAAATCAGAAGTTTTGAAAAAAGCTATTAAAGAACTTGGAATTAATCCTAATAAACTTAATCCAATGAAATCGTAAATTTTATAAAGAGCAAATAATGATAAAAGAATTTAGATTACCTGAATTGGGAGAAAATATAGATTCTGCCGATATTGTTAAGGTGACGGTCTCTCCCGGAGATAAAATTGAAGAAAATCAAATTATTTTGGAAATAGAAACGGATAAAGCTACTATAGAAGTGCCTTCCGATTTTTCAGGAACAGTGAA
>JALSTI010000095.1 GCA_026983795.1 Melioribacteraceae bacterium
TTAGAATATTATCGATATAATAATCCAAACCGTCGCTTAAAATTCTAATATCGTATTGGTTTTCTTCGCAATATTTTACAAAGCGGGGAAACGATTCGTCAATTTTCATTCCGTCAAGGAATTTATTAAATTCATTAATATCGAAATTTTCTATAGTATCGCATAAAAAAAACCAAGTATCGGTAGCGGAAATTTTACTATTGAGCCAATCTTGAATAATTTCGTTGGCGCGTTTTTCATTGCCGAAAGTTAAAAACATTTGTTCGCCAATATCTTGCTGCGAAATTGTTCCGTCGAAATCCACAAATATTTTAAAATTTCTATTTTGATTATTCATACTTAAGCTACAACGCCAATTTCTTCGTTAAATTGAACGCCGACCAGTTTGGAAATACCTTCTTCTTGCATAGTTACTCCGTACATTGTTTCGGCGGCTTCCATAGTTCTTTTGTTATGAGTAACAATAATGAACTGCGTATTGTTGCTGAATTCTTTTAACAACTTAGTAAACCTGTCGATATTAGCATCGTCCAAAGGCGCATCCACTTCGTCCATAATGCAAAACGGACTTGGTTTTACCAAATAAATTGCAAATAGTAAGGCAGTAGCGGTTAATGTTTTTTCACCGCCGGATAAAAGTTCAATTGACGTAGGGCGCTTTCCTTTAGGTTTAGCAATAATTTCTACTTTGGCTTCCAGCGGATCCACGTTTTCTTCTAATTTAAGATCAGCTTCATCTTCGGGATTGAATAACGTTTGAAATATTTTACTAAAGTTAGACCTGATTTTCTCAAAAGTTTCGATAAAAGTTTTTTCGGCGGCTTCGTTAATTTCTTTAATTGTTTTAGCCAAATCATTTTCGGAAGTTATTAAATCCTCGCGCTGCTGCAGTAAAAAGTCGAGTCGTTCTTTTTCTTCCTCATATTCGGAATATGCCAATAAATTTATCGGTCCCAAATTTCTTATTTTTTCTTTTAACCGTTGAACTTCCGCAGCCGATTCTTCAAAATTATAATACCCGGAATCTTGAAACTCTTTTGTTTCCAAGGTTACCGAATATTCTTCTTGAATAGAATCCGTAAGATTTTCAATCCTCAGAGAAATTTCATTACCTCTCAAATCCAACGAATAAATATTATCGGAAATTGTTTGTCTTTCGTTTCTAACTGAATTCAATTCGTTTTCCAAAGCACGCATTTTATCTTTCATCTCGTTAATACCGGTTTCAATCGAATTTTTGATTTCTTCCAGTTTATTCTTTTCCGATAAAAGATTTGTTTGTTCTTCGGAAGCTTTTTCTATATTTTCGCTCAGACTTTGAATTTCGGAAAATGCCACATCAATTTCTTTATTCCGTTTGCTAATTGTTTCGGTAATATTCGTCTGCATCTCTTCTGTACGTTTGATATTGTTTACAGCGTTTTGAAGCTCTCCCTTTAATCTTTCAAGTTCTAATTTTTGATTATTTAATTCAGTTAGTTCGGCGTTATATTTTTGTTCGGCGGCATTCACTTCATTTTCAAGTTCAGCCAATTCGTTTGTAATAGAATTTTTATTTTCGGAAAGCGCGTTTAATTCCACGGTTAAGTTTGATATATTCGATTCAATTCCGCTTATATTGTTTACGTACTCTTGTATTTCCTGCTGAACCTTTTCCACTTCTTCAGTTGCTTTAGATTTCTCGTATTCGAATTTCGAAATTTGTTTTTCGATATTATTCAAATCGGTTGAGATTAACTTTCCTTGTTCGGAAAGAATTTTCAAATCGATTTTAGAAATTTGATCCTCGGTTTGTTTTATTTGCTCTTGAATTCTACTCAAGTTTGCATTAACCAACGGATATTGGTTTTTAAGGTCTTCTAATAATTTTTTCCTTCCGAATAGCGTTTCGTCAAGTTTTGGTTTTGAGCCGGCTTCAATAATTCCGTTATTCAGTAACAGATCGCCCTCCAAAGAAACGAAATTAAATTTCGGAAATTCAGGATGCAGAGTTAATGCGGAGTCTAAATTTTTAACAATTGCGGTATTGCCCAATATTTTTTGGAAATAAGGTTTCCATTTGGAAGCCGTGGTAACAAAAGAGCTTGCCCAGCCGAAAAATTCATTTTGTCGTTCCAATTTCTTTTTCTCTTTTTTACTCACATAAGATTCGATGAAGCCGAACAAACCTTTCCGTTTTTGAGTTCCGTTGCCGAGCAAATAAAACGAAGCTTTTCCAAGTTCGTTTTTCTTTAAATAAGCAACGGCTTTTTTCAAATCTTCAAGGTCGTCAATCAATAAATTATTAAGGACGTATTTAAGGGCGGCTTCTAAAGCCGGTTGATATTGAGGTTCCGTATTACCGACATCGGCAAATAAAGTTTTCTCTTTATTTGTCCAACCTTCGCTTTCCAAAAGTATTTTTGATCCTCCGGAAATTCCTTCCAAGTTTGTAATGAGGGTATTATAAAATTCTATTTTAGTTTTAAGATTTGTTAATAAGCTTTTTTCCTCAAGTTCCTTTTTACGTAAATCTTTTAATTTATCTTCAAGAAGTTCTTTTTCTTTTAATCTTTCCGAATAAACAACTTCCGATTTTTTCAGTTCGTTGTTTGCGTGTTCTCTTTCTTGTTCCAAATTTTCGAGGTATCCTACGCTTTTGGCAATATCGGATGTAAGTTTTTGGATACGGTCATTAAGTTTATTAATATTAACGTTATTTAATTCCAGATTATTTTTCAGGTTCGAAAGGTCGTTTTCTTTTTGGGAATAGGCTTTCATTAATTCCAATGAATTTTCGGATTTCGATTTAAACAAATTTTTCAGTGCATCCAGATCGTCTTTATACTTTTCAACTTTGCCGAGTATGGATTCTATTTTGGAATTTACTTCGCCAATATACCATTCGGTTTTACTTTTTTCGTCTTTAAGTTTTACCAAATTATCGGCTACAATGTTTTTCTGTTCTTTTAATTCTTCAATTTCCTTTTTATAGTTTTCAATATTTTCATTAAGCGATTTTTCCCTTTCAAGAGAAACCGAAATATTTTGTTTAACCGAATAAACTTTATCGGAAAGCTGCGAAAGCTCCGTTAGTTTTTCCCTGAGCACATGTTCTTTTTCGGATATTTTTTCGCGTAACGAAATTAAATTTTCTTCGGCAATCCTGATATTATCGTCCGTGGAATTTTTCTTATCTTGTAATATTTTTTTCTCGTTGGAAATTTTTGAAATTTCGGAATTCAGTCTGGAATATTCACGTTCGGCATATTCCAATTCTTTTTCGCGTAATTCGGTCTGAAGCGCATTAAATTTTTCAGCTTTTTTAGATTGGCGTTCAAGCGAACGGACTGTTTTTTCAATTTCCGATATAATATCGTTAACCCGCGTCAAATCCGATTTAACTTCGTCGAGTTTTTTTAATGCCAATCTTCGTCTAAGTTTATATTTATTTACACCGGCGGCTTCTTCAAACAGTTTTCTTCTTTCATCGGCTTTGTTGCTAAGAATAGTTTCAATCATTTTAAGCTCAATAACCGAATAAGCGTTTGAACCCATTCCGGTATCCATAAAAAGGTTTGTTATGTCTTTAAGCCGGCAAACATTTTTGTTAAGCAAATATTCGCTTTCACCCGATCTGAAAATTCTGCGGGTAATTGTAACTTCGGAATAATCCGACGGCAGTATACCTTTATCATTTACAATGGTAAGCGAAACCTCAGCCATACCCATTGGTTTTCTGTTTTTGGTCCCGTTAAAAATAACGCTTTCCATTTTATCGCTGCGCAGCGTACTGGTTTTTTGTTCACCCAAAACCCAGCGTATTGCGTCTACAATATTAGTTTTACCGGAACCGTTCGGTCCCACAACGCCTGTTATTCCGCGTGTGAGCCTTAGTGTGGTTTTACTCGCAAAAGATTTAAATCCGAATATTTCTAACTTAGATAAAAACAATTTTTAGCCAATCAAATAAATTTATATTGTTTTAAAGCGTTCAACAAATAATAAATTGTGTCTTCTTTAATTTGAAAATAGAACATTATTCCAATTGAAAAAATTACTATAACAATTATACTTATTAAATAAACGTTAAATGCCCTGGTATCAAATATTACATAAATTCCCTTTAACAAACGTTGAATTAACCAAAGCGCATAAAATATCAAGAAAATAAATATAAAAATATTAACAATATTTACAGCCAAAATTTTATACAATACAATTTCCACGGGAAGAAGTAACGCCAAAGGTAAAAATGCCCAAATAACGGCATAATAAATGCTGGATAGCAAAACCCTGTTACGAATAAAGAAGGAACCGAATTTAAAAATAAGCGTAAATACAAAAAACAAGACTATTGAGAAAATAAAGAAATAAATAAATGCTTCGGTAGGGTGCCATGCCAAATTACTTAATAATTTTACAAATGTATAAGATCCGAAAGAAACTGAGATTTTTTCGAGCAAAATGTTATTCTTGAAATAATAAAGCAAATTTGTTAAAAGAAGTGCGTGTGTGCCGCCGAGTAAAATCATTAAAGCATTTGTATTAAAACCCGATAGAATTCTTTGGTCCCTAATATCTGCAAAGAAATTGTATGGTCTTAATAAAGCGCGAATGGAATCTTCCCTGAATTTTCTTTTTGAATTAATTATCAATCCCAAAAAAATAGAAAGGACAAGACTTGCAACAATAAACAAAAGCGGCGTGTCATCTTTAGAGCTGCCGACGGGAATTGTTATTTTAGTCCCGCCTTTAAGTTTCGATTTAATTAAGTTGTAAGAAATTCTGTCGGTTGCTCTGTTTTCACCAAGAATACCAATCTTGTATAAATTATTTACTGTATAGGATGAATAAAACGAAGCAAAATCGCCATGATAATCGAACATTGAGTTTAAAAAGAATCCTAATAGTTTGTTTTTTCTGGATTGATTAATTACCGTGCTAAAATATTTTGCTTGCGCTTCAAAAGAGAACCGGTTTGAATAACCGTTTGAGTTGCCTCTATAAGTAGGATAAGTAGCTTCGCTGATAAAATAATAAGCGTTATCATTCAAAGCCGGTAAATTCAAGTTTTTAGAATAAAGCTCAATACCAATCATGTCAAGATTTTCAATTTTTTTCTCCGGCGCATCAAGGAACGAGGCGTACGTCAAAATATTTTTGTTCTTTTTAACAATTGAAGCTAATTTTTCGATGAAGTTTACGGTGTTATCAGAATTCGGCAAATAAGAACCGCCAAGTCCAACTGCCAATACGGCAGGGTAATGTTGATATTCGTTAACAAAACTACTGGTATAATTTATAGCTCTCGTTATCATTTCGTCATCGTTTTGTAATTCCGTCGGAAGTGAATTCAGCGGAATTTCAATCAATGCAAGCAAACCGAGATCATCACATAATTTTAATTCATAAGGATGCGGAGATTTTTTAGCGAACCGGATGGCGTTAAATCCGGTGTTTTTAATTATTTCAAAATCGGATTTTAACGATTTGTAATATCCTTCTTGATAAAAAAACGGTGAACTTTCCAAATAAGTGGTTCCTTCCACTTCCAAACGTTTGCCGTTTAAGTATAACGAATTCTCTTTCAGTTTTATATTTTTAATAGCTAATTGGGTTTTATATTCGTCAATTACGCTATCTCCGTTTGAAACGACGAAACGCAAGTAATAATGATTGGGCGAAGAAGGCGACCAAAATTTTGGCCTTATTAGTTTTACTTCCGCTTTTTTTGATACTTTGTTCAGATTGTTAAATTTAATCCTAAACTCTTTTGAGTAGAGAATAGTAGATTTATCTTCATTATAAAGCTGCAAATAGCATTTTAAATTTTTTGCTTCGCTGCCAATTATTGCTTGATCGGATTTTTCTACATTAAAATTCAAATATAATTTTACCCGGTCTTTTCTAACTCCTCTTTTTTGATGCCAGTTAAAACCGGACACATAAATAGTTGGCGTTAGATGTATATAAACATCGCGAAAAATACCGCCTATTGACTTGGGAAATAAAAATCTGGGTTTTACCGGCAAAGTGGTTTCCGGATCAATTTTGTGTTGCAGTTTTACTTGTAAAGTATTTGGCGTGTCGTAATTTAATATATCTTTTGGAATTCTGACCGAAAAAGGATAAGCTCCGCCCGGATGCTTATAAAGCGAAACATTATTTATGGAAATTTCGGCGGAATAACTAAGACCTAAAAACACCAGTTCAGGATCGTAATTTATTAATTGCTCATTAGTAAATTTAATCTGACGTTCAAAAATCAACATGCTTTCCGATGTAACTTCTGAGGGAATAGAAACCTTTATCCTTTTTTCATGTTCGTTAGCGGGAAAAACAATCCAGTCCTTTTGTAAGTGTATTAAGTGTCTGGTAGAGGTTAAATCAAAAAATAACGAATCAACCTTTTCCAAATCGGTTTGAGGATATTCGATTATTTTAACCTGTCCGTTTAAAAAAAATGGAAATAAGAAGGAAAGTATTATAAAAATCGAAAAATATCTTGTTTGCATTAAGTATATAATTATTTCTAAAATAATTTACAAATATAATCAAAAAAGGAGGGCATATCAATAAATAGGACTTTAGCGTTGGAAATTAGTCAAATTATAACATTGGTTTTCCCTGTAATATTTTATAACCAACAAAAATTTGAATGGAATTGGTAAGCTTAGTCTTAAACATAAATTTGGTTTTACCCAAGCCGGTTTATTTATAAGATTAGCTGAAAATTTGAAATTCGTAATAAGTAATAAGTTACCGGTATTATTCTTCCGGAATAACATTTACTAAATTCCGGAAAATGTGTTTATTAATTAACTACGCTTATAATTTGCAAAAACGATTCGGCTTGCAGGCATGCACCGCCGACTAAAGCGCCGTCAATATCTTCTTTTGAAAGCAAACTTTCAGCATTTGACGGTTTAACGCTTCCGCCGTAAAGAATTCTGACAATCTTGGAGCTTTCTTCTGAAAACATTTGTGAAATAAGATTTCTAAGAAATTGATGAACTTCCTGAGCTTGTTCCGGAGTTGCAGTTTTTCCCGTTCCAATTGCCCAAACAGGTTCGTAAGCAATAATAATATTTAACAATTCGCTACCGGTAACGTTTGCCAAACCGTTGCGTACTTGTGTTTCCAATACTTTAAATGTTGAATTACTTTCGCGTTCTTCAAGCGTTTCACCTATACAAAAAACCGGTTTTAAATTGCTTCCCAACGCTTTTTTGATTTTTTTATTTATCATTTCATCCGGTTCCATAAAAATATGTCTGCGTTCGGAATGACCTAAAATAACAAATTCGCAGCCTACGCTTTTTAACATTGCGGCGGAAATTTCACCGGTAAATGCGCCATGATCTTCGAAGTGCATATTTTGGGCGCCGAGCTTTACTTTAGAATTTTTAATAAGCGAGTTTACTGTTTCAAGGGAAGTGAAGGGAGGACAAATAATAACTTCCGCTTTAGTATTAATATTGTTAAGTCCGTTTACAATTCCGGATGCCAAAGTTATAGATTCCGAAAGTGTTTTGTTCATTTTCCAGTTACCGGCAATTATTTTTGTCCTCATTTTTCCCTCATTTATTTAACTTACTGCTTCAACCCGTCTTATTTCAGGAATTTCGTTTAGCAATGCCCGTTCAATACCGGCTCTTAAAGTCATTTGAGACAACGGGCAATCGAAGCAGGCGCCAAGTAATTTTACCTCAACTATTCCTTCGGGTAAAAGTTTTACAAATTCCACATCTCCGCCGTCTGCTTTTAAAAACGGGCGGATAGAATTTAAGACGGAATGAATTTTTTCTATATTTATTTTATTCATTTTAACTTTGCGGATTTAAAAAGATCTCAATTTTCTTTTCTCTTCCTTTTGAATTTGAAATACTAACCTGAGCGGCTAAATTTCTTGCAATTCCCATAGTTTTTTGAGCATACTCACTATCTGGAATGTCATAAATTATTGGTCTGCCGTTATCGCCGCCTTCACGAATTTTAGGATTAATAGGAATTTCACCTAAAAACGGCACTTTAGCTTCTTCGGATAATTTTTTCCCGCCGCCGTAACCGAAAATATCGTAACGGTTACCTGTATCGGGAGCAATAAAGTAGCTCATGTTTTCAACTATTCCAAGCACGGGAACATTTACGCGTTCAAACATTTTCAATCCTTTCCGCGCATCAATTAAAGCAACATCTTGCGGAGTTGTAACTATTACTGCGCCGGTTAAAGGAATGGTTTGAACCAGCGTCAACTGAATATCGCCTGTTCCAGGAGGCAAGTCGTATATTAAATAATCAAGTTCGCCCCAATTTACATCCGACATAAACTGCTTAATAGCGCCGCTTGCCATTGGTCCGCGCCAAATTACCGGTGCATCTTCGTCAACCAAAAATCCAATTGACATCAGTTTGATTCCAAAATTTTCCAAAGGCAACATTTTGGAAGAATTTGCATCCTGATAAATTTTCGGTTTACCCGTAATTCCCAACATTAAGGGAATACTAGGACCGTAAATATCGGCATCCAGCAGACCGACTTTTGCACCGTCTTTTGCCAAAGCGACCGCTAAATTAACAGCTACGGTACTTTTTCCAACGCCGCCTTTACCGCTGGCAATTGCTATTGTATTTTTTACCCCCGGCAATAACGCATCTTTTTGAGCGTCAACATGACTTTTAACATTTGCCGTCACATTAACGTTAATGTTTTTTAATTGCGGATGATCCGTTTTTACAGCTTTAATAGCGTCGTTTTTCATTAAGTCTTTTAACGGACATGCCGGCGTGGTAAGTTCAATATCAAAAGAAACCGAATCACCGGAAATTTTGATATTTTTTATCATATTAAGGGTTACTAAATCCTTGTGTAGATCGGGGTCTTGCACTCTTCTTAAAGATTCCAACAATTGTTCTTCTGTTATTACAGCCATAGCTAATCCTTTCAAATTTTTTGATTACAAATTTACCAAGATTATTATTCGAAAACAAAGTAAGAATCCTTATCCAAACCAGATCGGTAAACCGAAAATTATTATTAGGTAAACTTGATTTTTATCTTAGGCTTGCTTAAATTAATTAAAAAAATAAAACAGTATCAGGTTATGGCAAGCGTTTCAAAAGAAAATTACTTGAAAATTATTTTTTACCTTAAGCAGCATGATGTAAAACCGGTTTCAACTTCCGAAATTGCCAATGAGTTGGAAATATCTAACGCAGCTACAAGCGAAATGGCAAAAAAATTATCGGAGTCCGGTTTGATTTCTTATAAAAAATATAAAGGAATCGATTTAACTCCGAAAGGTAAAAAAGTTGCTTTGGGTGTAATAAGAAAACACCGGTTATGGGAACTTTTTTTAGCTAATGTGTTAGGACTAAGCTGGGCTGAAGTTCATGATGAAGCCGAGAAGTTGGAACATATTTCTTCGGAAAAGTTAATTGATAAAATTGATGAGTTTTTAGGATTTCCGGAGTTTGATCCTCATGGCGATCCCATTCCTAAAAAAAATGGGAAGCTGCCAAAACTTACCGGATTGGTAAAATTATCCGAAGGCAAAGTAGGCGGAATTTATAATGTTATTAAGGTAAACGATTTGGATAATGAATTGATGAATTACCTTACGCGAATTGGAGTTAAACTTTACAAACAGATAGAAATTGTTGAAAAATTAATTTTTGATAAATCCATTATTGTAAAAATTGATAACCACAACATAAATTTAAGCGAAAAAATTGCAAATTCAATTTATATAACTCAACTTAAAAATGCGGAGTTGAATTAAATGAATCCACAAACCGCATTACTGATATTTGGGATGGGAATGTTATTGGTGATGTTTCTGTTCTATCCTGAAAAAGGAATTTATTACCGCTGGAAAAAAGCGATATTAAGCACGGAACGCGTTCTTATTGAAGATGCGCTCAAGCATCTGTACGATTGTGAATACAGAAAGGTGAATTGCACATTGCAAAGTATTGCAGGTAATCTTGAAATCAGTTCCGATAAAGCTGCAAAATTAGTTCAAAGACTTGAATCGTTAAGGCTAATAACATCGGAAAACAGTAATTTATTTTTAACTCCCGACGGAAGGTCTTACGCTTTACGCGTAATTAGGGTACATCGTTTGTGGGAAAAGTTTTTAGCCGATGAAACCAGCGTTCCGGAAATTGATTGGCATACGCAAGCCGAATTGAAGGAACACAAATTAACGCCGGCACAAGCTAATGCGCTTGCCGCCAAAATTGGAAATCCGGTTATTGATCCCCACGGCGATCCGATTCCCACTTCCGAAGGCAATTTGCCCGAACACGTTGGAGTTTTACTTACAACTTTGAAAACGAACGACGTGGCAATTATAACACATATTGAAGATGAACCGAAAACAATTTATTCTCAAATTATTGCTTTAGGACTTCACCCGGGAATGCAAATACGCGTAATTGAAAACTCACAAACCCGTATCGTATTCGATGCCGAGGGAGACGAAAAAATTTTAGCTCCCAGTTTTGCCGCAAATATTACGGTCGAATTAATTCGCGATGAAGAAGAAATTCAGAAAGAATTTAATACGCTCTCTAATTTAAAACCCGGCGAAAAAGCCGAAGTGATTCGTATATCGAATGCTTTGCGCGGTCAACAGAGAAGAAGACTAATGGACTTAGGAGTTGTGCCGGGTACAATTATTTCGGCGGAAATGGTAAACCCTTCCGGTGATTTAATAGCATACAGAATTAAAGATGCTGTAATTGCTTTAAGGAAAAATCAAACGGACCATATTTTTGTTAAAAATATCGAGGATAATGATTAATGAATTCGTTTAATGCAAATTGTGAAAACTGTCCTGTGCACAATGCAAATAATCTGGTTAAGTTGGGCATAGATATGAAGGATTTCGATTTTGTTATTGCCCTTGCCGGAAATCCGAATACGGGAAAAAGTACGGTGTTTAATGCTTTAACGGGATTGCGGCAGCATACCGGTAACTGGCCGGGTAAAACGGTAACAAGAGCCGAAGGCGGATTTGAATTTAATGGACATAAATACAAAATTGTAGATTTACCCGGGACATATTCTTTACTTTCGACCAGTACGGATGAAGAAGTAGCTAGGAATTTTATTTTATTCGGTCAACCGGATGTAACGGTTATAGTTGCAGATGCCACCCGGTTAGAACGGAATTTGAATCTTATTTTACAAGTTTTGGAAATAACGGATAGAGCCGTTCTATGTTTAAATTTAATGGATGAAGCCGAGCGGAACGGAATAGAAATAGATATCCGTACATTGTCGAAAGAATTGGGCATTCCGGTTGTGCCCACCGCAGCGCGACAAAAAGAAGGCATTCCGGATTTACTGCAATATATAGACGAAGTTGCAACTGGAAAATATAAATGTAAACCGCGGAGAATTAAGAAGCGCGATCCTAAATTACAGAAAGCAATTAAACTTTTAAGTAATGAACTGAAACAATTATTTCCGAATTTACCTAATACGGAATGGGTTGCTTTAAGATTGCTTGAAGGCGACCAAGAAATTATTAAGGCCATTAAAACCGGGGAATTAGAGCATTTGGAACGGACTGAGCTCTTATCAAACGCAAGTGATTCAATTAAAAAAGAAAAAGTTACAATATAGATTTATGGTAAATAAAAAAGAAGAAATAGTAGAGCTTGCCAATAATTTACGTTGGGAAGTTGGCGGTAATTTTCATGATTCCCTTATGGAATCGATTTACAAAGAAGCCGGAGATATTGTAAAAAAAACCGTACGGAAAAAAGACGAAAAACATGCGTTCGGTTTCGATAAAAAATTAGACAAAATTGTTACCAACAAGTGGACCGGCTTTCCGATTATGTTTATTTTGCTTGCAATTGTATTCTGGATTACCGTGCAAGGCTCAAACTATCCGTCGCAATTGCTTTCTTCCTTATTGGTTGGCGATTTATATGAAACACTAAAAGGTTTTTCGCATTCCCTGGCAATTCCCCAATGGATAGACGGTTTACTAATCGACGGCGGATATTTAGCTATGGCTTGGGTTATAAGCGTTATGCTGCCTCCTATGGCAATATTTTTCCCGTTGTTTACATTGCTGGAAGATTTCGGTTATCTTCCGCGTGTTGCATTTAATATGGATAGTTTGTTCAGAAAAGCCGGAGCGCATGGAAAGCAAGCATTAACAATGAGTATGGGTTTCGGATGTAATGCCGCCGGTGTAATTGCCACGCGCGTTATTGATAGCCCGAGGGAAAGATTGATTGCAATTATTACAAATAATTTTTCGCTCTGTAACGGCAGATGGCCCACTCAAATTTTAATTGCTACAATTTTTATTGGGGGATTGGTACCCGCGAATTTAGCCGGAATTATTTCTGCCGGAGCGGTTGTTGGCGTTGCCGTTTTGGGCGTTGTGCTTAGTCTTATAACTTCCTGGGGTTTGTCAAAAACCGTTTTAAAAGGTGAAGCTTCAACTTTTAATTTGGAATTACCGCCTTACCGGCCTCCCAGAGTATTGCAAACACTTTATACTTCGTTAATTGATAGAACATTAATTGTTCTTTGGCGGGCAATTGTATTCGCATTCCCCGCGGGATTGGTTATTTGGTCTGTTGCAAATATTCATATCGATGGAATAAGTTTAGCAGATTATTTTATTAATTGGATTGACCCTTTCGCAATTTTAATCGGATTAAACGGAATTATTCTTTTAGCCTATGTAATTGCAATACCTGCAAATGAAATTGTTATACCTACAATTTTAATGCTTACCGTGGTACACTTCGGATTGCACGGTGTCGGCGCGGGAGCCGGAGTTATGTTCCAAACGGATTCTCTTTCGGCAACAAAACAATTATTGGAAGCGGGAGGCTGGACGGTTTTAACAGGAGTGAATTTAATGTTGTTCAGTTTATTGCATAATCCGTGTTCAACAACAATTTATACAATTTATGAAGAGACAAAAAGTATAAAATGGACTGCACTTTCAACCTTTTTGCCTATTGTAATGGGTATTGTTCTTTGTTTTTTGGTCGCTCAAATTTGGCAGTTATTCTAATCTGTGCTTTCTTTATAAACTTTTCTTACAATCTTTTTTTCAATTGAATGAACATTATGTTCCATTAACCATTCTTGAACGTTAATTAATGGTTGTGTAAATACAGGGTGGTCGAAAACATAATTTCCGTTTGGAAGCAGTATTCGAGATTTAATATTATCTTTAACGGATAAATCCAATACACTGTCGTATAAAATTTTTCTTATCTCTTTATTTTCAACGGGGAATGCTATTTCAACTCTTCTGTCTAAATTACGCTGCATTAGATCTGCGCTGCTTAAATACATATCTTCTTTGCCGTTATTGTAAAAATAATAGATTCTGCTATGTTCCAGAAAGCGCCCCACAATACTTTTAACTCTAATGTTATCGCTCAGTTTTTGTTTAAGAGGAACCAAACAGCAAATACCCCTAACAATCAAATCTATTTTTACGCCCATGTTCGAAGCTTCGTACAATGCCGCTATCATTACCGGGTCTACTAACGAATTCATTTTGAAAATTATTCTTCCGTTGCCGTATTTTTTTTGATTTTCAATTTCGCGTTCAATTAATGTTATAAAAGTTTCCCTCATATTTATTGGGGCAACTATTAATTTCCTGTATTTTCTCTGTTCGGAATATCCGGTCAGAAAATTAAAAACATCGGAAACATCCGCGCATATTTTTTCATTTGATGTAAAAAGGCCTATATCGGTGTATAACTTTGCCGTGGCAGAATTATAATTTCCGGTGCTTAAATGAACGTAGCGTTTTACTCCGTCCGATTCTTTGCGGACGACCAAGGTCATTTTAGCGTGAGTTTTAAGTCCTACCAATCCGTACACAACATGTACTCCGGCTTTTTCCAATTCCCTTGCCCAGTATATATTATTTTCTTCATCGAACCGCGCTTTTAGTTCAACCAGAACCGCAACTTGTTTTTTCCTTTCGGCGGCGTCAATAAGATATCTGACTATCGGTGAATTAGGTCCTACTCTGTACAATGTTTGTTTAATTGCCAATACATCGGGATCTTGGGAAGCTTCCTTAATAAAATCAATAACAGGCGAGAATGAATCGTACGGATGATGAAGAAAAATATCGTCTTTTTTAATGATGTTAAAAATACTTTCATCCTCTTCGAAGATGTGCAAATTATAAGGATGAAACGGTTTTTCTTTAAGATGATGAAGGGGTAGGGAATAGAGCGTCATTATAGAATCCAATCCGAGCGTTCCGTCAATTACGTGAACGTCCCTTAATTGAATTTCAAGGTTTTCCGTTAAAGTATTAATCATAAATTGAGGCATTGTTTTCTCAACTTCCAAACGCACAACCGATCCGAATCTTCTGCGTTTTATATTTTCTTCGATTAATTCCAACAAATCATCGGCTTCGTCTTCTTGAATTTCCAAATCGGTATTTCTTGTAATTCTGAATCTGTGAGCTTGAATTATCTCAATTCCCGGGAAAAGAATATGCAGGTTGCTTTTAATTAGGTCGTCAATCCAAACGAACTTTGCAAAAAAATCTCCGTTTGCAGGTCTTTCTTCTTTAGGAATAATTTTTTCGACCCGGAGTAATCTGGGAAGAATATCGGGAATTTTAACCCTGGCAAAACTTTTTTCGCCGTTCGGTTTTTTTACTTGAATAGCAAAGCTTAAACTCAAATTTGAAATATACGGAAACGGTCTGCCGGGATCGAATGCTAAAGGCGTAAGTACGGGATATATTTCTTTATGGAAATATTCCGTAAGATATTTTTTTTCCCGGTCGGTTAAATCGGTTGTTTTACATATTATTATGTTGTTTTCTTTTAATTCCGGAATTATTTTATTTTCCCATAAATCGTTTACTTTTGTCAACATGTTACGGACTTCCCTCTCAATTAATTGAAGTTCTTTGTAAGGCGTAAGTCCGTCAATCTTCGGCTCAATTACTTTAGCTCTTATTTGTTCTTTAATTCCGGAAACCCTGATCATATAAAATTCATCAAGATTGGTTAAAAAAATCGAGATAAATTTAACTTTATCGAGAACAGGTAAATTTTGCGTAAGGGCTTCGTCTAAAACCCTGCGGTTAAAATCCAACCAGCTTAATTCCCTGTTAAAAAAGTTTTCGGAGTCGAAATATTTTTTAAGATTATTTTTATCTATCATAAAAAGTTAAAATTAAAACTAATGACCGGTATTCAGTTCAATTTTTACTGCGGATGTATAACTATCAAGATCATAATCGATTGTTTTATCCGGCATGGGCAATCTTCTTACTTTTACATTTGCTTTATTTAAAAAATAATCAGCTTGTGTGTTATGATAATCTGAGAATATTACAATCTCTTTAATTCCCGCGCCTATTAATGCTTTAGCGCAGTTTGTACAAGGCATATTTGTAACGTATGCCGTTGCTCCTTTAGTGCTTACTCCGTGAATAGAGCATTGTAACAAAGCGTTCATTTCCGCGTGAATAGTTCGAATACAATGATTGTCTTCAATCATGCATCCTGCTTCGTCGCAATGATCATCGCCGGGAATTGATCCGTTGTAACCTGTTGAAAGTATTCTTTTATCCTTAACCAAAACGCAGCCTACGTGCATTCTGGGGCATGTAGCCCTTTCCGATACCAGCATGGCAACTTTCAGAAAATATTGGTCCCAAGCCGGTCTTTTACGTTTTTGCGCCATATAAACTGTCCTTAAAACATTCTAAATTAATAACTTAAAGATAACAATCTTTTAGGTTTTTTGCGGACTTGCAAAGGAATTAACTTAAAATTAAAGATAAGTAACTTTTTTAAATTTTGTTAATAATTAACTTAAAAAAGGACTCGTTACGAGTCCATTTCCGGTGATTGAATTAGATTAGCGAAGGAAGAATCCACTCTCTGAAGCTTTAGCGAAGGACGAGCAGTTCACCCTCCGAAGCTTTAGCGAAGGACGAGCATCTTCTTCCGTTGTATTTTATTTTTCCCGTTGCCGTATTTTGCAGTCAGAGTGTAAATGTACATTCCGCTTGCGTAATTATTGGCATTCCACACCGCCTTGTAAAATCCCGGTTTCTGTTCTTGGTTTACCAAGGTTGCCACCTCTCTGCCTAGAATGTCGTATATTTTTAATACAACAGAAACTTCACTTGTATTTAACCCTTTACCAAAGGCGGAATTTTGGGGACTGGGAATTGTATATGTTATTGTTGTGCTCGGGTTAAACGGATTAGGATAATTCTGGTAGAGCTTAAATTCCTTCGGCGGACTCACTTCCACTGCTATTTCTTTCTCCCAGCTTTCGCCTTTACTATTAGTTA
>JALSTI010000096.1 GCA_026983795.1 Melioribacteraceae bacterium
ACATATAACTCATTATTGTAAACCGCCATAGTGTAAACTTCATCATTCAGACCTTCATCAAGCGGTAACCAATCTGTTCCGTTCCACCTGGCAATATTATTTACCGGTTTTCCGCCGGCATTCATAAACCATCCGCAAACATATAGTTCATCTTTATATACAACTAAATCCCGTACTACTCCATCAGTGCCTTCACCCAAAGCAGACCAATGTTGTCCATCCCATTTTGCAATATTATTAACCGGCTTTCCACCGGCAGAATCAATGAAGCCACCGACATAAAGCCCGTTTTTATATACAGCCATACAACCCACACTAGCATCCGGCAATCCATTGCCGACTTTGTGCCAATTTTCACCGTCCCACAAAGCAATATTATTAACTTGTAAAGAATCAATGTAATTAAATTCTCCGGCTACATATAACGTATCGTAATTAGTAATTTTTGGTTTACCGGGTTGTGGTTTTATCGGAATTTCGTTGGTACAACTTAGTAAGGAAATTGTTAATAAAAATATTAATATTATTTTCATAATTAAAATTTGAATATCGTTTTGGTTTAATACTATTGTAAATCTTTAATTGCTAAATTACAACTCATTTTTTTAGTAGCATCATCAAATTGACGTGTAAATAACTAATTTTTATTTTCATACTTAAAGTTTAAAGAAAATTTATTTTAACTTCACATTCTCTCTTAGGGTCTTTGCAGTTAATAATGTAACCTGGACAAAACAGATTTCTTCGGATTTTATTCCAATAACAAAATTTATTAATCCGAATAATTTAACTGAAGGGTTTTAAATAGGTGAACTTTCCGAACAATAAGAAATGATTAGGGAATTTAATTAAAAAACAGCGAATACGGACGCCTCAATTCCTCTTTTAGAATCGTTAAGTTTATATTTCTAGATTTTCTAAACAATTCCTTCGAATCGAAAAAGAATAAAATTGTAGGAACCGCAAATATTTGATTCTGCGCGGCTAATTCCTTTGCAATATTACAATCAACATATCCGAATTTCATTTCCGGGAAATCTTGTCTTAACATTTCCTTTAGTTTTGGTTTCAATACTTTACAAACATTACACTCGTGCGTACTGAAATAAACAACTGCGCCGGAATTTTCATTTAAAAAATTTTTGTAATCTCCGGTAGAATTTATATTGATTTGTTCCATAATTAAAATAAAGGCTATCCCGGAAAGCGCCTCCAAGATAGCCGATTTGTTCCTTAAATATTAATCGACAAAAGGAATTTTTAATTTTTGTCCTACTTTAATTAAATCCGGATTGTCAAGTTGATCCCTGTTAGCTTCAAATATTTTAGGGTACTTGGAAGCGTCTCTATAATATTCTTTTGCCAATTTTCCTAAAGTATCTCCGCTTACAACTTCATGTACATGATAGTATTCATTAGTTTCGGTTTTGATATCCGCTTGAATATCGGAAGGCATTTCTCCGCCTATTTCCTTAATTTTATCCCAAATCTTATTTTTCATATACTGGTCGTGAACGGTGCCGGATACCTTTAAAACACCTTCCTCTTCGTTTACTTGCGCGTCTTTCATTCCGAATCTGTTTGCAAGATCCAGTACAGGTCCGTATTTCATTGCTAATGCCATTTTTTCTCCTGTGATTATTGATTATTATTTATTAATTAAAAAAAGAGACCTAAAGTCTTTAAATTTAATGAAAAAAGATTAAATAATCACAAATGTTTTTCGGAATAGATATTGGTAAACTGAAAAATTTTTTTTGAATTCCGGTTTAAATATACAATTGAATTATTTTAAACTTAACAAATAATCGGCAATTCTACCTAAGACTTTTACGTCAATTTCTTCAAACGAAGGCATAAACGATTTATATTTTTCCATGTATTTCTTAAATCTATCGCCGTTTGCGTACGATTCAGGATTTCTCAGGTAATTAATTAGTTGATCGCGAGACCAATATTTATTGACCCCTATCAGACTGGGACCCTTAGCACTTCCTTTAAAATCTTGTCCGTGACAAGAAGTACATTTGGCGTTATTCATAATAGAAACCACATCGGTCGATATATTTTGCTCGCCGGGCGTAGCGTTATTTTCCCAAACAGCTTGCTCGTTAACAACAGTCCGGTCTTTTTCCGTAAGTTTAGACAACCCGAAGAGAGCAAGAAAAACTACCAAAAAAGCCGCGACCCATTTTTGAGCGTTAGTCATAATTTTCCTAAAAAATATTTATTAAGAATGTGAAAAATAAGAAATTAACCGTTATAATTCTCAATTGATTTGGTATAGTAATTTTTATATTTGACAATTGCTTTAAAAATTGCTTTTGCAATTTCCATTTGTCCTTTTTTGCTTGAAAGATAATTTTCATCTTTTTTATTAGATAAATATCCTGTTTCAATTAAAACGCTGGGCATGGAAGCGCCTACCAGAACATAAAATCCCGCTTGTTTAATTCCCCTTGAAGGAATTTTTACTTCTTTTTTCCATTCACTATTCAAGAAATCGGAAAATTTTTCCGAAAACCGCATAAAAGACGAACGTGCCATGCTAACCAGAATAAAATTTTCGTCGGTTAATTTTTTATACCGGTTGGGATTATCTTCATATTTTATAACGCTGTTTTCAACTTCCGCTATTTCAATAGCTTCTTCCGTTCGTCCGGGGCGAAGCAAATAAACTTCAAATCCCCTTGTATTACTTGGTTTTCTCTTCAAGGAATTGGCATGAATAGAAATAAAAAGATTTCCATGATGTTCATTAGCAATTTTTCCGCGCTTGTATAATTCGACAAATTTATCGCTTTTACGCGTATAAATAACTTTCACGTTCTTAAGTTTTTGCTTTATTAAGTTTCCAAGTTTAAGGGCTATACCAAGATTTACATCTTTTTCTTTAACTCCGCTTACGCCTATTGCGCCGGGATCTTTACCGCCGTGACCTGCATCTATAACAACGGTTTCAAAATTCCATTTGCTTGCAAGGTCGACTTTCGGAATTCTGTTTTTTAGGAATTTATTGTGAATTGAAACGAGGATATCGTTTGAGCTCACATCTTCGGAAACTTCATAAGAATCGTAACCGGGTTTTAGCTTAATAATGAATTGCGGATTTCCATTAATTATTTTAGAACTTATCCCCGCAACAAGTCCGCCCGCTTTAAAGTCTGTTAACAGATAAGGATTTACCGTGGCTTTTGAGAAAAAGAGATAAATTTTATTATTTCGCAAGGAACTTCCCGGTTTTCGTAATTTTTCTTTTGCTTTTAATCTTACTAAAGTCCCGTTTGCTTTTTCGGAAAGATCAATTCTGTAAATATCATATATTAAATTTGCGTTTTTTGTTGATCCTGTAAACTTAAGAATGTTGCTTGTATTTAAGGTACCGCTGCCAAACGCTAATTGTTTTTTTAATCTGTCGAATTTTAATTTAGATTCAGCCGCCAGACTTAAATACTTTGTACAAAATTTAACAGGTAAGAATATATCGTTATTAAGAAACAAAGTGGGAAGCGGCATTTGAAAAACCCGGCTCGATTTATCACTTTTAGAAGTCAACACAACAAAATTACTTTTAGCGGTAAATTTT
>JALSTI010000097.1 GCA_026983795.1 Melioribacteraceae bacterium
GTGGAAATGGGTATTGAATTTTCAGTTATAATGTAAAATCCAAAGTGGGTTTGCCAAGCATATCAAACTTTACAGGCTTTTAATATCCTTAAAAGTTTACTGTAAGAATGCAGTGATGTTTCCCCGCATTTTAAGACATACGCAAAATACAAAGCGGAAGGGGAGGGATTCGAACCCTCGGAACACAAAAAGTGTTCAACGGTTTTCGAGACCGCCCCGTTCAACCACTCCGGCACCCTTCCAGCTGAATTTTGAGCTACAAAGTTATAAAAATTCTTATTCACATTGGAAAAAATATATAAATATGATAAAACTAAATAACAAATATTAAATAAATGTTTTAGTTTACAAAGGAATGTAATATATTTGTACCTTTAATTTTGGAGAGGTGCAGGAGTGGCTGAACTGGCACGCCTGGAAAGCGTGTGTACGGGCAACCGTACCGTGGGTTCGAATCCCACCCTCTCCGCAAAATTATTCAAACATTCTTGCCAGTCGTTATCTTTAATGCGAATATCCCAAACCATAAGCCACATTTATATTAAGAAAAATAAACGTCCTTGTTTGGAAAAGAGTTACCAAAAAATATTTAAGATATTCAAAATGAGTAAGGAAGATTGAAACTTTTTAAAATATAAATAGTGAAAAAACTATAAAAATTAAAGATGATTTTAACTTGCCTGAAATTACCTTTCAGGCAATTTACTTGGTATTTCAGGCATATCTTATATTATAAAAGGCTGTATTTTGAACCGTTTTAGAGGGAAATGTGATCTGGCACACTTTTTTCTACTGTGAAAATAAGGATGGAAAAGGTAATTTAATTAACAAATATATCGGAGGTTAAAATGAAGTTAAAATCGGTTCTGTTTCTAATCCCAATTTTCTTCATGTTCGTTTTTACAAATGTTTTCGGTCAACCTGCAGCTCCAACAAATTTAACTGGAACAGCCGGACAGGTTGATCAGTATTCTTTCGTTTCGCTTCAATGGAATGCAGTTCAAAATGCATTCAAATATAATATTTACAGAAAAGATGGCGCGCTGGCTGATGCCGGGGATTTTTCGCTGATTCATTCCGGAAGATTAGGTTCACCGGATGGGATTATGCGTTATCAAGATGCGAATGTGGAAAAAAATCATACTTATTCATATTATGTTACCGCCGAAGATTTTAATCGTAACGAAAGCGGTCCATCTAACAAAATTGAAGTTACCGTGGGTAATGTACCGAACCCTACTAACGGAGGCGAAGTTTCGGGTACTGTTACAGACGAAGTAACTCACGCCGCTTTACAAGGAGTGTATGTAAGTTTAATTTCCGTAACAAATTATACCGCTTTTGTAACCCAAACAGATGTTAACGGTAATTATACTGTTACAGGGTCGCCCGGCGAATATGTAGTTTACTTCAGAGCTCCTCAAGATTATTGGCCCGAATTCTATGACAATGCCGCTCATTTTTGGGATGCAACTCATATAAATCTTTTGGAAGGCGATTCACTTACGGGAATTGACGCTGCTTTAGCTCCCATTGAAATGCCTAATGTTTATCATATCAGCGGTAAAGTTGCCGATGCAGATGGTAATCCCGTTAAAGCAATGGTTCATGTGTTTAAGGTCGGTCCTAACTCCCATTATATGCACAAGCTAAAACGTCAAACAGATGACCAAGGTAATTACTCAATTCCGGTTAGGGAAGGGGACGGATATGTAGTTTTGGCGGTCCCGTTATCCGATCAGTATTATCCGCAATATTATAACGGTAAATCTTCTTTTGAAGATGCAGACAGAATCAATGTTCATGAGGATGTAACAGGTATTGATTTTGTACTTGAAGCAAGACAAACATATCAAAACGGAATTTCCGGCGTTGTAAGAGATACCAGCGGCAATCCTCTTAAAGGGTTGGTTGTAGCTATGAGGAAAGATCAAGATTTCCGTCTTCCGATGAATAGACAAGAAGTATTTACAAACGATGACGGTTCTTATTCTTTTACAAATTTAGTACCCGGAGATTATGTTTTATTTGCTGTACCCGATGGAGGCTATTTGCCTACATTTTATAAAGCAGACGGATCTGAAACTTTAAGATGGCGAAATGCGGATGTGATTACCGTCGGTGAAACCGATGTAATTACAGGTATAGATTTTAGTTGTTTGCCCATTCCAACATTCTCGGATCCCGGTTTTGCTTTAATTCAAGGTACCGTAACCGATAATAACGGCAATCCTTTGGGCGGCGTTTATATTTATGCTTTAGATAATAATCACATTGTATCTTACGCTATTTCTAATCCGGACGGTTCGTATTCAATGGAGGGATTACCTACGGGTACTTTTAAAATAGAAGCCGATGATTTTGGATATAGTTCTACTCAAACTCAGACTGTTTCAACTGATTATAGTTCGGCACAAACGGTTAATTTATCCATGAATCCGGATATCCCCACAGGCATTGAAGAAAACGGAAAATTACCAAGCTCTTTTTCATTAGAGCAAAATTATCCTAATCCGTTTAATCCTACAACGGTTATTAAATATTCATTGCCGAAGAATGCAAATGTTAAACTTGTTGTATTTAACATCTTGGGTAAAAAAGTCGCTACTTTGGTAAACGGTAAACAAAGCGCCGGTATCCATCAGGTTCAATTTAATGCTTCTAATCTTCCCAGTGGAGTCTATTTGTACGAATTAAATGCCGGAAACTTTACTCAAACCAAAAAAATGATTCTGATGAAATAATACTCATATTCAACTTTTTCATAAAGCCGACTGTGGAAACCATGGTCGGCTTTTGTGATTTATCGCACTTTCTCTTTTCTATCATTAGTGTAAATTGATTTAAAACTTGACAAAAAA
The DNA here is from genome assembly GCA_026983795.1 of Melioribacteraceae bacterium. Lineage (GTDB taxonomy): Bacteria > Bacteroidota > Ignavibacteria > Ignavibacteriales > Melioribacteraceae > BMS3ABIN04. The sequence goes on from JALSTI010000097.1 coordinate 2,862, forward strand.
AGATATTTTGTTCTATATAGGTTGAATATTTAAATTTATATACCAAAAAGTACAACTTTTATATTATTTTTAATACCCAATTAAAGAAATTATAATAATGAAAAAGTATTTATTTATTCTTATTTTCGGATTAGTGCGACTGTTAAACGCCCAAGTTAACGTCAGTTTACCCGATACTTCGGCTGAGTATAATACTAAGATATTAATTCCGGTTTATGTTTCCGATGTAACCGGATTGGGTATTACTTCTTATAATTTTAAAGTAAAATTCGACGGCAATATTATTGATGCTAAAAATTATATTTTAGACGGAACAATCAGCAACGCTTTTACATGGTCCTTTTCCAAAATAATCAGAAAAAATTCAATTGAGATTGAAGCAAGCGGTATTTTTCCGTTAAGCGGCAGCGGGGTTTTAATCTATCTTAAGTTTGAAGTGGTAGCAAGAAAAGGACAAACCGGATTAACTTTCGATAGCTTTACTTTTAACGATGGTCAACCCGAAGCAATTCTAACTAACGGTTCCTTTTATGTATATAGACCTGTAACATTAACGATCGATAAAGAAGGTAACGGCAGCGGAATTGTTTACGTCGACAGCATTCAAGTAAATTTGCCGTATCAGGCTACTTTTAACCAGGATGATGTTGTAACTCTGGAAGCTTTCCCGGATAATAACAGTCAATTTGATTATTGGTCAGGCGATATTCAAACAAACGAAAATCCCGTTCCGGTAGTTTTGGATAATGATAAAAATATTATAGCGAATTTTTCCATAATCACATTTAATATTTCAACATCCAGTCAACCGCCGGAAGGAGGGCAGACTAACGGCGGGGGAGTTTATAATATTGGTGAGAATGTAACTGTTTCCGCAGTTGCAAATCAGTACTGGCAATTTGAAAGTTGGACTGAAAACGGAAATGTAGTTTCGGATGAGCCGAGTTATAGTTTTATTGCTATAAATGATAGGGATTTAGTTGCAAATTTCCGGCATTTGACTTACAGCGTTAATACAACAGCAGATCCGCCGGAGGGCGGAAATACAAGCGGAGACGGAGTTTACAACGCGGGTTCTCAAGTTACCGTAACCGCATCGCCAAATGCAGGCTGGAAATTTTTAAGCTGGAAAGAGAATAACCGTATCGTTTCAACTTCTCCCGCTTACCGTTTTACAATTGAAAACAACAGAAATTTAACCGCAAAATTTAAAGAAGAAACTTATGCGGTAAATGCCACTCCGGTTCCCCAAAACGGGGGCACAATTACCGGAACGGGAAATTATAATTACGGGGATGAAGTTACGCTTTCGGCTATCCCGAATAGCGGTTGGTATTTTGTCAATTGGCAAGAAAACGGAGATATTGTTTCTACGGAAAGGACTATTTCGTTTAATGTAGATTCGGATAGAAACTTTTTGGCAAATTTTTCCGATCAAGTATTATCGGTTGAATGCTCGGCACAACCTTCCGACGGCGGAACGGTTTCAGGATGCGGCTTCTTCCATTTGAATCAAACCGCCGTTTTAATTGCCGTTCCCAATCCCGGTTGGTCTTTCAATAATTGGACACTAAACAACACGGTGATTTCCGACAATGATACATTAATGTTTGATGTACAATCCAATGTGACAGTTATTGCAAATTTTGAGAAGGATACTTATACTATAAATTGCTATTCCAATCCTATTGACGGCGGTGTAACTTCGGGCTGCGGATTTTTTAATTACGGACAAACAGCGCAGCTTAAGGCAATTCCGAATCCGGGATTTGAATTTAGTTATTGGTCCGAAAACGATTCATCAATTTCAGACTCGTCCGAATTGTCATTCCCCGTAAACGGCAGTAGAAATTTAATCGCAAATTTTAATCCGGTAACCGGATTAAACGATTTAACTTCTGAAAATATTATTCCACAAAAATATTTTCTTGCAAATGCGTATCCAAACCCGTTTAATCCTTCTACATTAATAAAATTCGGAGTTCCCGAAAACTCGAATGTTAATATTAAAATTTTTAATCTTCAAGGTAAAATGGTTAGCTCCTTAATTGAAAACCGGAATTTTGGCCCCGGAGTTTACCTGAAACGATTTACGGCAAGAAATCTTGCTAGCGGAATTTATTTAATTGTATTTAAAGCTTTTGGTATAAATAAAAATAAACTTTTTATCGATAGTCAAAAATTGGTTTTATTAAAATAATTTCTTACAAATTGAGAAACATTGCTAAAATATTGTTGCTTGTAACCTTAAGTTATTCTTTTGTAATTGCGCAAAATCATTATGCCAATACCGTTAATCCTTTTGCGGAAAATATTTATTTTACATTGAAAGGCGGTTCAAATTATTCGCTTACGGATTACAACAATTCCAAATTAGGTCTTTCTACCGGAATAGCTTTAGGCTATTATTTATCAACGCACTCCAAAGGCGCATTAGGTTTTGAAATATTAGGCGGAACTCAAAAATTTAAAGGAGAAAATAATTTTTTAGGATTCCCGAATGATTTTACTACTAAATCAACTATGATAGGCGGCAGAATAAATTATGCGTACAGCTTAAGTAATACATTCATACCCGTTCTTTCCGCGGGAGCTTCTTATTTGTGGTTTAAATTTAGTAATGCCAATACAACAAGCAGAAATATTAAAATTACAAGTGGTGGAAATCTTAACTCGTTGGTTCTGGATATTGAACCCGAAGTAAAACTGAAACTATCGGATTTGTTCGCTGTTGAATTTGGAATTGGTTTTCATTTTATTCAAAATGATAATTTGGATGCCGTAAGTTTTGGAAACCATAACGATTATTTTATCTCTGGGAATATCGGGTTTTCTTTCAGTCTGCATTCCGTAGGCGATTCCGATGGTGACGGCATTTTGGATAATATCGATAAATGTCCGGATAAAAAAGAAGATTTTGACGGCTATGAAGATGAAGACGGCTGCCCGGATTTGGACAATGATAAAGACGGAATTCCCGATGTAGTAGATAAATGTCCGTATACTCAAGAAGATTATGACGGATTTGAAGATAATGACGGTTGTCCCGATATTGATAACGATAATGACGGGATATTTGATTTGAACGATAAATGTAAAAATGAAGCGGAAGATTTTGATGGTTTTCAGGATGATGACGGCTGCCCCGATTATGATAACGACGGAGATAAAATACCTGATTCGTTAGATCAATGTCCTAACAACCCGGAAACATTTAACGGTTATAAAGATAATGACGGCTGCCCCGATGTTAAACCGGATTATTTAATTAAAAAATCCCGTAGAAATCTATCAGCCAAAGTTAAAATACCGAATCTTTTTGTACTGCATTCGGAAAATATATTTGTAAACGAAACAGGTAAAATTAAATCTTCGGCTTATCCAAAGCTGATGAAAATTATTTCTTTGTTGAAAAAAAATCCCAATGCAAAATGGAGAATTGAAGGACACGTTGATTCTAAAGAAAGAAAAATGGACGCAATAAATATCTCCAGAAATCAAGCTAAAGCAATTTTGGATTACTTTGTCTCAATGGGATTGCCGGAAAAGAATTTTGTTATTATGGGAATGGGCGATGCAATGCCGGTTTCTCCTAATAAAACTATTTATGGCAGATTAAAAAACAGACGGATAAAAATTATAAGGATAAAATGAAATTGAAAAAGGTATTTCTTCTAATATTTTCGCTCGTCTTCATTATTTCTTGCGTTGATAAATACCAACTTACCGAACCTACGCCGACCGGAAAATTAATTATTTCTTCCGAACCGGACGGTGCAAAAATTTTATTGCTTGGTACGGATACAAAAAAAGTTACTCCAGATAGCCTTACAGGACTTGAAACCGGAAAATACGAAATAACATTACAAAAACAAGGATTTGTAGATACTACTTTTTCCGCTGAAGTTTTTAACGGCAAAAAAACTTCGCAAAACATTGTTTTGAGAAAGGTTAAGTATAAAGGTTCAATAGTAATTAATTCTCAACCTCAAAATGCTCAAATATTTTTGAATAATTTGTCAACCGGAAAGTATACTCCCGATAGTTTAACCGGTTTATCCCCTGGTAATTATTTGATAACTCTAAAACATCTTAATTATGCCGATACGAATTTTGTAGTTACTTTAGGTGAAAACGAACGATTAAATAAAAATATTATTTTAAGACAACTTCAAAACGTGGGAAGCGTTATAATTTCATCTAATCCTGCGGGTGCTCAAATATTTTTAGACGGCTCGTTTACGGGCAAATTTACTAAAGATACTTTGACTAATATTATAGCCGGAAATCATCAAATAACTTTGGTAAAAAGCAATTACGCCGATACCACGTTCAATATAAAAGTGGAAACGGGAATTACAACTTCGTTAACAATTGATTTAACGCCAATTACGCCTGAGGGCAATTTGTTTATAGATTCTGCTCCGCAAGGTGCATCAATTTGGATAGACGGCGAACCGACTAATTTAGTTACTCCAGATACTTTACGGGATTTAACGGAAGGCGATTACCAAATTAAGCTTGCATTAAACGGTTATAATGATTCAACTTTTACCGCTCATGTAATAAAAAACGAAACATCCGCATATTTTATTCAATTGCAGTTAGCTCCGCCTACCGGAAGTATTTTTGTCGATTCCGATCCTATGGGTGCTCAAATTTATCTTAACGGTAACTTAATCAATGCTCAAACGCCGTTTACAATTGATTCGGTGTTAACAGGAGATAATTCGATAAAATTAAGTCTGGATGGTTTTGCGGATTCAACGGTAATAGTTAATGTTCAAGAAAATTTAACAACCAATGTTTTTGTCTTTTTGAGGGATACAACTTCCGCTGTTGATGCAAATGCAGATTATACAGAAAGAGCGGACGGACAAATAGTTTTCAGTTTTCTGTTTAACCAATCAATTAGATTGGATTCGGTGGAAATTCGTCGCCCTTCCGATGCCGATATTGTAACCTTATCTTATTTTCATCAACTTTTTTCGGAAGGAATTCCTCTGGAAATTGTTTTCCCGAATAAAATTGTAGGTCTTTGGACGTTTTCATTTTTTGGAAATAAAGAAAAGGGTAGAAAAGTTGAATTTAAAATAAGCAAGTTTGTGAATGTGCAATAAAAAAGAGGCTGTATTAAAAGTAGAAATCCGGTTTCCGGTATATAAAAATTAAACAACAACGCATTAAACTTTACTAATACATCTGAATGTTGCTATTAAAAACCGTTAACTTTTAATTTAGCCTCTTTAGTTTTATTAAATTAATTAACTAACCGTTGAATCGGCTGTAATTTTAAAAACATCGGCAATTGCTTGCTTAAAAACATCTTTAGGAAGAGCGCCGGTTGCCATTTGCGGTTTATCGTCTTTCGGGCAAAACAAAATAGAAGGAATACTTCTAATACCGAATGCCGCAGCAAGTTCTTGTTGATCTTCCGTATCGATTTTATAGAAATTAATTTTACCGGCAAATTCTTGCTCTAACTCTTCCATAATCGGAGCTACCATTTTGCACGGTTGGCACCAATCGGCATAAAAATCTATTATGCAAGGCAAATCGCCTTCAAATTTCCATTCTTTATTATTTTCGTAATCAAATACTTTTTTCAAAAATGTTTCTTTAGTTAAATGTTCCATTTATTCTTTCCTGATTATGTTATTAATTAATAATTTAGCAGTTAGATGCATAAAGATAAGCATAGATTCAAAAAAAAACTAATTTTTTAGCATGTAAAAAAACTGTCTCTTTTGTATCTTAAAAATAAACCTTTACCCAATAAGAAAAGTTTTATAAATTCTAATTATAATTTTCTTGCAAACTACAAACTTCAAAATAAGTTGTTAAAACTAATATCAAAATACTTTTTAATTGCAACCCTGTTTAATTTTACCGTCGGATTAAAAGCAAGCGGCTCTTATAAGTTTATAGAAATCGGCATTGAACAAGGACTGTCACAAAGTTCGGTTTTAGCCATTTATCAAGACAGCGAAGGATATTTATGGTTTGGAACCGCTAACGGATTAAATAAATATGACGGTTATTCGTTTACCGTATTTACTCACGATCCTTTAGACCCAAATTCAATTTCGGATATCGGAATAAAATCCATTTTTGAAGATGACGAAGGTAATATTTGGATTGGAACGAATAACGGCGTATTGAATAAATACGATAAACAAACCGGGTTTTTTACTCATTATAATATTTCAAACTTAAGCGATTGGTTTAATGAGGAAGACGAACAGTCGGACGATTACCCGATTATACTTTCCAGAAATTTGCTTAACAGTTCAATTGTTTCCATAGTTGAAGATGATTTCGATTATTTATGGATTGGTACTTGGGGAAAGGGTTTGGTGAGATTTAAAAAATCTACCGGCGAACTTAAATATTTTTATCATTCCGGTTCAAAATATAGTTTGAGTTCAAATAAAATTAGTGTGCTTTATAAAGATAATTTGGGTAATATTTGGATTGGAACTTTTGGCGGAGGATTAAACAATATACCAATTACCGAATTGATGAATAAAGAAAAAAATCCTTCTTCAAAAATTCGTTTTTATAATTTTTCCCACAAAACTCATTCGCCAAATTCTTTGAGCGATGATAGAGTAACTTCAATTACGGAAGACATTGAGCATAATTTGCTTATCGGAACGTTTGGAGGCGGACTTAACCTTATACGGAATGAAGATATATCTAACGATAAAATATCGTTTACAAGACCTCTTACAAATGTACGGAATTTCAAGATTTCCAAAATAATGTCAATCTGTAATGACCCCGAAGGAAATATTTGGGTCGGAACTTTTGGTTCCGGTTTGGTAAAAATAAATTTTAAGAAAAATATTTTTACTCAATTTCTAAATAGCTCCGGAAGCCGTCAACCATTTCCCATAAGCGATGTTCTTTCTGTTTTTAGCGATAAATCCGGAATTATTTGGGCCGGCTCTCATTTAGGCAAAGGAATTGTTAAAGTTGAAAAAGAATTGAAGAAATTTAATCTTATTAAAAAAGGAAGCGCTAACCACGGATTAAACGATGATATTGTATGGTCAATTTTTGAGGATAACGGAAATAATTTGTGGATAGGAACTTACAAAGGCGGTTTGAATAAATTTAATTTGGTAACAAAGAAATATTCTTATTTTACGCATAAAAATAATTTTAATTCCATTAGCGGTAACCATGTAAGAGCAGTAACCGGCGATAAATATAATACACTTTGGGTTGGGACTTATTCTAACGGACTAAACAGATTTGTTCCGGGAATAAATAAGTGGTATACTTACCGCTACAATCCCAATAATTTTAATTCATTAGGTTCCGATCAAATTCAAGCGGTTTATATTTCTTCCGATTCAATTTTATGGGTCGGTACGTTCGGCGGAGGATTGTGTAAGACTATCATTCCAAAAAATCCGGCGGCAAAGTTAAAGTTCGAAAGATTCGAGCACGACCCGGCAAATCCAAAATCAATAAGCGATAACAGAATTTATGTGATTTATAAAGATCAAAAAAGTAAAATGTGGATAGGAACTTTCGGCGGATTAAATTTATTCGATTTGAAAACAAATTCTTTTACCAGATATGTCCACAAGTTTAGAGACAAATCAAGCTTAAGCGATAACAGGGTAATTTCAATTTCCAGAAATATTAAAGGTAATTTGCTGGTTGGAACTTACGGCGGGGGATTGAATGTTTTAGATACTTTAACGGGAAAATTTAAACGTTTCATGTACGAAGATGGTCTTACAAGCGATGCCGTTTATTCCATTTTAAAAGATAAGAAACAAAATTTGTGGATTAGTACGGACAACGGACTTTTCAGATACGATCAAATTAATAACAGATTTACGCATTACGACGAACAAGACGGTATACAAAGTAAAGAATTTAGCGGAGGCGCTTATTTCAAAAATAAAGCGGGTGAAATGTTTTTCGGCGGAATTAAAGGTATAAATTATTTCTATCCCGATAGTATAAAAGAAGACAATTTTATACCGCCGGTTGTAATCACTTCAATTTCCGTCCTTGGTAAAAAATTGAAAGGTGAACGTAAAAGACTGAAACTTAACTATAATCAAAATTTTTTGACTTTCCGCTTTGCTTCGTTGGATTTTTATAAACCGAGGAAAAATATTTATAAATATAAACTTGTTGGATTAGACGATAAATGGCATACGGCAAACGCAAATTATAGATCAGTTTCTTATACAAATCTTTCACCAGGAGATTATATTTTCAAAGTTAGAGGAACAAATAGCGACGGTTTTTGGACTGATAAGGAATCATCCGTTTTTATTACCATTTTATCGCCTTTTTGGTTAAGATGGTGGTTTATTCTTTCAATGATTTTAATTATTGGTGGAATGATAACATATTTTATTAATCAAAAAATTAAACATTTGGTTGCCATGGAAAAATTGAAAACAAAACTTTCGGCGGATTTGCATGATAATATCGGCGCAGGATTGACCGAAATTTCGATTTTAAGCGAATTGGTTACTAATGATATAAAGAAAAATTCCGGTAAGGCTAAAGATAGACTTACAGTAATAAGCGAGCTTTCCCGTTCGTTAATAGATAATATGAGCGATATTGTTTGGGTCGTAAACCCTAAAAGGGATTCATTGCATGATTTGATTGTTCGATTAAAAGATTCTTATAATGATATTCTTAGAGAAAGAAATATAAAATTCCGTATAACTAATTTGGAAAGTATTAAATCCGTTAAACTGCCTTTGGAATATAAACAAAACCTGTTCCTAATTTTAAAAGAAGCATTAAATAACAGTTTGAAACACAGCCGCGGTAATGAAATATTGATGGAAATAGAAATTGTAAAAAATTTCCTGAAAATCTCAATTTCCGACAACGGAAAAGGATTTGAATACAATAAAATATTTAACGGTAACGGATTAAAGAATATGAAAAGACGCGCTAAAATAATCAACGGAACACTTGAAATATATTCGGAAGAATTAAACGGAACCACAATTAAATTTTCGGGTAAAATAAAAAGTAAAACCATTCTTAAAAGGATATAATGTTTATGATAAATGTTGTTGTTGTGGAGGATAATAAAAATATACGTGAAGGTTTGGCTACTTTAATAAACGGAACTGACGGTTATTCGTGCGTTGGAGCTTATGCGAATGCAGAGGATTTTTTAAATGAACTGATGGAAAAACAAATTGATGTTGTTTTAATGGATATAGGTTTGCCGGGAATTAACGGAATTGAAGGTTTGAAACGGGCAAAAAAAATGAAACCGGAAATTGATATTTTAATGATGACGGTTTATCAGGATAGTAACGTCGTATTCGAAGCTCTTTGCGCTGGCGCTTGTGGATATTTAGTGAAAAAAACTCCACCAAGCAGACTTCTAGAAGCAATTAAAGAAGTTTACGACGGCGGCTCTCCGATGAGTTCACAAATTGCAAGACAAGTAATTAATGTTTTTCAGCAAAATAATCCGCTTATACAAAATTCCGGGGAATTTGGATTGTCGAAACGCGAAATTGAAGTCTTAAATGCATTAGCCGACGGAAATAATTATCAGGAAATTGCCGATGCGCTTTTTATAAGCGTTGATACCGTAAGGCATCATATACGGAATATCTATAAAAAATTGCATGTCCATTCTCAATCCGAAGCTGTGGCAAAAGCAATCAGAAAAGGTCTAATCTAAAAAAAACACATATTCATGCGGTAAATTTTTCCGTTTTACTTTTTCTCCTTTTAAAAACCGCATATTTATGCTGTTGATAAAAGTTTAATTATTGGTTATTTATTATTTGGATTTTCCTTCAACTAAGTAATTAAAATAATTAAAAAATAAACTTAGGGAATAAAAAAATGGACGATTCGAATAACAAAAATCAAAATCCTATTTCCGAACTAATTAGTGATGAAATATACGAATTGCTTAATAGCCGCGGATTGATTAACGAACGCTCCGTCCGGGATTATTTAATTAGGAAAAAGTTTAGAGCCATGCGCAAACTGAAAATCAGTGCCGGCGAAGCAATTGATACTTTAAGAAACGAATATCCTTACTTGCAGTACGATACAATCAGAAAAATTGTTTACCAACCGGAACGTTAAATTTATTCTTCTAATTTGGATTCTTCATCCGTTTCATTATCGGCATTGCCGGATTGTTGTTTTAGTTCCACTTCAATCTCGGTATGTTTTCTTTTTTTGCTTTTTTTCATGTACAAAAAGAAAATAATTACGGCAAGCAGAATAACAACAGCCGCCAATATATAAATAAATATTGAAGTGGCATTTCCGGCCGATTTACCCCATGCGTCAAGTTTATCGTCAATTTCCTTCTTTTGGCTCTCGGTATACATTTTTTCTTTTATTAAAATCGGCAGCCACTTATTGCCCAAATCTTCGGTCCACGCCGTTTGGAAATAGACATAATCTTGATGATTTTCTACGGGTTTAATTTTCGATTCTTTATCCAAATGTTTAGCGATAAAAGCAATTAAGCTTTTTTGAAACGATTCGGAATTGTTAAATTTAGCAAGGTTAATATTATATCCGGCAAAAACATTGTTAATCGAATTCCAATAAGTTTGATCTATAGACTTTCCCCAAGTATCAACAAGACTATCAACAACGGAAAGTTGGGTGCTTTCTTCTTCATTCGAGGCATAGATATTTGCTAATTTCGGACTGAAGTATTCCCACCTTAATTTAAATTTGTTTTGTTCTTTTCTCATTTCTTCCAAATCCTGGGGATTAAACACACCGGCATCCAACATTTTAATATTATCGTCAAGCAAATTTTCTATATTCTGTAATAAATTAGTCCCATGAATTTTAGACGAAATTTCTTTCTTCTCCGTAGCATTTAAAGTTTTCATCCTTTGTTCGGTAAGGAATATATTGTCCATTACATCAAGAATTAAGGAATCCCTTTCGTTTATACCGCGGCGTAATTTTTTAACCAAAGCTGCTAACGAATCTATTGTTTTTGCGTCTTGCGAGGGTTTCCTCTGTAAAACCAAAATTTTCGTCAGAAGGTGTTTGTTCTCTTGTTTTAATCTGCTTATTTCCAGATTAAGTCTGTCTAGCTCCTGTGTAAGGGTGGATACATTAGTTGAAAGTGTAGTCACTTTTTTTTGCAATGTTGTAATTTTGGCAAGTTTAGCGCTTGCTAAATTTAATTTTCTGTCCAAAAGTTCAAAGGAGGAATTAAAATTTTCGGGATATAAAGCTTTATCGAGCATTTCTTTGCTTGGTAAGAATTCTTCACGAAAGTGCTCTATTTCTCTGCGAATGGCGTTTAATTCTTTTAGTGATTTTGCATAATCAATGGCAACTTCAAAAGATTTTTGTTTCGACTTAAAATCTTGCGTAATTTTATAATCGGATTGAGAGTAAATGTTATTGACAAGCAGAAAAAATAAAAGAATAAATAGAGTGTAAATTTTATTTTGTTTCACTTGAATTCTCCTTAATGCCTTCGTTATTAACGTAAAACAAATGTCGTTCTCCGTCCAACAACTCAATATAAGGTTTCCTTTGATTAAGCGCGGGCAATTCAATACCTGTTTCCGAAACATGTATTTGATTATACAATACCATTTGTCCGTTGTTCACTGTAAAAATATAAAGGTTTTTAAATCCTGGAGCAATCATATAATAATACCCTTTTTCTCCCCGGATTATTCTGACGGATTCCATTGAAACCCCGGTGCTGTCGGAGCGTTCGGCATCGAAAAGCGGTTTAACATTTACTTGAAATGAATATCTGTTCTCCTCGATTGTGCCGTTTTTGTTTACCGTTAAAACGGACTCGATTGGCCAAGCAAAATCTGCCGGTTCTAAAACAATGGATTTACAACCAGCAATTGCAATTAAAATTAACAAAAATGTGATGGCGCGCATTTACCCTCCGAATACTCTTATTTTAAGTCAAATAAAATATAAACAAAAAAAGAAATAAATCGAAAATAGATTTACAACTAAATTTCAATTAGATTTTAGAAACTTATAAATAAATTTTGTTGTTATTTATAAAATATTTAATAATATTAAAAATATCAAAAATTACTTAATTTAATTTTTACGGGAATCGGTTTGAGTTCCAATATGCCTGATAAAGATAATAACAGTTTAGCAGACCTTAAATCTGTTTTTCTTGATAATATGAGTCACGAACTCAGAACACCCGTAACGGTTATTTTAGGTTATGCGGGAATTCTTTTTGAAGAGCTGAAAGACCCGGAATTAAAAGAAATGGCGGAAATTATATTGAAAAGCAGTAACCGTTTGACCGAAGCTTTAAATCTAATTCTGGACGAAGCGGATATAGAAACCAACCGTTTGAAAATTAATCTCGAAAAGAAAAATATTTCCGAGATTGTTAAAAACACGGCAATGATTTATAAACAAGAAGCAAACAGTAAACACATCGATTTTAATATTCTTATCGATTCCGGTAATTTGAACGCCTTTACCGACGAACGTATGTTAACAAGAATTATTCACAATTTGCTTAATAACGCTTTTAAGTTTACAAACGAAGGCGAAATAACCATCCGGCTTTCCCATAAAAATGACTCCGGCAAAAAATATTTTGTTATAGAAGTTACTGATACGGGAATCGGAATTCCCAAAGAATCACAAGTTTTAATTTTTGAAGCCTTCCGGCAAGTGAGCGAAGGGATGAACAGAATGTATCAAGGTATCGGACTCGGTCTGTCAATTACTAAAAAATTTGTAGAGTTGTTAAAAGGAAAAATTGAATTGGATAGTGCCGAAGGAAAAGGAACAAAATTTAAAATTGAATTTCCTTTAATAGAAAACTCAACTAACGGTTAATAGGATTATTACAGTAAATAAATCTTTCTCCCTGGCTTAATTTTTCAACGGTATCAACACATTTATCCAAACGGTTGCCGCATTTATGGTAAAATGGACAGACGGCTGAATTTGATTTACCCGTTTTGTTTTGATTTAATGTTAAATTATAATTATTCGCGTCAATTAAAAATTTGGTATACGGATGCAACGGCTTGTTGTAAATTTCATCGAATTGCCCCATTTCCATTATTTGTCCCGAATATAAAACGAGAATCTCGTTAGATAGTGTTTTTAATATATCTGTTTCGTGCGTAACAATTACCAGAGTTAAATCCATTTTCCTATTTAACGTTTTGAATAAGTTGGCAATTCTAAGTTTCGAATCGGGGTCCTGTGCCGCAAATGGTTCGTCGGCAATTAATACATCCGGGTTTGCAAATAAAATTCTTGCTAACGCAACACGCTGCCTTTCTCCTCCGCTTAATTGGAATCCTTTTTTGTTTAAAATTTCTTTTTTTATACCGACTAAACCATAAACGAAATCTATTTGAGTTTGGTTGGGATTCAAA
>JALSTI010000098.1 GCA_026983795.1 Melioribacteraceae bacterium
CATTATCGGACATTTTAGTCGGGATCTTAATATCTCTAATTCGCGGATAAAATTTTGAAATTAAATTAACTTTATATTCCAATTCGCTTTCGCAATTATTCATTTTAGTTAAAAACCACTGTACATTCGGCTTTTTAATGCCTTCCAAATTATATCCGACCGATATATTAAAAATAAATCCCGCCTCCTCATTTTTCCATCCGAATAAATCTTTTAACAAATGTATAACAATCCAAGCATTCAGATATTCATCAAACGACTGATGGATTTTCAATTCTTGTGACCATTCGCAATTAAAACCTTCATCCGTCATATCAATACAGGGTTTTGTAATTTCCAATTCGTCAAGCGTTTGAACAGTTTTAAGTTCAATATACCTTGCCCCATAAAGCCATGATAATATTATATTTTGCGACATTTGGGTATGTGGACCTGCTGCAACGCCAACTGGCGCTTCCAATAGTTGACCGTATCTTTTAAATCTAAACGGATGATTTTCCTTAGGAATGAAAAATAATTCCCTGCTGAACCCAAATACTTGACCGTTCTTCAGATCCGACAAAATCCATTTTACTAGTTTGTCAATAGGATACGTATAAAGTTTATCACTCATATTTATTATATTAAACTTAAATTTTTTATTTTAATAACTTCTGCAGCAATACTAATTGCAATTTCTTCCGGTGTTTTTGCTTCTATCTCCAAACCAATTGGGGTATGAACTCTTTTAAACAATTTATTATCTATACCTTCTTTTTCAAGATTTTGGAAAACGGTATCAATCTTTTTTTTACTTCCCATCATGCCAATATATTTTACATCTTTATTAATAATAGATTTTAATGCTGCTTTATCACCTGTATGTTGCGGAGTTACAATAATCACAAAAGTCATTTCGCCATCCGGAATGTACTGCCCTACTTCACTATATTTACACACAATTTTTTCATCCGCAAATTTATTATTTACGAATGTAAATACATCCTTACGGTGATCAAAAATAGTAACATAAAACCCTAGAATAGACATTATTCTTGAAACTGCCAGTCCTACATGTCCACTGCCGATTATATAAGCAGATTCGGTTAATCCATAAATTTCAAAATATTCGTAATCATTTACGTTGTGGACATTAAATACGATTTTATTTGTTACCGGGGAATATTGTTTAACACGTAAAGACATGGAATTTACAAATAGCAAACATTTTTCACGTTTTTTAAACCTTTCGATAATTTCATTAATTAAATCCGAGTGTTTGTTTGTAATCCGTTTTATTATTATTGTTTGAGTGCCCCCGCAAATTAAACCGCTTTTTTCTAAACTCGTATTAGAATCATGCTGTAATAATCTAATTTGATTATCTTTTACATTTGTAAAGTTATTTAAAACTTCTTTTATTAAATTGGCTTCCATAATACCACCGCCAACAGTTCCATATTGTTCGCCTGTTTTGGTAATTGCCATTTTAAAACCTTGTTTTCCCGGCGAAGAATTTGAGGAATCAGCGACTATAAATAGAATTACATTTCCCTCTTCTTTAATTTTCTCATTAATAAATTTCCATAGATTCAATTCTTTCATATAAATTGCCTAAATAAATTCGATCATAAAATCTTAGCTTTCGTTTGGGATAAGCTGTTTTGAAGATTTGTACAAAGTCGTTAAAACTTTTTCGGGTGTGACCGGGGCAGATATTTTTATATCTATATTTTTATTAAAAGCATTCATCGCATCTAAAATAGAGAAATAAGCGCCAATTCCATACATCAACGGCGGCTCGCCAATTGCTTTCGACTTTAGAGGTCCGTAATCATTTTCGGAATTTTCAAGAAAGTGAACTTCAATTTTTTGTGGCGCGGAATAAATATCCGGAATTTTATAGGTTGATAAGGAATTCGATTTCAAATTTCCATCTCTGCTTTGGACTAATTCTTCTACCGTAAGCCAACCAATTCCTTGAACTATGCCACCTTCAGCTTGACCTAAATCCACTTTGTAATCAATACTTTTACCAAGATCGTGCACCGCTTTTACGTATTCAATTTCATAAGTTCCCCTTAAACAATCAATCTTGGATTGTATAACCGCCGTTCCGAACACATGATAAGCAAACGGATGCCCTTGGTTTTTTGTCCTGTTAAAATAAATATCCGGTGTTGCGTAATATGCATGTGACGATAAATTTATTCTGTTGAAATATGCTTTCCAAATTAACTCTTCCCATTTAAGTTTTGTTTTTTCGCTTTTATAAAACACTATTTCATTTTTAATTTGAATTAACCCCGCATCGTTAAATCCCAATTCTTTTGCCGCAACTTTTTTTAATCTATCCAAAATATTCTTTGATGCTAATATTGCCGCATTACCGTTTAGGTCCGCACCCGTACTTGCAGCAGTGGGAGATGTATTTGCAATTCTGGTTGTGTTAGTCGACTCAATTTTAATTCTTGAAATATTAACCGAAAAAGTTTCAGCTGTTGCAATTTTTATTTTTTGATTAACTCCTTGACCCATTTCTACCGCCGCAGTGCTAACCCCAATACTTCCGTCGGTATAAACGTGTACTAACGCGCTAGCTTGATTTAAGAAACTACTGGTGAATGAAATTCCAAAACAAATGGGCATTAAAGCAATCCCTTTTTTGTACAATATATTTTCTTCATTAAATTTCTTAACTTCCTCGATGTTTTTATGGATAGAGTATTTCTCGAAAGCACTATTCCAGCATTTTACGGAATTAACATTTTTTGCAAGTTGACCGTAATAAAAAACGTCATTTTCATGAATTAAATTTTTTTCTTGAAGTTCATATTTAGGAACTCCTAATTTTCTAGCCGCTTTATATAAAGCGGCTTCAATAACAAACATTCCTTGCGGACCGCCGAATCCTCTAAAAGCAGTATTAGGCGGCAAATTAGTTTTACATGAAATACCGGTAGCTTTTACATTCGGGATAAAATAACTGTTTGTTGCATGGAATAAAGTCCTTTCCAAAACTGCTGTAGAAAGGTCGGCTACCGCTCCGGCATTTTGATAAAAAACAACTTCATAGGCAATAATTTTACCATTTGAGTCGAGCCCGATTTTAAAATCGGCAGAGTATGGATGCCGTTTGCCTGTCATCCGTAAATCATCCGGTCTGTTTAAAATCAATTTTACCGGTATGTTTAATTTTAATGCCGCTAAGGCAGACATTACTGCCCAAGGCGTCGCTTGATCCTCTTTCCCTCCAAATCCTCCGCCTAATCTGAGTACATCCACCTCAATTTTGTGCATTGGTATGTTAAGAACTTTTGAGGCGGCGCGTTGCACTGCGGTAGGACCTTGAGTTGACGAAATAATTTTTACTCCCCCGCCTTCAACAGGTTGAGAAAGTGCACCTTGAGTTTCAAGATATAAATGTTCTTGCCCGCCAATATCAACTTGGTCTTCAAAAATTAAATCGCAATTTGCCCACGCATCATCAACATCGCCCATCGAAAAAGTAACGGGTTCGGTTATTAAACTTCCCGATTTATACGCTTCCCTGGGATCTGTTATAACGGGTAATTCCTCAAACTCTATATCTATTAATGCTTTTGCTCGCTTGGCGGTTTCCAAAGTATCTGCAACAATAATAGCAATGGGTTCGCCTACATAGTGAACTTCGTTTTCCGCCAGCAATGATTCGTCTGCAATTATGTTTCCAATTTGATTTTTTCCCGGAATATCACGAAAAGTTAAAATATCTACAATCCCTTTAAGCGATTTTGCTTTTTCCAAATTTAACTTTTTTATTTTACCGTGAGCTATAACGGAATCGAATATCAAAGCATGCAGAGTTCCCCCGGGAATAATTAAATCGTCTAAAAATTTTGATTCGCCTTTTACGTGTTTAATTAAATCTTCATTTTTCATATTAATGCTTCCAGACTAATTTTACCCGGGAAAAGTTCAATAAAATGAGCTTTAATTAATTGACTTAATAAAAGCCTTTTGTATTCGGCACTTCCTCTTACATCGCTGATAGGGGATATTTCATTTTGCACAATCTTTAAGGTATCAAACACAGTTTCTAAAGTAATTTTTTTTCCTCTTAAGAATTCCGACGATTGTTCCAAATATTTGGGAACAGGAGCAACGCCACCAGCAGAAACAAAACAATATTTAACAATTTCGTTTTCAATATTTATATAGATTGCCGTATTTACACTTGCAATATCAAGAAAAGTTCTTTTTGAAACTTTTTCGAAATTGAAATAAAATTCGCCGCCCGGTTTTACGAACCATATTTTTTCAACTAGTTCATCCGGTTGTTTATTTAATTTTTTATAACCCAAATAAAAATCCGATAGAGATAATTCCCTTGAAATTCCGGTGACGGAACTTCTTAATTCAATATTGGAATTTAACGCCAATAGTATAATTGTAAAATCGCCGATGGGCGAAGCGTTTACAATGTTCCCTCCGATTGTAGCCATATTCCTAATCGGGAGTGAAGCAACTAAATTTAACTGATTATTAATCTTGGGAAAATATTTTTTAATAATACTTGAGTTCTTAAATTCCTCGAATGTAGTACCGGCTCCGACAATAATTTTATCATCCTCTTCTTCAATAAAATTAATATGTTCTTTTGAAACTAAAGAAATATTTTTTTCCAACAACCGGTCGGGCATTTGAACAAGAAGATCGGAACCTCCGCCGACAAATACTTTTTGATCAAATCCGTTTAATGTTCCGGAGCTATTTATTTCACGCAATTGTGTTTGAATGTTTGCAAAATATTTTGGAATAACATTTTGAGCAATCAAAGATTTTACGCTATTCCCCTCGGATTTTTCGTTCAACTTGTTTATTAAATTTTCAATTGCTCTGGAAATGGAAGAATAACCCGTACATCTGCATATATTTCCCGCTATAGAATTAATCCCGTCTTCCAATCGATATGTTTTATTGTTTACTAAATAATTTGTTGTGGAAATAATAAAGCCTGGTGTACAAAAGCCGCACTGCGAAGCTCCTTCTTCTACAAAAGCCTCTTGTTGTGGTATTAAATCACCGGAATTCAAGCCTTCAATTGTAACCACATGTTTTCCATTCACATTTCCAATAGGATAAATGCACGAAGTAACTGTTTTGTAAACAACTTCGCCGTCTTTCAGTTCGCCAACCATAACCGAACATGCACCACAATCGCCTTCTTTACAAACTTCTTTAGTGCCATATAAATGCATCTCTTTTCTGATAAAATCCAAAAGAGGAAGCGCCGGATTAATTCCGGTTGAAATTACTTCTTTATTCAATATGAAGGATATTTGCTCAATCATAATTATTTTTTTTTCTATACATCAAAACTAACCAATTTTGTACAACTCAAATAACTATTTTAAAATAAATAATTTTTTATAGAATAACTATCGTTATAAGGTTATCTATGGTTTGATTTACGAATATAAAATATTTTTTAACTAAATGAATAATTGGGAATTTTATTTAACCGCGAAAGAAAAAATCGCTTAATTCATTTCTTAGTAAAATTTCGTCGGCTAAATTTTTAAATGCTTTGGCGCCAATAGAATCCGGGTCATAAAAAAGAACAGGTTTATTCTTGAAAGTTGCCTCTCGGATTTTAACGGTTTTGGGAATGGTAGTTTTCAAAATAAAATTAGGATACTTAAGGATCAATTTCTTTTTTACGTTATGAGACAATTTTGTCCTCGGCTCATCTAAAGTTAATAAAATCCCTTCTATTTTAAGCTCGTTATTTGTTTTTTCTTTTATTGTTTTTACATGATTTAATATTCGTTCAAGTTCGTCGAAAGAATATTTTGAAGCCGTAATTGGAATTAATACCGAATTGGCAATATTCAAAATGTGTGAAGTGGTTCCGCTTAAAATAGGAGGGCAATCAATAAAAATAAAATCGTATTGTAAAGCAATCGTTGTTAAAGAATATTTTAACGATGAAAAATGCTGAGAAAGGTTAGCCAATCTTATTTCCGCTTCATACGATGAGGGTTTCATAGGTATACACCATAGATTCTCGTACTCTGTTTCATAAATTACTTGGTCAATTTTTTTTGTAGATGTAAATACATCGAACACATCACCTTTTTCAAGGTTACTATCCAAAGCGAAAGAACTTAAGCATTGACCGGAAGGGTCCACGTCTATTAACAATACTTTTTTGTTTTTCTTAGAAAGAGCTAGTGAAAGGTTAACGGCGGTTGTGGTTTTACCCACACCTCCTTTAGATATTGCAATAGCTATTATTTTACCCATCTCCAGCCCGAAAATTCCACAGTAGAAATAATAAAACCAATTATTTTAATTGTGATACAAGATAAAAAATATTTACCCTAATTTAAAGATATCTAAAATTAAATTAATCATTTTGCCACTTTATTGTGCAACCTATTGTAAAAGTTTCCGGAACGGAAATTTGCTTTTCTGCCAACAACTCATCTACAGCTGCTCTCAAATATTTATTTTTCGCTTTTTCCGGTTCTTTCCAGTTGTCATCTATCTTTCCGTGAAAAACCAATTTACGATTCATATCGAATAAAAATATTTCCGGCGTATGAGTCGCTCCGTAAAGTTTGGCAACCGATTGATCTTTATCCCTTAAATAAGGGAAGTTGAATCCTTTTTCTTTCGCCCTTATAACCATATTATCGAAAGAATCTTCAGGATAATTAGTCTCGTCATTAGAATTTATAGCAACAACTTGAACTTTTTCTTTGTAATCTTTCTGTAACTTTATTATTCTGTCTTCATACGCTTTTACATAAGGACAATGATTACAAGAAAAAATAACAACAAGAGCTTTGCTATCTTTGAACGAATCTAACGAATAATTATTCCCGTCTACTCCAATTAAATTAAAATCCGGCGCAGTTGTTCCAAGAGTTAAATGTTTCTGTTCCATTTTCATTCTCCTTATTTTCTTTGTAATTTAATTAATATAGTAAAAAAGTTTAATAGATAACCGGAATGAAAAAACTAATAACTATTTTATTCTTTTTAACAATAGGTAATACATTGGCACAAAACTTTTTAACCGATGCATTATACAATGATTATCCTGGATTTAAAGAGCGCTCGTTACATAACAGAAATGTTAAACATAACGAAATCGAACCACTAATTCTAAAGCTAAAACACAACAATTTATTTAAAGTAAAAAATTTAGGAAAATCATTAGAAGGAAGAAATATTTATCTTGTTTCATTGGGAAACGGACCGGTCAACGTTTTGGCTTGGTCACAAATGCACGGAGACGAACCGACTGCGACCAAAGCTCTTTTTGATATTTTTAATTTTTTTACTGCGGATGATAATTTCAACGGGTTAAAGAAAGAATTATTAAGCCGACTCACCTTACATTTTATTCCAATGCTTAATCCCGACGGTGCGGAAGTTTTTAAGAGAAGGAATGCATTATCTATCGATTTGAACAGGGACGCGGAAAGAGTGGAATTTCCCGAAGCTAAAATACTTAAAGCCGTTAGAGACAGTTTAAAACCTAAGTTCGGCTTTAACCTGCACGATCAAAATCCGAGATATTCCGTTGGGAAAAGCCATAGAACGGCTACTATTTCATTTTTAGCTCCGGCATTTAACTACAATAACACAATTGATTCTACTCGCGAAAACACAATGAAAGTTATTGCCGATTTATTCAAACAACTCTCTGAAATTATTCCCGGACATATGGCGCGTTATAACGATGATTTTGAACCGAGAGCATTTGGCGATAACTTTGTTAAGTGGGGAACAAGTTCTATTTTAATTGAATCCGGCGGTTGGAAAAGCGACGAGCAGAAAGAGTTTATAAGAAAATTAAATTTTATTGCACTGATAACGGCTTTTAATAGTATTGCCTCCGGAAATTATGAAAATTACGACGTTGAAGATTATAAAAAAATTCCGGAAAACGATAAACTGATTTTTAATTTACTACTTAGAAATTTGAAATTTAAATATAATGACCAATTTTTCAAGCTGGATATTGGAATCAACAGAGAAGAAAAATATTCGCCCGCCGATAATAAAATATTTTACGAAGGTAAAATAGATGATATAGGTGATTTATCTATTTTTTACGGGAATGAAGAAATAGATTGCACTAATATGGAAGTTGTGCCGGGAAAAATTTATGATCATGTTTTTAACGGTTTGGATGAACTTAAAAAAACTGATCTAACCGGTTTATTATCCGAAGGATTTACAAGCGTAAAAGTTAAGGATGCCGGTAAAGAATTAAAATTTACAGGATTACCGGTAAATATAATAACCGCGGACAAAAACATAAATCATAATTTAAAAGTTGATAACAATGCAAATTTTATTATTAAGAAAAACGGTAAAACAATATTTGCAGTTGTAAACGGTTTTTTATTCAATTTAAAAACCATGACAAATAACGTTTTGAATGCACTTGTTTATTAACAAAATATTTTTTGAAAAATCCGGGAAAAATGTTAAATTTAAAGACATAATTTTTTGAAAAAGTGAGGTGAGAAAACTTGATAGGTATTAACGTACAAGAAAACGAAAACATCGATAAAGCGTTAAAAAGATTTAAGAAAAAGTATGAAAGGTCCGGTATTCTTAAAGAATATAAGAAAAGAACATTTTTCTTAAAACCTTCTATCGAAAAAAGGATGGAAAGGATTAAAGCTAAACGCAGAGCGTACAAAGAAAGAATGCGAGACAAGAATTAAAAAAAGCCCCTTAATCGGGGCTTTTTTATTATTAACTAACATTAAAAATTATAAATGATAAGAGCCGTTATTAAGATAATTTTCTTTAAAATGTTCGGTAATACGATCAAAAGCATCATTGACCGTATTACAAAAATCAAAATACTTCATATCTTTTTTATCAATCATGCCGTTTTTAATTAATCCGTCAAAATTAATAATAGATTTCCAATAAGCTTCATCGTAAACTATTACTTTCATCTTTTTCTTAATTTTTCCGGTTTGCCGTAATGTTAAAATTTCCATCAGCTCATCCAACGTTCCAAAACCACCCGGAAATACTATTAATGCTTTTGCCATGTATGCAAACCAAAATTTTCGCATAAAGAAGTAATGGAAATCAAATGCCAATTCCGGTTTTACATATTTGTTCACAAATTGCTCGTACGGTATGCTAATATTAAGTCCAATTGAATAACCGCCAGCAATTTTTGCACCTTTGTTTGCTGCTTCCATTATTCCGGGTCCACCGCCGCTGCATACAATAAAGCGTTTCTCATCTGTCGGTAAATTCATAGACCATTCTGTAAGCCTTTTTGAAAGCTCAACCGTATCTTCATAATATTTAGACATTTCCAGAAGCTTTTCCGCTTTTCTTAATTCCTCGTTGTATTTCCTTTTACTTAACTTTTGTTTTTTAATTTCCCTTAATTTTTTCTGCGCCTCCGCCCGGGATACTAATCGAGCCGAACCAAAGAATACTATTGTATCAACAATATTATATTTTTTAAACCTCGACTGAGGTTCATAAAATTCCGAAAGAATTCTAATTGTTCTTGCATCCTTTGAATTTAAAAATTCTAAATTATTATAAGCTTTAACCGGCGTTTTATTTTTTTTCATTTAATTATTGCTCCATTACTATATTTGCAACTTACTTTTATATTTTACAGTAAATTTTTAAGAGGACAAAAATACTAATTATTTTCATGAGATACTTATGGTTTTAAGTTTTAACAGTAAATATAAAAATTTAATATTTTTAATTTTATTCTTTCATATTACCGTTCTAAAATTAAACGGACAAAGCCTGTCGATTGCCTCAAAAATCAATTCTATTCTTTCGTCTTTACCTTCAAATACCGTTTCGTCTATATTCATTTTTGATCCTAATTCAAAAGATACGGTTTATGCCAAAAATATACACAGACCTATGATTCCGGCATCCAATACCAAATTATTTACAACTGCAGTTGCATTGGATTTGCTCGGTGGGGAATTTAAGATTTCAACAAAAATTTTTACGGATGATATTGATTTATCGGATGGGATTATAAATGGGAATCTTTATATAAAAGGTTTCGGCGATGCAACTTTCTCTTCACAGGATTTAGATTCGCTAGTAAAACAAATTGATTCGTTGGGAATAAAAAAAATAACCGGAAATATTGTTGGTGACGATACTTACTTCGATAATATTTATTCCCGCGACGATTGGATAATACAAGAAAGAGCTAACGTTACACTTCCGCCTGTTTCTGCTTTGGTTTTGAATAGAAATAAAATTGTTTTAAAACTTTATGCAAACAGAAAAACGAGACGGAAGCTTGGATTCAAAGTATTTCCCAATTATTCTTTTGTAAAAGTGAAAATGAATGCCCGGGTTACAAAGTTCAGAGCCCGCCCCAGAATAACTTATCATCTTTCAAATCAAAGATTGACTATTAAAGTTTCGGGAGGATTACGGAAAAGAAGATATCCCAAATCTTACGCAATCTTCCCGGATAATCCTCCGTTATTTGTTGCTCTTGTTTTAAAAGAAAAATTGAAGTCTCATAATATTAACATTACCGGCAAAGCCCTTACCGGCTCAACGCCTTCAACAGCTGAGCTAATTGGAAGCCGCAGCATAAAACTAAAAAAAATGATATCCTTGATTAATAAAAACAGCGATAACTTTTTAGCGGAATGTTTATTTAAAATTATTGGCGCCAATTTTAGCGGTAGTCAGGGTAATTCTTTTTACGCCACACAAGCTATTTTATCATACATAAACGATAACGGAATTTACAACGAAGGAAGTTCTATAGTTGACGGGAGTGGAATTTCAAGATATAACACAATTACCACATCGGCAATAGTTGAATTACTTGATGAAATTTACTTTAAAAAAGAAATTTTCACAGATTTTTATAATTCCCTTTCCGTTTCCGGGGTTGACGGAACTTTAAAAGACCGACTATATTCAAACGTTACTTTGAAAAACTTTAGAGGAAAAACCGGAACTTTGAACGGGGTATCTGCAATTTCGGGATATTTAACAACTCAAAACGGGAAGGATTTGATTATAAGTATAATTATGGAATTCAAAAAATTCGGCGGAAATTTTTACCGTAATATTCAAGATAAAATTATTGAGGAATTGGCAAAAAGCAATTAAACGGGTAAAAAAAAAGTCCGGCATAACCGGACTGTAATAGAATTAATTCAGAAAATTTTTATTTTTTCTTAGGTTGAACAGGAACTTTATTCTGATTCTTGGAATTATTCTGCTGCGGAACCGTAGCAGGAGGCAGAGTTGTAGGCGGTAAAGTTTGTTGTTGTGGGACCGTATTTAATTCCCTGCTGCTTTGTATTAAACTTTTTCTTTCCTCGCTAGTTGTTTGTCCTGGTAAAAAGAACAAATTAATTATTATTGAAAGCACTAATAATCCGCCGCCTAACCACCAAGTGGCTTTGCTAAGAAAATCGGCGGTTCTTCTAGTGCCAAAAACGGTGCCAAAATTACCAACGCCTCCGCCTATAGAACCCGAAAGCCCTTCTCCTTTACTTGCTTGCAACAAAACAACAATCATTAATAAAATTGAAACGATTATTGATATTGTAATTAATAACGTATACATATTAATTCTCCAGTTTGAATTTAGTAGCGAGGGAGGGACTCGAACCCCCGACACGTGGATTATGATTCCACTGCTCTAACCAACTGAGCTACCTCGCCAATTTCCGTAAAAATAGAACTGTAAATATAAAAATCCATTAATGAAACATCAAGTTAACCACAAAATATCATAAACTGTGTTTTATTTCTTTTATAATTGTAATTTCTATATAACGAAAATATTTTCCTAGCTAATTAACTTCTTTCTGAAAGTATTTCTCAATCAAATTTTGTTTGTGAAAAAATGGATTAATTATTTATATATATTAAATCTTTTTCTAAGCAGATAAATAAACACCGGGGCTCCAATAAGAGCGGTTACGGCTCCAACCGGAATTTCGGATGGTGAAATTATTGTTCGCGCAATTGTATCGGCAATAATTAAAAACATTGCCCCGATAAAAAAACTTGAAGGAATAATTAATCTATAATCCTGACCGAGTATCATTCTACTTATATGCGGAATAATTAAACCTACAAAACCAATTATACCACTAACGGATACAATTGACCCGACCATAATACTTGTTAAAATGTAAGTTTCGTTCATTACCAATTTAGTATTTATTCCCAATTGCTTTGCGCTTTCCGAGCCTAATGAAATTACGTTGTATTTTTGAGCATTAAGGGTTAATAAAATTACAGTAATAAATGTTATAGGCAACACATAAATTAACGTTTGGTTAGAAGCAAACGACAAACTTCCGATTAACCATAAAACAGCCATTCGCAAAGAATTATCCAGCATGGTAGTCATAAGCAAAATTCCGGCGGCAAAAAATGCTCCTATCATTACACCCGAAAGCAATAGAACATCGGGTTCAATTTCACCGAATCTTCTTCCAAGAGAAAATACTAACAAAATTACAATTAACGCGCCGGCAAAAGCAAATAATTGAGTTCCCCAAAATGAAATTCCCAGTAAAAACGAAAGCACGGCGCCGAACGAACCGCCGCTTGAAATACCTAAAATATAAGGTTCGGCAAGAGGATTTAATAACATTGCTTGGAAAACAGCTCCCGCCACTGAAAGTCCGCCGCCAATTGCAAACGCAAAGAGTATGCGCGGCAAACGGATATCAAAAATTATTTGATGAACGGTACTGTTTTTTGAATTAAAAAAAGATGTAATAATATCTTTAACGGAAATATTAACCGATCCTATAGATAACGCGAAAAGGGCAACAATTAGAGTTAAAACCAAAAGGAGCGTTGTCAAAAATAAAAATTTTGTAATTGTTATTCGTTGAGTGTTTGCCATAAAACATCTAAAAGTTTTGGAATGTTTTGACCGGAAACTGATGAAATTAGCAAAATTTCACCATCGTATCCTTTTACTTTAATACCGGCAATATCATTCAATTCGCTTTCCGGCAAAAGATCAATTTTAGATAATGCTAAAAGTTTTTTCTTTTTACTTAACTTGGAACTGTATTTTGATAATTCACTTGACAAAATATCGAACTGTTCTTGAATATTTTCTGCATTTGCTTCAATTAGAAACAGTAAAATTTTAGTCCGTTCTATATGACGCAGAAACTGATGCCCTAAACCTTTTCCGGAATGAGCGCCTTCTATTAGTCCGGGAATATCTGCAACGGTGAAATTTTTATATTCTTTATAATGAACAATTCCCAAATTCGGTTTGAGTGTAGTAAACGGATAATCCGCAATTTTTGGCCGGGCTGCCGAAATAACGGAAATTAAAGTGGATTTACCGGCGTTAGGAAATCCTACCAGCCCGATATCGGCAATAAGTTTAAGTTCAAGAATAATTTTTCTTTCCTCTCCCGGTTTCCCATTTTCGGCATAACGCGGCGCTTGATTAGTTGAAGTAGCAAAATTGCTGTTTCCTTTTCCACCTTTTCCTCCTTTTGCAACTATGAACCGTTCACCGTGTTGTTTAAAGTCGTGAAGAATTTCTTTGGAATAAAAATCCTTAACAATAGTTCCGACGGGGATTTTAATAATTAAATCTTTTCCGTTTTTACCGTCTTTTAAAGCTTTAGCCCCGTTTACTCCATTTTCCGCCAAATATTTTCTTTTATATTTAAAATCCAAAAGGGTATGTAAATTTTCATCAGCAAGCAGAATTACATCTCCTCCTTTTCCGCCATTTCCGCCCGAGGGTCCGCCTTTAGGAACATACTTTTCCCGCCGGAAAGCCACGGCGCCGTCTCCGCCATCTCCGGCTTTTACAAATATTTCGGCATAATCTAAAAACATGGGATGTAAATCTACGCAGAGTTAAATGTTTTTGCTATCAAAGATTTAAACATTAGTGCTTCTTTAGCCGTAGGATTTATATGATTTGCTTCGTAGTATTTATTAATTATTTCTTCGGCTTCTTCGTTACCCTTGCATTTTGAAATTTTATCTAAAATATTTTCAAAGTCTTCCATATCGTAATCAAAAATAACGCGAATAATATTTGTCATTTCTTTAAATTGAGTAATTTTGCCGAATTGTATTCTCCGGGGTTCTTCAAGACTTATAACCTCGGTTTTTTCTTGCGGTTTATTCTCGTCGATTGATATTTCTTCTTCCGGTTTTATTTTTGTTGCAACTATGGTTTTGGTTCCGGTTTTTTCAACTGTAGCAGAATTTTCAATTTCCTCTTCTGTTAAAATTTCCTCTCCGGATTCCATAACTTGGGATTGTACGGAAGATGTGGAGAAAATTTCATCCGGCTGCCTGCCCATTATATTTGTCAGAAAATCATCTCCCATAGATACATCCAGAGTATATTTCATTTCTAAATCATCTAATTCGTTCGAAAGATTTATACCGGGATCAATATCCTTTTTTCTCAAATTCTCCGAAATTTGTTTTAAAGACGTATCTTCTAATTCCTCAAGTTTAATTTCGTTTTTCTCTTCGATTAAAGATTCGTCTTCTACACTTAAAATTTCTTCGGATTCTACTCCGACCATATTCTTTTCATGTTCGAATGAACCTGTTGTTCCGGTTTCCGGTTCAACTAGGTCATTTTGATTTTCATCGAGTAATTCTCTTGTTGTTTCTGCAACTTCATCTATTAAATTTTCATGCGTCCCGTTTGTCGGTTCCGGTGTTTTAGTTAATTCATCATCAATTGACTTACTTTCCTCAATTTTTTCACCGTTTGTAATTTCAATATTCCCGGTTTCAGCGGCAACTTCAGGTAATTCATTATTTCCGGTTTCAACTTTATTAAATTCTTCCTTATTCTCATTAAAAATTTCTTCGTCCGGTTCAACTTTGTGTTCGGTTTCTATCCCGTTTAACTCCGGAATTATTTCTTCGTCTTCAACTACCAGGTCAAAATCTTCTTCCGGTTCGGTAATATTTTCCGTATTACCAGACTTTGCCAAATTAATTTTTTCGAGCATATAACTTTGGTCGTAAAAGTAAACATCCCGCAGGCTTTCCTCCAACTTTGCGGTTGTTAACGGGTTGCTGTATTGTTCAAACAAATAAGAAGATTCTTCTACTTCCAAATCGCCTTGCTCACCTGCAAAAGATGCAAAAACATCGTCAAACCACTTTTCAATTTTCCTGTTTACAAATTGTTCTTCTTTGGCTTTCTGTATTTCTTCCTCTGTTTCTTTCCCAGTACTCCCGGAAGCGGTAACATCTGTCTCTGTAATTTCGCTTTGAACTTCTTCTTGAGTTTCATCTTTTACGGCAACCATTTGGTTTTGATCAAATCCGGTATCAGTTTTACCGGTTATATTTTCAATAGGTTCGGTAAAATCACCGATGTTAATTTCTTCAGTCCCGTTAACAATTATCCCTTCATTTTCTTCAACAATGGTTTCGTTAATTTCTGCCGTCAATTCAGCTGTTTCGTCTGTTTTTTCTTCAGCTTCTATTGTTAAATCCGTAATTTCATTTTCCCCTGTTTGAACTTCCAAATTTTGTGTATTTTCTTCCGGGTAAGATTCTAACTCTTGTTCCGGCTCTCCGGTACTTTCCATTCCGGATTTTATTTTTTCAACTGTTTCTTTTATTTCCAATTGATCATTTCCGGTCTCTGATAACACAACCGATTCTTCTTCCGTTTTCTCTTCTAAATCTTCACCACTAAAACCGGTTTCATCTTCCGTAATTTGTTCCGTCTCATTTTCAATTAAATCTTCCGGAAGTGTTTCTTGTTTAGTCGTTTCGTCAGACTCTGCAATCCGATTTAGCGTTGTTGATTCGATTTCATTTTTACTTGAAGTTATCTCTTCGGCAAAGTCCTCCGGTTCAAAATCCTTATTTTCCTCAACCGGTTCGGTTACGTTTATCTGTCTGTTTCCAATTTCCGTTACTTCTCCGGTGGATCCGGATAATTGCTGTTCCGCCTGCTGTTTGTTAATTTCTCCGGTTTCTGTTACGGTTTGTCCTGCCGTTTCATCGGATGTTACTTGCGGCTCCAGAGATTCTTCGGATATTTGAACTTCTTCAAAACTTTCGATTGTAATTTTATCTTCCTGCTCTTCTGTCATCTCGGTTTTATAATAATCGGTAGAAAGCTTTTCCATAAAATCATTGGGATCCGTTTTAACATC
>JALSTI010000099.1 GCA_026983795.1 Melioribacteraceae bacterium
CAGACTAAAATACTTTGTGCAAAATTTAACAGGTAAGAATATATCGTTATTAAGAAACAAAGTGGGAAGCGGCATTTGAAAAACCCGGCTCGATTTATCACTTTTAGAAGTCAACACAACAAAATTACTTTTAGCGGTAAATTTTAAGTTGTAATTATTAAATTTAATTTCAATTTTGTTGGCTTTTTTATTAAAATATGAGTTTTCCGCAATAACTTTGGCGGTTTCTTTCGCAGAGATGTAATTTATTCCGTTCTTTCTAAATGATGAAATGTATTCCGTATTCCCGTTTTTCATAAACGAAACTTTTAAGAATCTTTGTGAATACAAAGTTCCGTAAGATAAAAGAACAAAGCTAAAAATTAAAATTTTAAATCGTATCATATTAACCGATAAATGGAATCATAAAACCGGAATGATTTTTATATTGGTCAAATTCCTCTTTGAAATGTTTCCTTAATAATTTGTCTTCATACGAAGCCCTTAAGATAAACAAGGGAATTTCAAATAAAATTACCACGGGAAGAACAACATAACCCAACAGGGCAACACTTGCTGCAAGATCGCTTAAAATTTGACTTAAATACTGCGGATGCCTGATAAATTTATAAAATCCCGTTTTAACCAACTTTTGATTTTTCATAATAACAATTTCTTGCGAATAATTTTCACCCAATTGTTTGAACGACAAAACTTGAGTCCACGAAAAAATTATATAAAGCAACATTCCTATAACTCTTAAAGTAAAATATTGTTCCTCATATTCAACCGGTAAAGTAAAAATTTTGAACACAGCAAGAATTAATAAAATTAATACAACCGCCGCTACATTCGGCGGTGCTTTTTGTAAAAAAGTCCTTGGTCTTTCAACTACTCCCGTTACTTTGGATTTTAATCCCTTTTTAGCGCCGGAAAAATTCGCGGTCATTGAAATAAATAAATTTAACCCTACCAACAAATTAATTGGATCCATTTTCAACCTTATCTTTCTTAAACAATTAAGCAAATATAACAACTTTAGCTATTGTTTTAGATATTTTTCTTCCATTCCGGTTACACTTAAAGAATCCTTTTGAACTAAACAGAAATTTTAACTGTGTGATTAATCACAAAAGGCAAAGAATTTATGAATCATACTGATACAATTAAAGGTAGGATTTTCACATTTTTTGACATTATTACCGGAAAAATTTACTGCCTCTAAATAATTATGCTAAAGAATGGACCAAATTAAACGATTATATCCGTGGCATTATAATTGTTTTTAAATAAATAATTTTATTAGTAATTCGAAGAGAATTAATATGAATACCAGCCAAATGCTAATTACAATCGGAGCTCTTTTATTACTTGGGTTAGTAATACTAAGAGTTAACAACGGATTCTTAAACACAGATTCGGTACTGCTGGATAGTAAATTGGGAGTATTAGCTACTTCAGTGGCAACATCCATTATGGAAGAAGCAAACTCCAAAGCATTCGATCAAAATACGGATACGGTCTCGGTTAGCTCTCTTACTCAACTAAGTTCGGTTTTGGGACCGGAATCGGGCGAAACATATCCCCATTTTAACGATTTTGACGATTTCAACGGTTATCACAGGGTAGATACAACAATGCCGGCTGCCAAGTTTATCATAGATTGCAAAGTTGAATATGTATTGCCGGCAAATCCCGATAGCGCTGTTGGAACAAGAACATGGCATAAAAAATTAACCGTGGAAGTTTCCAGTCCTTCTTTAATTGGACAAGACGATAAACCGGATACTCTCCGAATGTCCACGATTTACAGTTATTGGTACTTTAGATAGAGGTAATTATGGGATTTAGTACATTAATAGACATATTAGGATCAACTTTAGTCGGAGGAATGTTATTGCTAATATTGCTCCGTTTAAATGATTCCGGCGTGCAAAACACATATATGTACGGTGGGGAATTGATTGTACAACAAAATCTTGTAGATGCGGTTCAGGTACTTGAGCACGATTTCAGAAAAATTGGATTTTGCGCCGATTGGCAAAAACTCCCCGATCCGCTTCAATACATAATTGAAGCCGATTCGCATAAAATTTCATTCCAGACCGACATTGATTCCGACGGTAATGTTGATACTTTAACTTATTACACCGGACCAACAAGCGAACTTACCGATACTCCAAATCCTAGGGACAGGTTGCTTTACAGGGTTGTTAATAATGAGCCGCCAAAAGGTTCTAACTTGGGAATTACACAATTCGATTTAGTTTATTTTGATGCTCTTGGTAACAAATTATCTTGTCCGGTCGCTTCTCCATCATTAATAATGACAATGCAAATCAATATACGAATAGAAGATGTTTATGGATATGATACGGATAATGCAAATAAAAGCAGTCAAGATAAATATGCCACTGCGTTCTGGAGGCAAATAAGATTGGCTGCACGAAATATTAAAAACAGGTAGGAGGAAATAATATGGGTGGCAAAGCAGCAATGCTATTAGTCCTTGGCTTTAGTCTTATTTTTCTGGTATTCGGTCAAAATTTTAACAGTTTATCTACAAGATCTGTTGAAAATTTTGATGAATATTATACAAAAACAATGGCACATAATATAGCAGTGGCAGGTGCAAATTTTGCTTCAAATGCCGTTTTTATGAATAAAACATGGGATGACGGTTATTCAAATCTGGCTTACCAGGGCGGAACTATAAATGTATACGTAACCAACCCAACCGGAGCCCACACAAAAGTAAAAGTTTGCCACAAACCCGGTACTCGTTCTGAACATACAATTAGTATAGCTGCTTCTGCTGTTCCTGCACATTTAGCCCATGGCGATTATATGGGAGAATGCGGCGGCAGTGCCAGCTCAAATTCCATGGTTACTATATATTCCGAAGGTATTTTCCAAGGAGATACTGCATCGGTTTATGTTGAACTTGAACCCAGTAATTTTGCAAAATACGGAAACTTTTACGACAGAATGGATCACGCAATTCCCGCAACCGGCGATACTTTCCACGGTCCGTTCCATGTTAACTCTACCATGAGAACTTGGGGAAGTCCCGTATTTTGGGGTAAAGTTACAAGTAAAGGCGGATTGAAAATGTATAACACAAAAAATCCTGAATTTCACGGCGGTTACGAATCCGGTGTTGACCAACCGAGACCGTGGGATACCACAAACTTCAGAACAGTTGCCAATACTAACGGCTTTACATTTAAAGATACAACCGGTTCGGGTAAAAGAACTGATGTACAATTAGAATTCAAAAGTGACGGAAAGGTGAAATTCCGGTACAGGATTTTTGACGGATCGGCGACATGGACGCCTTACAAAACAATGAAATTAACCGATTTGGCGCCCAACGGATTAATATATATAGAGAAAGGCAACCTTTTTGTAAAAGGAACACTTAAAGGCAAAGCAACTATTGTTGTTACGAAAAATAAAGTCAGTAACTGCGGAAATATTTATCAAACGGATGATTTGAAATACGAAACCGATCCGAAATCGGATCCGAAATCAAAGGATATGTTGGGTTTAGTTGCTGAAGAAAATATTAGATTACAATACAACGACGAAACTAAACATCATGATATAATTACCCAAGCTTCAATGTATGCAATGAAAGGTGATATTGGACCTGATAATCACTTGGTATCGAACGACGGGGTTTTAAGCTCTTGGCGTATTTTAGGCGGACTAATTGCACATGATGTAAGGGTAACGGCACATTACAACTGGGTTGGACCGTACGAAGGCTACAGGTTTGTTCACGAATATGACGACAGATTTTTGAAAAGCGTACCGCCTTATTTTCCGCACACAAAAAATTATGAAGTTGTTTCGTGGTATGAATAAATTAAGCTATTAATTTAACAAATGAGAGAGTGCAGCCTCTGCACTCTCATATTTAAATTTAAAACCCGCTGCAAGAGTTTTTATAGGAAAAACTCTGGACCCTTTAATCAGATATTCGGCACCTTCTCCTAACATAATTTTTAAAACAAAACCGGGTACAGGTAAAATTGACGGCCTGTGCAATATTTTACCTAACATTTTGGCAAAATCTTTCATTCTAACCGGATGTGGCGCAGTTGCATTGTAGACGCCCTTCATATTTTCATTATCCAAAGCAAACAAAAATAGATTAACAAGATCGTCAATGTGTATCCACGAAAACCATTGCTTACCGCTCCCTAATGGTCCGCCGGCAAAAAATTTAAACGGAATTATCATTCGTGCCAAAGCTCCTCCGCTTTTATCCAGAACCACTCCAATTCTTATGCTTACCCGTCTTACGCCAAGATATTCAACATCAATAGCTTCCCTCTCCCATTTTTGCGTTAGGAGCGCCAAAAAATCTTCTCCCGGTTTAGATTCCTCGGTAATTTCCGCATTGCCCGTAAAGCCGTAATAACCTATTGCAGAAGCCGAAATAAATACAGCAGGTCTGTTTTCCACATGGTTTATTGCATTTACCAAAGCCCGAGTAGTAATCAATCTGCTTTGAGTTATTTTTTTCTTATGTTTTTCGTTCCACCTTCTGCTCATAATATTTTCGCCAGCTAAATTGATAATTGCATCTTTTCCGTTTATTTTATCAATCCAAGAAGAAATATTCATTGGATTCCATTTTATATATTCTCGCATATACGGAAGAACCTTTTTAGCATTTTCCGGATTTCTGGTAAACACAAAAACATTGGCTCCTTGTTTATTTAGTTTTTCACAAAGCTTTTTACCGATTAATCCGGTAGCACCCGTAACTATGATATTTTTAGGCAATTGTATAAGTCCTTGCAAATTTTTATTCCAATAATGTAGTAATAATCCTTAATTCTTCAAAACGTTTTGGAAACGCGCGGCAAACTGTGGGCGGTTGAAAATTCGTAAATAAAACTTTTTTCGTTCGTCGAAATTAAATTGAATTAAAAAGGATTTATCGTTAACTTATATTAATAAAGATTAATTTACATTTATAAAGTATTTTTAGATTTAAGATATGCTACCGAATTTTGGAAAAACAAAAGTCATTTCTATAGCCGCTCCTAAAGGCGGAGTGGGAAAAACAACAACAGCCGTTAATCTGGCAATTGCCTTTGCTCAAAAATTTAAAAGAACATTATTAATCGACGCCGATCCCGGAGGATTTTGTACTTCTGTTTTAGGGTTTAACAACAATCATATTGTTGGCGATATTTATGATATTTTTAGTTATTCAAGAAATTATAAGGATGTAATTCACAAAACCAAGGTTCCGTATTTGGAACTAATTCCTTTCAAATCCGTTTCGGTTAGTGAAGAAAAACATTTTTCCGATTTGTCCAAAGATGAAATTATCTTAAAACAAGCGTTAAACATAGAGAGTAATTATTACGATTTTATAATTATCGATTGCCCCCCTTACCTTGGTGGAATTACTACAAATGCGCTTTTGGCTTCCGACTCAATATTAATACCCATAAGAGCATCCGGTTTTTCTATGAAAGCGTTGAATAAAATTGACGAGTATTTAAAGGAATTGAAATCAAATTTCAATAAAGATTTAATAATCGAAGGCATTTTGTTAACAATGTACGAAAGAAACAGAAGAGCTTCGTTTATGGCTAAAAAGAAGTTGTACGAACTTTTCCCGAATCTTACGTTTAAAATTTCCATTCCGAAAAACATAGAAATTTCCGAAGCTACATTTAATAACAAACCTATTTTGCTTCATAATCCGCATGCTAAATCCTCAAATGCATATTTAAGATTAGCGGATGAAATTCTGGAAAATAACGAAACTACATATTTAATGGAAAGCGCCGGGTTTACGGAAGAAGATTTTATTTATTAAACCCGTATTAATCGGTATATTTTTCTAACGCTAATTTTACTATTTTTCTTTATCATTTCTCTTTAATTGTTAAAGGATTACCGGTTTGGGAAAATTAAAGTATTTATTCCTTTTAATATTCTTGTCAAAAATTGTATTTGCGCAACAATTTACAATTCAAGGAAAAATTGCAGATAAGAGATCATTTAAACCGTTAAGTTTTGCAAATATTAGAATTGAAGGAACCAACCGAGGAACAGCCGCAAACCTTTACGGAGACTACCTGTTAAACTTATCCAAAGGTAATTATACGCTTATTGCATCTTATATCGGTTATAAATCGGATACAATAAAAGTTAATCTTAACGGCAATAAAAAATTGAATTTTCTTTTGAATAAAATAACTTTGAAATTACCCGAAGTTACAGTAAAACCGGGGAAAAATCCGGCGCTAAAAATTATTGAAAATACAATTATTGCCAAACACAAGAGGGATTCTTTAATAAATTCTTATACATTTTTGGCTTACACAAAAGGTTTAATAAGAACTACAAGGGAAATTGATGCAACCGATAAAAGCGTAAATTTAACAGCCGGACTTGGCGATACAAATAAATTAAAAATTACCGGAATAATTGAAAACGAAAGCAAGGGTTATTTTAAAAAACCAAATCATTACAAGGAAGAAATTATTGCACGCAGACAAACGGCAAATACCCCTTCTTCAATAAATGTATTTACCGGCGGAAGATTAATACAAAATTTTTATAACGAAACCGTTCAATATTTCGGCAGACCATTGCCAAGCCCAATAGCAGATAATGCACTCAATTACTATTATTTCTATATTGAAGACACGTTGGCGATGGATAACTTGAAAGTGTTTAAAATTTACTTTGCGCCTGCCAATGCCTCTGATCCCGGATTGTACGGAAGAATATTCATAGCCGACAGTATTTTTTCACTGCTAAAAGTAGTTGCTTCCATTAACAAAGCTGCAAATCCCGGCAGTATTTTTAACGACATAAGAATTTTTCAGCAGTTTTCACCGTTTCAAAACAATATATATATGCCCATCGATTACCGCATTTTTCTTGAAGGAAATTATTTGGGATTAGTGCGTTTCGGATTTGAACTAAACACTATTCTTCACGATTATGAAATTAACATACCAATTAAAGATGATTTTTTTGATATGGCTGTTGTAACTGTTTTGCCCGGTGCGGATAAAAAAGATTCTACATATTGGAATTATATTAAAGTCCTTCCCTATACAAAACAAGAAGCCAGAGCATATCACAGAATCGACAGCCTTCAGCATATACCGAAATCATTTTGGGATAACTTCTCTTTCTTTTCTACCAGAATCGGAATTAATAAGAACCTTTCGGTTTCCGGTCCTTTATCTATTTACTCCTTTAATAAAATTTCCGGACATAAAGTGAACTTAGGTCTTTATACAAACGACCTTTTAGATAAACGATTATATTCATCTTTAATTTTCGGTTATGGTTTCAGTTCAAAAAAATTTACTTTTAATTTAAACTCAACTTATTTTATGGGAGATTACAGAACTTATTCGCTTAAGCTGAACATCCATAACGATCTAAAAGTACTATTTGAACAAAGCGATAACTACAACAAATTAACTTCCACTATTTTAAGCTTATTTACAAAATACGATTTCAGAAATTATTATTACTCAAAAGGGTTCGGATTAAAATTATCCGCCGAAGTTTTGCCTTTTCTAAAATTAAATTTAGGATTTACAAATCGCATAGATAACAGCGCATTTAACAACACAAATTTTTCGTTTTTCAAAAGAGATAAACAATACGGGAACAACCAAATAATTTATGATTCTAAACTAAACTATTTTTCCGGAGGATTCGGACTCGATTTCAGAAAGTATATAGAGGACGGATATTTCAGAAGAAAAATTTCACGGATCAATTATATATTATTAAACGGTGAATTTACAATAAGTAAAAACAGCATTATAAAAAGCGATACCGATTTTAACACTTATACGCTTAATGTTTACGGTACATTCAGAACGTTTAAGTCGGCAGTGTTAAATTTCAGAATTAACGGATTTTATTCCACCGGAACGCTGCCTCTTCAAATGATGTATTCCCTTCCCGGAAATATTAACGCAAGCAGTAAATCGTTCAGTTTTAGAACGCTAAGATTCGGAGAGGTGTTTGGCAACCGCTTATTAACCGTAAACCTTGAACATAATTTTAGAGACGAATTATTTAATATTCTTCGAATTCCGTTTATAAAGAATCTTCAAATTCAATTAGGCACTCATCTTAATATAGCCTGGATAAATACATCTTTTAAAAATAAAACTATTTTGCCTCTTACTTCCCAATTATTCAACAGCCCTTTTATAGAAGCAGGTTTTAGTTTAGGCCATGTTTTATTACCATTTAAACTTGAATTTACCTGGAAGTTAAATCATTTGGGAAGAAATAATTTTGTATTCGGAATAAATACTTTTGCATTATAAAATAATTAGCTGCCGGAAGATTTATTTTTACCGGTGTAAGTATTTCTTAATTCCATAAGTTTCTGCGGCTCGCCTATAATTGTTAAGCGGTCTCCTTCTTTTAACACCGTATTTTCTTTAGGAATTAATATTTTATTGTTTCTGTTAATCATTACAACCAAACAATTTTCCGGAATTGTAAATGAACTAACCGTTTTATTAATCAGGTTTCCGGTTTTATCTGCTTTAATGATTGTTAAGGATACAAACCGTTCATTCCGCAACAAAGATTCCTTAAGCTCCTGTTCGGTTTCCGCTTTATTCCATAAAAATAAAAAATTGTCATCGTCAACTCTGCCGGCAATTTGAGCCAATATTCTTAAATGCTGGGTCGGGTTATTTTCAGGACTAACCAAAAAGAACAAAGCATTCACTATTTGTTCCTCTTCCGGTTCGTGTGTTAACGGATCAATTAAAGTAATGTGAACGCCGGGTTTAGAACGGACCAAAACCATTTCGGTCTGCTTTACTTTATCCAACCGGAAATGCGGCAATGCAATTCCGTGGGTAACTGGTGTAGCGCCTACTCTGGTTCCTTCCAAAAATTGATTTTTTATTTCTTCTTGAGTTAACGGCATTAATGCAGAAAGCCAATCGCAAACCGGATTTAATACTTCGTCAAATTGCATTTCGTCCTCCAAGTCAAATACTTTTGCGTTCGATACAATTTGTTCAAAAGGGTCTGTTTTTCTTAAACCCTTTTCTATTAAAATTCCCCGCAGCTCCGAATCGAGTCCCTCGTATCTTTGTCTGCCTAACCGTTCAAACAAATGATAAATAGCGCCGGTACGAACAACCCTTCTACGTGCATAAGCATAATACCAAATAATACACAAAATAATTAATCCGGCGGAAAATACAATTGACAGGGTTCCCATTTCAACAATTAACAATAAAGAAGTAGATATTCCTATTATCTGAATCCAAGGATATAACGGAGAGAGAAACCCAGGGTCATAAGATTCAATTTTGCTTTCACGCATTACAATCACCGCCAAACACATTAAAGCAAAAATCATTAATTGAAATGCGGATGCAAGCTTTGCGATTGACATAGGATTGAATAAAAGTAGCACGCAAATTATTACACCTGAGGTTAAAAAAATTGAAATGGTTGGTGTGCTGAACCTGTTTAGCTTTTTAAAATACCCGGGAAAAATGTGATCTCTACTCATTGCCAAAGGATATCGGGAAGCGCTCATCGTTCCAACATTTGCTACGGATATAAAAGCAAATATTGCGGCAACAGTTAAAAGTATTTCTCCCGTTTTTCCGAAAATAATTTTAGCGCTTGTTGCAACGGGAGTTAAATCTCCTTTTAAAATATCCATTGGTTCAACTCCCACAATTATAACCGTACCGAAAAAATAGATTATAATTGCAGTGCCCATAGCCAAAAACACACCCAAAGGCAGGTTACGTTCGGGATTTTTTATTTCTTCCGCCAAACTTGCTACTTTGGTTACTCCAACATAACTTATATAAACCAGTCCGGCTGTTGATAATATACTTTCATATCCACTATCCCAAAAACCTTCAAAATGTACCGGTTTTACCGCCGGCAGACCTCCGATAATAAAACCGATTAAAATAAGAATTAATCCGCTTACTAAAACGACTTGGAATTTACCCGTTTTTTTTGCACCCAATAAATTAACTCCCGTTAAAATAACTGCAAGAAAAATAGCAACGGTTGTAATAGGCAATTCGGGATAAAAAATTTTGAGATAAGCGCCCATACCGATTAATGCAAAAGTAACTTTTAGAATTAATGTAAGCCAAATCCCTATTCCGCCTATTGTTCCGAAAAACGGTCCCATTGATCTATCGAGGAAAAAATATACACCCCCTGCTCTTGGCATTGCGGTAGCAAGCTCAACTTTGCTTAGCATTGCGGGAACCAAGGGCACAGCCGCTACCAAGTATGCTAATACCATTGCAGGTCCGGATATTTTTGCGGCTAATCCCGGTAACAGAAAAAAACCGGCGCTAAGAGTTGTTCCCGCGGCTATAGCAAAAACATCTATTAAGCCTAATTCTTTCTTTAATATTTTTGTTCTTTTAAATTTCAACGGAATTTAGTATTTAATTGAGAAGCTTAAAAAATTAATTAAGGAAAGAAGTAAAGTTCAATACTTTCTTCCCTTTAAGATGAATAAAAGATATGCATTAATTCAGTAGGATTCAAACTTTAAATTTAAGCCGAAATTTTTCTCACTAATTTTCTTTTGGAAACCGGTAAGATTGTTTCCATAAATGGAAAGTCTAAATCAGTATCGATAGAATAAACGGCAGGATTAGGCAATTCTTTAAATCTTTCAATTAATTCCAATTTAATATCTTCAAATGTTCTTTTATTAACATCATCTTGATCTATTACATCTATCAACGTGGTTTTAAGCGTTCTTAACGGTGATGAATTTGTTGAAAAAAGAGACATGTCAAAATGATACACATGTATCACTTCGCTTTCGTTATCGGGTATGAAAAAATATCCTTCGTTTTTGTAAAGCGGAACAACTCCTATTTCTTTCACCTTTATATTTTCCGTAACAAAATCGTATATAGCAATACCTTCGTCAATTGCTTCTTCTATTGCCGGCATAGCCCAATTTATAAAGTTAAAAACCACTTCAACATCGGATCTGTCGTTCTTTTCCGGATCAAAATAATTTAAATGTTCCTCAATTCCCAAACTTTTCTGATTTAATATAAAACTATGGTCGAAATTAGACAGTTGATCTGTTAAATAATGGAGCTCGTTTCCAAGATCTATAAGATCAGAAAACGCAGGATAAAGTTTATTTCTATGTAAATCATCCGTATATTTTTTTAAAAAAGCTAAAACTTTATACTGACTCGCTTCAAAATCGTCAGCTGCTTGAATGAATGTATCGATTGTAAGATTATCCATTTTACGACCTATTGATTTTTGTTTATACTATCGAACAAAAATCAGGCCAAATTTAGACCTAACAGGACTTTTTTTTCATATTTCCCCAAAAAATTCTAATTTATCCTTTTCGTTTAACGGCTCGTTCTTAAAATTCTTACCTTATTAACTTGATTGGTAATATTTGAACTTTTATTTTGACAAGAAAATTATTTTATAATGGAGTGAAGTAATGGATATAAAAAGATTTACCGTAAAATCAGCTCATAATTTTAAACTTTCTAACTTCAAAACAGACGATACCGGAAATTTTTCAAAAAAAGAAGCAAAGAAATTATTAGCAAAGAACAAAGAAAAGATGTTTTATTTGCAAGACAAGTTATATGCTCACGACCGGTATTCCGTTTTAATAATATTTCAAGCGATGGACGCAGCCGGAAAAGACAGCGCAATTAAACATGTAATGAGCGGATTAAATCCCCAAGGCACACAAGTTACAAGTTTCAAGCAGCCTTCCAAGGAAGAATTGGATCACGATTATTTGTGGAGAACTAATAAAGCGCTTCCGCAGCGGGGAAGAATTGGAATATTCAACCGCTCCTACTACGAAGAAGTTTTAGTGGTTAAATTGCATAATCTAATTAAATATCAAAAAATTCCAAGCGAATTTGTAAAGCCTGATATTTGGAAAAAACGTTACCGTCATATTCGCGAGTTTGAGAAATACGCTTACGAAAACGGAATGGTAATTCTGAAATTTTTTCTTCACGTTTCCAAAGAAGAACAAAAAAACAGATTTTTGGAACGTTTGGATAATCCTTCTAAAAATTGGAAATTTTCTTCGGCAGACTTAAAAGAACGAACTTTTTGGGATGATTATCAAAAATGTTACGAAGATGCAATAGCCGCTACCAGCAGTAAAATAGCTCCCTGGTACGTTGTTCCCGCAGATAAAAAATGGTTTACACGCTTAGTTGTTTCCGAAATAATAGTTCAACGCTTGAGCAAATTAAAAATGGAATATCCGACGCTGGGAAAGGAAGAATTAAAAAATATAGGTCATTATAAGGAACAACTTTTGAACGAATAATACAGGTTGTTACAATTATATTTTATTCGTCCAAAAGTTGTAAAAAGTTATTGTGAACTTCTTAATGTTTCTTAAGTTTGTTATAAGCAATCATTCCGCCCATAACATTAACCACATTAAATCCGTGTTTAAGTAAAATTTTTGTAGCTATACCGGATCTATGTCCCGAACGACAGATAACATAGAACTTCTTATCTTTATATTTATTCAATTCGTCAAGTCTTTTCTCCAACACTTGAACGGGGATATTTATCACACCGTTAATATGCCCCAAAGGACCGTTTAATTCGGGCGGCGTGCGTACATCAAGCAGAGTAAGATTCGAATCCGCTTTCATCAGTTGCACCAATTCCTCTACTGTAATATTTCTCTTTTCTACTTTTGCCGTTTTTGTTTTGGCCTGTTGGGCAAAACCAACCATTGCGGTTAAATTAATTACTACAAACAAAAGTATAATGTTTTTTATTTTGAACATACATTTCCTCCAATAAGTTAATTTTTACTTTGATGCTAATATACAACTTTGATGCAAATAGGACAAGGGGTGCATTTATATTTACACAACTTCTGTTGTAAGCGAAGAAATATTTTCGATTTCCGCATTAATAACATCTCCCCGTTCAACTTTTCCAACTCCAGCAGGCGTTCCCGTGTAAATTAAATCCCCTTTTTCCAAAGTCATTTTAGACGAAATATATTTTACTATCTCTACGGGTGAAAATATCATGTTGGCTAAAGATGAATTTTGTTTAATTTGCCCGTTAATGCTTAATGAAATATTTTCGTCTCCTTTTATTTGATAATCTTTTTTTGAAACAAAATTGGAAATTACCGCAGAAGTATCAAAAACTTTTGCAAGCGTCCAAGGATGACCTTTCTTTTTCAATTCAGATTGAATATCTCTGAGAGTCATATCAAGTCCCACGGCATAACCTGCAATTGCATTTGCGGCGGATTTTTGTCCGGCGTTTTTTATTGTTTCCCCTATTAACAAAACCAACTCGACTTCGTGGTGCATTTCGTTTGAATAACCGGGATAAATAATGTACTTACCGGAACGGATTAAAACGGACGGCGGTTTAAGAAATATCAGCGGAAATTCCGGAACTTCGTTACCCAATTCCTTTGCATGTGCAACATAATTTCTGCCTACACAAACAATCTTTCCCACGGTAAATATTTTGCTATTGAGTTTAATAGTTTTCATGATTTGTAAACTCCATATTTATACAAAACAAAAATATGAATTACCGCTCCCAAATTTATTAACAAAAATACACAGGAAAATTTACGTTTT
The DNA here is from genome assembly GCA_026983795.1 of Melioribacteraceae bacterium. GTDB lineage: Bacteria > Bacteroidota > Ignavibacteria > Ignavibacteriales > Melioribacteraceae > BMS3ABIN04. The sequence continues at coordinate 13,641 of JALSTI010000099.1, forward strand.
CTGCTTCTTCTTTTTGGCGGCGGGGAAAAGAATGTTGTTTAATATTAACCGGTAACCGGGTGAGTTTTTATGCAGACTCAAATCGGTAGGCGGATCGTTAACTGCATGCCGGTAGTCTTCCGGATCGTGACCACCGTAAAAAGTGAAGGTTCCTCGTCCGTAATTTCCGTGAATATATTTAACTTGATCGGTTCCCGCACGCTCTCCCATTATTACAACGGATTTTTTAATTAAACTTTTTCTAAACATTGTAGTTTGCCCCATAAATCCGTGAATTACGTTTACATGGTTTTGGGTTAACATTGTTGGAACCGGGTCAAACTTAGCGGAGAAATCGAATAAAGTAAAGTAATCGTTTTTTTCCGGTCCAATCTCGCCCGGTTGAATATCAATGTTGCTGAACTCGTAAACCAAAGGATTCATTTCAAGTTTAAAATTTGTAAACGCCAGGGTTTGGGAAAAGTCTAATTTTGCTTGAGCATCCGGATCAGGAGCGTCACCGTCATACATTTTATCAACTATATCAACGTTTTGAGCGGCAAGAGCTATATCGTAAGTATCCGTTGCAGAGCACATAGCAAATAGAAATCCGCCTTGACCAATAAACTTTTTAATTGTAAGCACAACGGCTTTTTCCATTTCGGAAACTTTTTTAAATCCTAATTTTTTAGCTTCGGTTTCGTACGTAATTTGCATTTGTTGGTACCATGGTGCATTGCGGAAACTGGCGTAAAACTTTCCGTACTGTCCCGTAAAATCTTCATGATGTAAATGGAGCCAATCGTATTTTTTTAAATCGCCTTTTAAAATTTCATCAACCCAAACTTTATCGTAAGGAACTTCCGCATATTCCAAAACAAGCGTAACCGCATCGTCCCACGGTTGAAAACCCGGCGGAACATAGACCGCAATTTTAGGCGCTTTTTCCAATCTTACTACATCCATGTTTTGCTCATCGCTTTGAACATAGGAGTAAATATCGACAGCTTGCTGCATCGACAATTTATCGAAAGCAACGCCTTTTAGTCTACATGTCAACGCCAGTTCATCAGAATAATCGAGCATAAAAGAACCGCCTCTGTAATTCAGCAGCCAATCGGCTTTTATTCCTTTTTTCAACGCATTGAATGTAATGCCGTAAGCTTTAAGGTGGTCCGTTTGAGATAAATCCATATAAATTAACAGCTTGGACTGCCCTAATAATACGGAAGAGAAAAGGAATATATAAATTAATAGTTTTTTCATTAGTCTAAATTTTACGTACTTGCTAAACACTCAATGGCTCAAAGTTGTTCCCGTTATTTAATCATTGTTAGCAACATTTTAGTGTTTGCTAAAGCTTTTAGTCCATGAGGAACATTTGCCGGCATCATTATGGAATCATCGGTTTTCAGAATAAAATTTTCGCTGCCGATTTCAATTTTCATTTCTCCATCAAGAATTTGAACGAACGCTTCGTACGGGGAGGAATGTTTTGTCAGTTCTTCATCCTTACCGAATGCAAACAGTGTAATATTTCCGTTATCTTTTTTCAAAATTTGTTTACTTACAATGGCAGATGTCTGAACTTCAATAAAATCGGTTAATTTATTAACCTCGACTTTTGCGGTTTCATTATGTTTTTTTTCCGTTTTCATTTTACGCCTTACAATTAATAACTAAAAATAACACTAAAACTTTTCTCCCCTTTTTTCTCTAATATGGCTCCCCACCGGTCTGATTCTTCCCCAAATTGAATAGAAGAAAAGAATAATTGAGATAATTTGAAAAATTGAGGCGATTGTAATTACGTATGCAAACCACCCGGAATATAAAAAGCCGTACAATAGTTGAAAAACAAACCTTAACGCAGTTGAAATAGTCATTAACCAAAAAACAAAACGGATAAGATCGGGGTTATATTTTTTATCTTCTTTTTCAGCTCTCGGGAAAAACCAAAGAGCCACTCCCATAATCATCATCATTACACTCCCGAGCAAAATCAGATGTGTATGAGCGGAAATAATTTCGCCCGTATAACCTGGAATATTGAAATACTTTGCCAACATTAAAAAAAATCCCGTAACAATTCCAATTATCAAAAATATTATACTGGTTTTTATAAAATATCTGACAGTTGTAAACATATACGTCCCGGTTTATAAGCGTTAAAAAATATTTCTTTATACATGCAAATTAGAAAAAGTTGAATGATAAAAAAAGCATTAAAAAATTGGAAAGATATTCAAGAAGGAATTTTGAAAACCCGGATTATACGGTAAATCTATTATCAAAAGTTTGCCCGGCAGACTCAACCACCGGGCAATAATTTCATTTCAACAACAACATCTTATGCGTTAGCGAAAGGCTGCCGGCAGTTAGTTTGTAGAAATATATTCCGCTCGGAAGACCGGAAGCATCGAAATGAACTTCATAATTTCCGGGAGATTGTTGTTTGTTAACCAAAGTTGATACTTCTTTACCAAGTACATCATAAATTTTTAATTGCACTAGTTGAGACGTTGCATGTAACGTCTTT
>JALSTI010000100.1 GCA_026983795.1 Melioribacteraceae bacterium
TAAATCGGGAATTAATATCTTAATATTTTCGATATCCTTTTTTTGAATGTTTGGCAAGCCAGAACCCACACGTAACCGCATAATTTTTTCTTGGTTACATTTTAAGTAATGGAAAAGAAATCCAATATTAATTTTATCCGTTAAATTTTTTAACGTGTAACAATGTCCTCCAGCCCAAAATTTTTCTTTATTAAAGTTTATAAAACCACAAGAGTTACCTCCTTCACTAATTGAGATTGTGTTCTCCATAGTATTCCAATTATTTGTATAACCTGAAGGAATAATACCTCCATTTAATACGTAGAAATTTCCATCATCCTTCATATCGGTTCTATTTAATTGCTGTCCTTTAGCAATATCACAAATTTCATATAACCTCATTTTTATAGATGATTTATTTTTTGTAAGATTAGAAAAAATTTTGTGACGTAAATTGTTAAACCTCTTCTCCTTCGCTTCAATCAGTCGTTCCGTTTTCTCAATAGCATCGTCCCAAACGGAAAGAAGCGACGCTATGGCTTTTTGTTCGGGAAGAGGTGGAAGTAAAAATTCATAGTTTCTAATAAAAGATGCTGGAACACGTTTTTGTCCAGCAGTACCGGTCATATTTCTTTCACCAACTTGCCTAAATTTGTGTGTTCTTGTTACAATGTTTAGAAAATCTGATTTTATTGAATCTTTAGCCCTAAGCACATGAAATTCTGTGCTTCCGAAACCTCTTGAATTAATAAGTCCTTTACATATGCATCCTTTGTAATTTTCAAAAGAGGGTGTAATTTTTGCTATAAGGATATCATTTTCCTGAAACGATGTGAAACCAGATTTAACTTCGGCATATCTTTTAACTAATGGTGCAATAATTTTTCCATCTTCTGATACTGAAGACATTGGTAGAAAAGTAACATATTCATCATCTTGCATCTTTACAGAATTTGGATTGACAAAGGCAATATCTTTCATTTTTACTTTTATGAAACTGTTATTTATCATATATAATTTTTTTCACTTTTTGATTTTTTTTCAATTATACATCTGATTTTAAAAGATAAAGAACATTTATTTAATTGTTCTCCAACCTTTTCAAAACTTCTTTCCCTTTCTCCGTCAATCTATATTTTTGTGTAGGACTTGTCGGCGAATCGGGTTGTGTTAATTCAATAAGAGAATTTGCAAGTGCCGGTTCAATATATTTGCGTGTAAAATTAACTCTGTCTTTAAGTCCCAAAGTTTCCATCAATTCCGCTCGTGTCATTTCGCCTTCAATAACCTTTAAAAGTAATTTTACTTGTTGGGTTACTTGTTGGGTTACTTGTTGGGTTACTTGCCGGGTAGTTCCCAAAGGAATTAAAAGTTCAAATCCGGAGTCCGTTTCCTTAAATACCGGTTTTGCTCCTTTAGCGTAAAGCGGAAGATATTTGTTTATGTTCGTAACGCCGGAGCCGAGTTCGTCGAAGCGTCCGAGTTGAATCATAAATTTACAAATAGCCGGGTTTTTGGAAAAGGGCTTTAAGTTTTCCGGTGTAATTTCTCCGAAATGATGCTGCACGGAGGGGTTATCCAAAACAACGCGGTCTTTATAAATAATAAACCTAGCCGGAGCCGGTGACGTATATTCGCGATGAGAAATTATATTAGAAATTGCCTCGCGGAAAATTTTATCGCGCAAACTTATCCGCTGATCACCTTCAAGATAAAACGGATCGTTAAGATGTTTTGCCGCAAATTCCATCATCAAATCGTAAGCGTCAATCAAGTTTGTTCTGATAATTAAACGGTCGTCGTATCTGTCTATATTTTTACGTCTTAAAAGACAATCAATTTTATAAGCGGGAACAGCTTGCTGAATTACAATATCGTTACCGAACATTAAAATAGCTGCCAAAGAAAGAGAAGTTTTTCCGGTATCATAATCCACATTGTAAAACCCGCCTATTTTAAGCAGCTCTTCGTTAGAAAGATTCAGCCAAGGATGCTGCGAATTATAAGAACGCATCAATCGTCTTGCTTTATCAAAAAGCTCGGGACGCAAATCATCAATGCTAAAGTACGGAAATGTTCGCTGTTCGGTAAATAATCCTAATTTACGGTTAATAATTCCTGCTAATTGATGAGTTCCTTTAACACGGTAGTCGCCATCTTCGCTGCGCATAAATATATTTCCGTTGGTTTTATGCAATTGTGAACTAAGCGGAACTTGAATTGCTATAACCGTTTTACCTTGTATAACAAATTCGTGCGGGAACAAAAGATACGGCGGATCAATTTTTTCCGGATTGTTGGAAAGATTAGTTAAATTTGTTTTCATCTTTGCTATTGCACGTTCTTCAACACCAACAACTTTCCCGTCATCTTCAACGCCCAGTATAATCATTCCTCCGTCTGTATTAAGAAAAGCGCAAACGGTTTCAAACAAATCTTTCGGGAGTTCAAATTTTGCTTTTTTGAATTCACAATGAAGTCCTTCGCCGGAATTTAATTCTTCCAATATTTGATTTAGGTTCATTTAATCTCTTAAAATTTCTTGTAATTTAACATTCATCTCCTTACGGACTTTTGCCAGTTCTTTTTCCAATTCGTCTATTTCTTTTTGAACTTTGTCAATGTCGATTTCTTCCTCTTCTTCAAATGTATCTACATATCTTGGAATATTAAGATTAAATTCATTTTCTTTAATCTCGTTGAATCCGGCAAGGTAAGAATATTTGTCAATAACTTTTCTTTCCCCGTAAGTTCCCGTTATTTTTTTGATGTGTTCTTCCGAAAGTTCGTTTTGATTTTTTCCTTGAATGAACTCACGGCTGGCATCGATAAAAAGAATATTTTTTTTCTTTTCCAAACTTCCGCCTTTTTCTCGCTTTCTGTCGAATACCAAAATTGCAACCGGAATAGAAGTAGTTGGGAAAAGGTTACCTGGTAATCCTATTACGGCATCGAGTAAATTTTCTTCAATCATTTTTTGTCGTATTCTTCCTTCGGCTCCACCGCGGAATAAAACTCCGTGCGGAACAACAACCGCAACTCTTCCTTCGCGTTCAATTGCAACTTCAACCATGTGACTAATAAAAGCCCAATCACCTTTACTTTTGGGCGGAGTTCCTCTCCAAAATCTATTGTAAATATCATTTTCAGCTTCTTCGGCTCCCCATTTATTCAAAGAAAAAGGCGGGTTTGCAACTACAACATTAAATTTCATCAATTTATCGTTTTCAACTAATGCGGGATTTGTTAAAGTATTACACCATTCAATTCTAGCACCATCAACTTGATGTAGAAACATATTCATTCTAGCAAGTGCCCAAGTACTGCCGTTTACTTCCATTCCATACAAAGCAAAATTACGGTCGCCAATTTCATTTGCGGCTTCAATTAAAAGTCCGCCGGAACCGCAAGCAGGGTCGCAAATTTTATCACCTGATTTGGGTTGAGCCAATTTAGCAACCAATTTGGAAACTTTATGAGGCGTATAAAATTCACCTGCTTTTTTACCGGCATCCGATGCAAAGCGTTCAATTAAATAGATATATGTATTACCGATAACATCTTC
>JALSTI010000101.1 GCA_026983795.1 Melioribacteraceae bacterium
TCATTAGCAGCATAGCCGGTTTGAACGGGTTATAGCCATTTGATTTTTCTTCACCGAATTTGCCGTATTTTACATTTATATCATAATAAGCATCCGTAATTTTATCCGAAGCGGATGGTAAATATTGACTTAGCAAAATAAATCCGTTTGCTCCATCGGGTTCTTCAAATTTTGCAAAATCTTCAAAACTTAAAATTTCAAAATGACCATAACCGGAAGATTTCTTTTTGCCGTAACCGGTTTCAAAAACATCTTTGATAATATCCTCACATTCATTTTCATCCCAAAGTTTTTCATCCAATATTTTAATAAAAATATTTATCGAGGTATCATTATTTAAATATTTGGGATGGTATGAAAATAAATTACCTTTTTTACTGGTCAATGTATTTCTATCGATTTCAACACTTACGCGCAAATCTTCTACAAACCCAATCTTTTCATGTTTTTCTTGTTTTTCCAACTCCGCAGAAAATTCTTTTGCTTGTCCGTTCAAAAAATAATTTAGCTCTGTTAATGTTATTAGTTTTCTGTCTTTGTTTTCTTTTTGTTTAAGAAAATTGATTACTTTTTCCTGTTTTGTTTTGTTGATGTTTTTTTGTGGAGTTAATTTTAACGGTTTAGGAAAATAGATTTGTCCGTTTTTTTCCAGAAATCCGTCGGATATTGTAAAAACCGGATTACCATCAACAAAATATTGTAAAAATTCTCTAAGTTTTTCATCACCGTGCCGATCTTTGAACCGCCATGCAAAATGCCCGAATATGGTATCGGATTGTAATTCGGTGAGTAGACCGGACTTTAGTTTAAGTTCTAATTTTTTTATTGTTGCCATAATTATTCTTCTTCAATTGTTAATTTGCACCAACCTAATTGATAAAATTCATTTTCTATGTTTACAGAAAAAGTAGTGTGCGCTTCCTCTTTCCTGTTACGTCTTCCCGGAATTTTAAATTTTGGTATTTCAGCATCATTATACAATTTGTAATAACTTCCGCCACCAAAGCCCAAGTTAACCAGATATTCATCGTCATTTAATTTAAGTCCGTTCATGAAATTTTCAAGAAAGTTAAAATACTGCGTAGCTCCTCCGGGTTTACGTTCCTTTTCTTTGAATTTATTTACAATTGCTCTTGCTTTTTGCAGTTGCTCAAAAGAATAAAAAGAAAGTTTCTTCTTTAAGTCCTCCAAATCCATATTGCCGGTTTTTTTAACTTTGCAATTGAAAGTTTGACCGGCATCAAGTACAATTAGATTAACAGAAGGAGGACGGTAAGCAATATCTACAATGAAACTTTCCGAAGGTATATAATCAGAATCAGTTATAACAAATTTATCGTCAATTGAAGGAGTTTCCGGACTTATACCCAATGGGTTCTTTTGCGGATCACGATGTAAAATGGTTGTGAGCATACCTTTTACCGAACTTCCCGGGACATAGAAATTCCCATTGGAATTTACAAACTCCTGAACTATTTTCTGTCCGTCTCTTCTTTCATTTCGTAAAAATTCGTCAAATGCAGGAACTGTTTCAATGCGATAGTCAAAACAAGAATCATTGAAAATATTTTTATTCTGCTCTATTATTTTAATTATTTCATAGAATTTGTAGTTTCTTTTATAATCGAACAGTTTTGCCTCTGCAATTTTTTTATGGGCTTCAATATTAAGCTTTGCAAGATCGCCATTAAAAATTGTATATTCGAGGTTATATGCAAGTTGGTTACCATTTGAAATATGCAAAGGCGTTATAGTTTCAAAGTTAAGCGTTAGCATTTTCTTCACTCTTTATTTCATTTAAGGTTACTTTTACTGCACCGTATCCACGGCTCCCGGAGCCACCGAGATAATCATTATTTAGAAGTTCTTTTGCCTTCTCAAGCATTTTTTCGATTTCTTCTTTCTCATTATTATTTACAAAACGTATTAAAATTTCCCCTTCAAAAACAGTTGTTGGAGGTATGCGTTCAGTTGTTCTTAAAGCTCCGTGCGCGGCTTTGCCTTTCTGCCTGTCAATTTTAATTTCGGTTTTTATTTCGGTTTCCACCTCGCCTTTTTCATATTTATTTTTCCACTCTTCGGAAAGTTTAACATCTCTGAAAATTAAACGAGTGGGACCTAAGTCATCCCCGGCAAAGAATTTTTCAATTTCTTTTTCTTTGTAATCACTTTCTGTTTCCAATAAACTTCTTAACTTTCCTTTCAGAGAACTGCCGGGAATATAAGGAAGCTTTGAAATCGGATCCTTAATGAAAGGATTATCAACTCCGCCAATTTCGGGGCGGTCACTACCAATACCGATATGCAATCCGGTTACAACTTCAATACGAATGCTTTTTTTAATTTTTCCAACCATTTTATTAACCCCTTGTTTTGTTATCTTTTAGGAAAGTATGCAACTAATGCTTCCAAATGCAATTTTAGCGCATTCATGTATTTATCAAATTCTTCATTTTGAGAAATAACGGTATTTATCCTATTCTTAAAAAAATTAGCAAATTCAATTATTTTTAATCTTCCTGCCGAATATTCAACATTAGCTTTTAACATTAATAACCTCACTTTTTTTGTATCAACATTAACGGAGGAATTGAAAATTCTCACAAACGAATCATAAAATTTTCTTAATTGATTAATATTCAGCCTTGAATTATCCTTAAGGTTTTTTGCAATTACTGCAACATTGTTATTTCCGGTATCATTAATTAATGCTTCATTCAATTTTCCGTTAATAAAAAACTCTGGGTAAGTCATAATTTATTCTCCTTCTTTTTTTGATTTTCTCGTTCCGTAGATGGCTTCGCAAACAAGGGGATAAAGAATCTGTTCAAGGACTACCCCTTCAAGACTATTATGTTTGTTTATACTTAATGCTGCTTCGAAAAATTCACCGACTCCGTTCGAGTCATAATATTTTCCATCTTTATTTTTTAGAAGTCTGTTAATCATATAAGTAAGCTTAGGATGCCACATTAACAATTCAGTGTTTCCTTTTAGATTAAACTCATTCATTATTTTTGAAAAGTACAACAAGTTTCTTAAAACACCTTGGGTAACCTTTGTATTTTCATCTTTTACCCATTCTATAAGGTCTTGCTTTCTTTTTAATATTTCACCATCAAGTTTGTTCTTTACCGGTGTATCAAACAGTTGCAAACCGGCTTTGTTTTTTTCTTCGTAAAATACATCGGTTTCACCTGCTTTTATACGTTCCAGAATATCTTCAGGCGTAAATTCTTTTTTAATCAAATTTTGATTGTTTTCCGCCATATCGGCAACAATACGTATCGGCGTGTTGTGTTTAAAATTTGTGAGAGAATAACTTATATGCACTTCCGGATTAAAACAAATAAATTTATTAAATGTTTCATTTAATTTATTTAATAATTTAAGTGATGAACTTTGCGGGCAGATAATCATCAAATCGTCACCACCTGCAAAAACCGTATAAACTTTTTGGTCGTCCGTAAATTTATCTTCAACCGTTTTTTCTATTTTACCATTTTCCCAATCTTCGAGAAATCCGTTTAATGAAAAAC
>JALSTI010000102.1 GCA_026983795.1 Melioribacteraceae bacterium
AGGTTTCGATGTATAAATTTAATAGTCTTGACGTAAAGTTAAATAATCCATATTTTATACACGCAGACGGCGAAATTTTAGACCACCGGGCAGAAAGAGTTACAGTCACTTGTATTGAATCGGCAATTAATTTTATTTCCGGAAATAGTCGGATTTAATAAGATGTTATTTATGAAAAGACCCAAACATAGAAATTTTGATTACATTCCAAGGTTTTATGATCCTGATAAAGATGAAGAAGAAAAACGAAGGCGCAAACTAAGATTCAGATCATCTGTAAGACCGCGCAAACGCTCGAACAATATGTTAATTTACTTGGTTGTATTGGCAATATTAATATATATTTTCTTAAAATTACAAGGCGGATAGAATTTTAGCAGGGAATCATTAAGTTTACATAATATACATTATAGGACATTTTCCGGTATTTCCGGTTAATCCGATTTTATTTTTTCAATAGCTTCATCAGTCCCGAATAAAACCAATAAATCGCCTTCTTTAATTACATAATTAGGATCCGGAGCAATAATTTTTTCTTCCTCATCGGAAAACGGCGATTTCTTTTTCTTTATCATTAATACTTCAAGTCCGTATTTATTTCTTAATCTTAGTTCAACCAACGATTTACCTACAAATTCCGGTAGAGCGCGTTTTTCTATAATTGAATATCCTTTGGCAACAGTAGAAACGGAATCTTGATCAACAAAATTTAATTGCGACGCCATTCCGGATGCTAAATCGTATTTGATACTTTCTTTGTTATATGCTTTAATAATTGCTTGTCTGGAAATTGTACCCAATATTTTTGTATTATCTCTCGGATCGACAACCGGAAATTCATCTATATTTGCTTGTTCAAATTTCTTTAGTACGTCGTTCAAGTTCTCGTTAGGATAAATTACGTTTACATTTTTTATTGCAATGTCATTTGCCACAATCATTCCCTTAACATTTTCATACTCCGATATTAACGGTCTTAATTCGTTTTCCGTAATTAAGCCCGTTATTTTTCCTTTATCGTTAATTGTGTAAAAAGTTGTATGAGGACTCTCCAACAGTTTAGATATCAAATCTGTTAAAGGAGTATTTTCATGAAAAGTGGTTATATCGGGTATCATTATATCTTTTACTAATATGGATTTAAGAATATTTATTTCCCTGCCGGAACTAATTCTCAATCCTTGTTGCTCCAAATGTTTTACATGTACCGAACCTTTTAAGAAGACCTGTACAATGGTTGTACTAATTATAACCGCTAACATTAACGGTAATATAAATGAATAATCCCTTGTCATTTCAAAAATAATCAGAATGGCTGAAATTGGAATTGAGTTAATTCCGCCGAGAAGCGCTCCCATTCCAACTAAAACATACATGGTTGTATTAACTTCCAAGCCGAAAGCAACATTCAAAATAATTACAAACAAATAGCCCAAGCATGCTCCCATAAATAAAGTGGGAGCAAACAATCCGCCAAAACCGCCGGAATGTAAAATTAACGGAACAAGCAAAAACTTTAAGACGAATAAAATCAGAACTATATCCCATGCCATGTTACTTGCAAGAATTTTATCAATTGCACGGTAGCCGATACCAAATATATCGCTGTAAAAATAACCGCTTACGCCCACAAGTAAACCTACTATTGCCATTGCCGACCATTGCGGAATTCGTTTTAAAACCTTTTTTTTAAATAATATTTCCGTTTCTTCGGAATATTTGATAAATGCTAATGAAACTATTCCGGCTACGAATCCCAGAATGATAAATATATAAAGATGAGCATAATCGCTGTAAGAGGTATGGGCAAAATGAAACGCCGGTTGATCACCTAAAAAAATACGCGATACGGCGCTGGCCGATACACTTGCCAATATTAAAGCCGAAAATGAGGGTGATTGAAAATCGTTTAATAAAATTACTTCCAGTGCAAAAAATACTCCCCCCAAAGGAGTGTTAAATACGGCGGCAATTGCTGCTCCGGCTCCGGCTGCGGCAAACATCCTTCGCCTTTGATCGGACAATCCGAAAAAGCTGCCCAATTTGCTCGCAACTCCCCCGCCTATTTGCGCAGCTGGACCTTCGGGGCCGACCGTTCCACCGGTACCGATACATATTGCGGGCGCAATGAAATGAAATATTGTGGTTTTAAACGGAATATATCCTTTGCGAATTGCTACAGCTTTTATTACATCGTAAACGCCTTTTTGTTTTGCTGTATCCGGCGACATTTTAATCATTAAACTCTGAATCAGCATTCCTAGTAAAGGAATAATAATAACCGCTGCGCCGCCGATAAATAATAAATTGTGAAGAAAATTTCCGAAAAATATATCGGTTAACCAATCAATCGATTCGTGAAATAAAACCGTAAAAATACCAACCGCAGCTCCCCCGATTATAGCATAGGCACTAAACATAGCATATTCGGGAATGGATAATTTTTTAATCCATTTTTGTATTAATGACCTGCTTTGATTTATGCTTTTTATAAATCGAAGCGCTTTATTTATTTCTGTAGTTTTATTCATACTATTACATATAAAAACACCTTTGAATATAATAAATTATTCAAAGGCGGAAAACGGGAAATTTAATTTTCCTTTATTCGTATTTAAAAAATCCCTCTTTGGTCTTGCGTCCCAATTTTTTTGCCGCAACCATATTTCTTAGTAACGGGCAGGGTCTGTATTTGGGATCTTTAAATCCATCGTATAATACATTCATTATATCAAGACATACATCAAGCCCGATAAAATCGGCTAAAGTAAGCGGACCCATAGGATGAGCCATCCCCAATTTCATTACGGTATCAATATCTTCGGCTGATGCCACTCCTTCATAAAGCGCAAAAATTGCTTCGTTTATCATTGGCATTAATATTCTGTTGGAAATAAAACCGGGATAATCATTAACCTCAACAGGCGTCTTGCCAAGTTTAAGGGATAAATCCCTAATGGTTTGATAAGTTTCATCGCTTGTTGAATACCCTCTTATAATTTCCACCAATTTCATAACGGGAACAGGATTCATAAAATGCATTCCGATAAACTTTTCGGGCCTGGCAACCGAAGAAAGTTCCGTAATGGAAATAGAAGAAGTGTTACTCGCAAATATAGAATCAGCTTTAACTATTTCTTCTAACTTATTGAAAACAGATAACTTAAGCTCTTTTTTTTCTAATATTGCTTCAACAATCAGATCCGTATTGCCGGAAACTTTCTCAACGCCAACTACGGGATTTATTCTATTTAATGTTGCGGATTTATCCTCTTCGGATATGATTCCCTTTTTAATTTGACGGTCGAGGTTTTTACCGATTGTGTTTAATCCTTTTTGAATAAATTCATCTTTAACGTCAACTAAATCAACATTAAATCCATTTAGCGCAAAAACATGAGCAATTCCGTTGCCCATAGTTCCGGCTCCAATAATAGCGACATTTTTAATTTCCATGTTTACACCTTCTTATTTTTTATAATTTTTTACTATTAAAGAAACTGCTTCGCCTCCGCCGATACACAGTGAAGCCAAACCGTACGTTTGATCTCTTTTAATTAATTCATGAATTAAAGTGACTAAAATACGCGCTCCGCTTGCGCCAATCGGATGACCTATTGCTATTGCTCCTCCATTTACATTGATTTTTGAAGTATCCAAATTCAATAACTTGTTTACAGCCAAGGAAACAACCGCAAAAGCTTCGTTAATTTCAAATAAATCAATATCGTTTGTGCTCATATTAGCTTTTTTCAAAACTTTCGAAATGGAATCTGCCGGTGCAGTTGGAAATTCTATAGGCGCTTTTGCAGCTGCCGATTGAGCAACAATTTCAACTAACGGAGTTAATCTCAATTCCAAAGCCCTTTCTTCCGACATTACTAAAAGCGCAGCCGCTCCATCGTTAATTTTGGAAGAATTGGCGGCTGTAACAACACCGTCTTTTTCAAAAGCCGGTTTCAAAACAGGAATTTTATCGAATTTTGCTTTCTTAGGTTCTTCATCTTCGTCTACTATTTTTTCTTCCTTGCGTAATTTTACGTGAACCGGAACAATTTCATCTTTGAATTTTCCATCTTGTTGAGCTTTGATTGCCCTTTTATAAGATTCAATAGAGAAATTGTCCAATTCTTCGCGGGTAAAATGGAAATCTTTGGCGCAGGCTTCGGCACAACTTCCCATGTGAATATCGTTGTAAACGTCCCACAATCCATCGTGAACCATTGAATCGATAATTGTTCCGTTTCCCAAACGGTAACCGGAACGGGCTTTAGGAAGCAAATACGGAGCGTTAGACATACTTTCCATTCCTCCAGCAACAACAACATTTGCATCGCCGCATTTAATTGCTTGTTCGGCCAACATAACGGCTTTAAGTCCGCTGCCGCAAACTTTATTAATAGTTAAACATTCCGTTTTTTCCGGTAAGCCTGCATAAATGGCGGCTTGTCTTGCCGGAGCTTGACCTTCACCGGCAGGAAGAACATTTCCCATAATTACTTCATCAACATTTAAATAATCAAAATTAACCGAATCCAATGCAGCTTTTACTGCAATACTGCCTAATTTTGTAGCAGGAACGGTTGATAAACTTCCAAGGAAAGATCCTACGGGCGTTCTTTTTGCAGAAACAATCACTGCTTTTTTCATCTTTTCCTCCAAATATTATTTTTTTTATAATTTTTTATTCCGGTAAAATTTATTGATTTGTAAACGATAGGATAATAATTAGAAAAGGTAAACATAGTTAATCGATTTCAAAAGCAAGACAACATTTTAATTTTCCACAAGGTCCGCTTAATTTGGATAAATTAGCGGAAACGTTTTGTTCGTTAGCAATATCGGTCGTAATTCTTTTAAAACCGTGCAGAAATGAAGTACAGCAAAATTCCCTTCCGCATGTTCCAACGCCGCCTAATAACTTTGCTTCGTCCCTTACTCCCATTTGCCTTAGTTCAATTCTAGTTTTAAATACGCCGGCTAATTTTTTTGCCAAAGATCTAAAGTCCACTCTACCATCGGAAGTGTAGAAAAAGAACAGTTTTTTTCTGTCGAATTGATAATGAGCATCTACTAACTTCATATTTAAATTTTCTTCGGCTACCAATTTTTCGAAAACAGGTTTTGCTTTTTTTGCATCGATTGAATTTATTTCTTCTTTTTTAATATCTTCGCCGGTAGCTTTACGTATTATATACGGCAGATCCTCATTAGCCAATCCCATAAGATGCCTTCTGATTTTAACTAACTTTCCGGTAATTTTAACAGTAGCCAGTTTTAAGCTGCCGCTGCTGTCAATAATAATTTTATCGTTTTCAACAAGAGTTAAATTGCCGGAATTCAGGCAGTAATTTTTCCCGAGCAAGCCAATACAATCTACTTCCACAATATTTCTATCATCAGCAGGTAACCGGTGGTGCGGGCAATCTTCGCAGTCGGAGCGAAATGAATTTGGTGGTTTAAGGTTATTTAATATATAATTTTTGTATTGTTTTCTTATGGTTTCGGGTATCGAAAAGTGGTTATCAATATCCTGATGTATTTTATTTGGTTCTACCAATATGTCTGATTCCATTAAATCTACCCATTTGTCAAAGTAGCCAATTTAAATATAGTATTCATAATAATGATATTCAAGCTTATGTTTTGATCAAAGCTTCCGGATAACTTTTCCAAATCGGTATAAACTTGATAAACATTAGCAGAAGCAAATTTACTGTTAAACTTTTTAATTGTTTCAACATGTTGTGTAAAGTAAAGATTCTTAATATTGTTTCTGTCTTTTAATATATCATCGAGCCATTTAAGAATTAATTCAATAACAACTTTAAAGGTAATATTATCATTTAGATTTAGAATAGATTCGAACTTGTTAATTGCGGTAAAATATCTTTTAGCCAGGGAATATCTCAGAAGAATGATTACTTCATTAAGGAGTTCTGTAAATCCGTTATCTAATAAAGTTTTTGAATACCATGCCGATCCGTTGCCGAACGGCGCAACTTTTTGAGCTGTTGATTCGTCAACGTTAAAATAAGTTGTTAAAATCTTAACTATTTCATTTTCGTTAAGCGGATTAAATTCCACTTTCCAACATCTTGATTTGATTGTGTCTAATAACATATTTTCTGAAGCGGACAACAAGAAAAAAATTACGCCCCCGGGCGGTTCTTCCAAACTTTTCAACAGGGCGTTTTGAGCTTCAGCGCTCATTTTATGAGCTTCGTTAATAATTATACCTCTAAAATTTATTTCGTCGTAATTAAACGATACTTTCCTTTTTATTTCGCGGATGCTGCTTATTTTTATATTATTTGCATTATTCACAGAAATTTGATAGTAAGGATTTTTACTTTTTATACTTAATTCATTAGAAATTTCTTCCAAAATATCTTTGGAAAGTTTTTCGGTTGGCGAATCTTTAGGAGTTTCTCCCCTGCCACGCGGAAGGGGAAAAATAATTTGCACGTAAGGTTCTTCCAAGTGCAAAATTTTGTTCCGGATGGTTTCGTTTTTGTTATGATTCAGCAGCGCAATATATCGAACGGCGGTATAAAATTTCCCAACTCCTTCCGGACCGGAAAATAAAAAAGCGTTAGGTATTCGTTTTGAATTATAAATCTTGTTAAGAATTTCCTTCTGACGATCTTGACCTACAATATCATCAAGTAAATCAGGCATTGACGATTAATTATATTCGTCGTCGTCAAAATAAAAGAAATCTTCGTCAGTGGGATAATCGGGCCATAAATCTTCTATACCTTCATATATAATTTCGTCGCTGTCTTCAAGCTCTTTCAAATTATCTATCACGTCTAAAGGCGCACCAATTCTATCGGCAAATTCAATTAGTTCTTCCTTTGTAGCAGGCCAAGGAGCATCAATTAAATAAGATGCAAGTTCAACAGTCCATATCATTAATCTGTTCCCCCCGATTGATGATTAGAAACAATATCGAATATATTTACATCATCATACATAAAATTTCTTGGATTCAACGGAATACCGTCGTGCCTAATTTCATAATGTAAATGCGGTCCGGTAGATAACCTTCCCGTATTTCCGGACAAAGCAATTAAATCTCCCCTTTTTACTTTTTGACCTTTACGCACTAAAATTTTAGAGAGATGCCCGTATAAAGTTACATATCCGAAACCGTGATCAATTTCAATAACTTTTCCGTATCCGTTTTTATAACCGGTAAAAGTTACTTTTCCGCCTCCGGGCGCATAAACTTTAGTTCCTATATTAGCAATTAAATCTATTCCGTTATGCATTTTTCTTACATGCAGAATGGGATGCATTCTCATTCCGAACCTATCGCCAAATCTGCCGTCCATAGGTTTTATAGCCGGAATGGAAGCGTATAATTTTTTGTTTAATTTTAATGTATTGGAAATTTGCTTGTAATTATTTACCTCAAAATTAATTTTTGAAGAAACTTTACCGACGTAATTGTTAAGGGTTTTCATTATTGCGCCAAAATCGTTGGAAGATGCGGGCACAATTTCGTCGAAATCCGTACCGCCGATACCAACATTTCTTTCTTCGTCAGAAATTGGGTTAAGATTTACCGCAAGTCGCAAACTGTTATCGTCTTTGTACAATTTATCTATTTTAGAATTTAATTTTTTATACTGGCTAAGTAAATCTTTAAATTGTTTTTCCAGTTCTTGATTTCTTGTTTTTAAGGCCGATACGGCAAAGTCGGGATTAATCAATTGATGAATTATATAGTAAGTTCCGAAAAGCAAAAACCCGCCTATTACGGAGAAAAAGCCAACAAGAAATAAAAATTTTCTGTAAAATTTTTTTATTTCCACAAACTGCAATTTTCGTTTAGAAAAGAAATAAACTTTTTTCATTAATCCTTGTTAACTATAGTTATAAATCGGTGCGAAATTAACAAAACAAAACAATTAAGTCAAGTCTTATTTTTAATTACAATTATTCAAAATCGTGTTCAAAATAATCTATTACCCTGTCGTCATCTTTCGCAATTTTTTTCGATTTGATTGTATCGAGCAATTTCTTTTGGAATTCTATAGCCGAATCGTAACCGTAATGCTTAAGTAAATAATTCAAAGCTATAATTTCCGAGATTACCGTAATATTTTTACCGGGAAGAATAGGAAGTTTAACGTAAGGGATTTCAACGTCCATTAAGTTCAGGAATTCTTTTTCCAGTCCGGTACGGGTGTAATGTTTTTTTTCATCCCAAATTTCCAATTCAACAACCACCTCGAGTCTTTTTTGGTATCTGATGGCACGGATACCGAAAATACTTTTTACGTCAATCAGACCAATACCTCTAATTTCCATGAAATGTTTTACTAATTGGGTTCCCGCACCCATCAAAATTCCTTCCCCTTTTTTAGTAAAAATTACGACGTCGTCTGCAACTAAACGGTGCCCGCGTTCAATAAGGTCCAATGCAACTTCGCTTTTACCTATACCCGATTTACCGACGAATAAAATTCCGACCCCGTAAACATCAACAAAGGAGCCATGTATTGAAAATCTTGGAGCAAATTGATCATCTAAAAAATCGCTTATCAAAAAAGCAATTTTTGTTGTGGAATATTTGGATTTAAAGATGGGCACTCCGTAGCTTGTGGCCAAATTAAGAACTTCAGGCGAAGGTTTGTTGTTATTGGTAATAACAATACACGGAATTTCATACTCAAAAATTCTTTTTAAGGCTTTTAATCTTTTTTCTTTTGACAGATACAATAAATATTTAATTTCGGTATTACCGAATATCTGGACTCTTTTGTAAGAAAATAAATCGACAAACCCGGCTAATGCCAAACCGGGTCTGTGTAAATTTTGCTCATATATTTCTCTTGATAAATCGGCATTTTTATTGAGAAGTGTAATGTTAAATTTGTCTTTTAATTGATTATAAAAAAAATCAACTGTAATCGATTTTTTCCTCGATACACTTTTTTTATCAATTTTAATCATTTTATTCTTGCTAAGCGTTTGGATTTAACGGTTTTAAGTTGTTTTTCCAATTTGTGAACAACTTTAGTAACCGATTTTTTAAAATCATCGCTTTCGTCTTTTGCCGTTAAAACTTTACCGGGAATTTTCAATTGGACTTCCACGGTTTTGATGCTGTCTTTTAAGTGCGTGAAACTCAAAATCACGTTTGCGTCAAGAATATCGTCATTAATTTTCTTGAGCGTTTGCAATTCGTTTTTTACATAATCTTTCAGCGAATCTTTAGCTCTGAATTTTCTTGAAGTTATTTGAATGTTCATAGCAACTCCTTATGATTTTGGGTGAGCCATTTTATGAGTTTTTTTCAACCGTTCCACACTTACTTGAGTGTAAATTTGAGTGGTTGATAAATTTTTATGACCTAAAATTTCCTTAACCGCTAATAAATCGGCGCCTCTATCCAACATGTGAGTAGCCGCGCTGTGTCTTAAAACATGCGGACTTTTTTTCAAATTATCGGACACAAGCGACATGAATTTTTGTACAACACGTCTTACATAACGAGGATAAATTCTTCTTCCGCTTTTTGTTAAAATCAGCGGATCGTTTTGTGTGATGTTCCCCCTTTCGTTTATATAATTTTTAATGATTGTAATTGTTTTTTCTCCAACGGGAACGTATCTTGTTTTAGAACCCTTGCCAAAAACACGCAATGCTTTCCGATCGAAATCAATATCCGAATAATTCAGATTACACAATTCGGATACTCTAATTGCGCATCCGTAGAGCAACTCAAAAATAACTTTATCGCTCCGGCTGTTCCGGGATATTTCGTCAATTCTTTTCAGAATTTCTTCATATTCATTTACGTTTATCGTTTCGGGAAGTTTCCTTTTTAATTTAGGACTTTTTATATTTTCAAGTGGATTGGCATGTATCATTTCATTCCGTATTAAGAATTTCATCAAACCTCTAATAGAAGATAACTTACGGCTTATCGAAGTTCTTGAGAAATTCTCATCATTTAGTTTCATCAAAAAAAGTCTAATGGTTTTTTCACTTATTTGTACAACGGAAAATTTATTTTGTTCTGAACAGAACCGGGCAAAAGATTGAAGATCTTTTTTATACGCCGTAATAGTGTTTTGAGAAACTCTCTTAACCCCCGAAAGTTCCGATAGAAAATTACTTATTGCAGAATGAATTGATTGATCAATCATTAATTATATTATAATATTTCAGAATAAATAAATCAAGAAGAAAATTTTTGATAATGAAATTATTTTTCTTCGGTCGATACTTGTTCCGTTTTGGGTTTTGTCCAGCTAACATAATCGCAATCGGGGTATCGGCTGCATCCGTAAAAATATCTTCCGCTTTTTGCTCTGCGCGGAACAACTTTTCCTTCTCCGCATTTGGGGCATGTAATATCCAAAGTGATTTGTTCGGTATAATCACATTCCGGATAATTTTCACATCCAATAAATTCGCCGAATCGCCCTCTGCGATAAACTAATTTACCGCCGCATTTTGGGCATTCTTTGCCGGTATATTCCGGAGTGGAGTTATTATTATTTGCCTTAAGAGATTTTACATTTTTACAATCGGGATTGGTACAAGCCAAGTATTTTCCATATCTCCCCACTCTTATTTCCATTTCGGAGCCGCACACATCGCAAATAATTTTTTCGAGCGAATCTTCAACATGTTTTAAAGATTTAGAAAAAGGACCGTAAAAATCATTCAATACATTTTCATAAACGGTATCCCCTTCGGCAATTTGATCCAATTCCGCTTCCATTCTTGCCGTAAAATTCACGTTTAGTATATCGGGAAAGTGTTTAACCAATACGGAATTAACTTTCATTCCCAAATCCGTTGGAAATAATTTCCTGTCCCGTATTTGGACGTAGTTTCTGTCTTGGATTGTACTAACAACCAGCGCATAAGTGCTGGGCCGGCCAATTCCGTTACTTTCAAGTTCTTTAATAAGCGTACTTTCGGTAAAACGCGGTGGAGGTTTTGTAAAATGCTGATTTTTTTTCAATGATTCCAGAATTAAGGGAGTGTTTTTTGATAATCCTACGGGAATATTATTATTGCCGTTTTCAGATCCGTTTTCTCCGTTTTGGGAAGCCGCCGGATTATAAATTTTCAAAAATCCCTCAAAGACTAAAGCGGTTCCGGTAGTTTTGAACAGAAACTTCCCTTCTTCAATTAAAATTGTAGTAATTTCTTGAATTGCCGGAGCCATTTGAGAAGCTAAAAATCTATTCCAAATTAAATTGTAAAGTTTATATTGGTCGGCACTAAGAAATTCCTTAACCGCCAAAGGTTCATACTTAATGGAAGTAGGTCTGATTGCTTCGTGCGCATCTTGAACGTTTTTCTTTTTGTTGCCGTAAAGGTTTGCATTTTCCGCAATGTAATCTTTTCCTAATTTAGCTTTAATCAAATCTCTGGCTTTATCCACAATTTCGGAATTAACCCTTGTGGAATCAGTTCTCATATAAGTGATTAAACCTGTTATACCCTCTTTTCCTAAATCGACTCCTTCGTATAAACTTTGAGCTATTTGCATCGTTTTACGAGGTCTGAATCTCAATATACGCGATGCTTCGGCTTGTAAAGAACTGGTAATAAATGGAACCGGAGGATTTCGTTTTTGTCTTTTTTTAGTAATGTCGGAAATGCCGAAATTGTTAATTGCTTTTATTTGATTAAACAATTCCGTTGCCAATTTTTCGTTATCTATTATAAAATTTTTCTTTAAAAACTCATTCAGTTCTTCCCCGCTCATACCGGGTTTGGGTTTTATTTTTATCGTTTTCTTATCGACCTGAAATAATTTTGACTCGAAAATTTTTCCGTCTTTAGTTTTAAATTGCGCAACTATCGACCAATATTCGGTAGGAACAAAATTATTAATCGTTTCTTCGCGTTCGCAAATTAAACGGAGTGCAACCGATTGCACTCTGCCGGCTGATAGAGAATTTCCAGATTCTTCGATAACGGCACGCCAGAGTAACGGACTAATTTTATAACCGATAATTCTATCCATTGCTCTTCTTGCCCTTTGGGAGTGAACGAGTTTTTCATCTATAGGCAAAGGCGATTTCATCGCTTTTTTAACGGAGTCCTTTGTTATTTCGTTGAACAGTACCCGGTAAACATTAGCTTTGGATTTTCCTTTAATCAAATCGTATATATCTTGCGCAATGGCTTCGCCTTCTCTATCGGGGTCAGTTGCTATGTAAATATTATCCACTTTAGCGGCTAACTTTCTGATTTTTTTTATTATATCGCCTTTACCGCGTATGTTAAGCAGGTTAATCGAAAAATTATTATCAAGATCAATTCCCAATTTGGTTTTCGGAAGATTTTTCAGGTGACCGACCGTAGCTTCAACAATATAATTACGCCCCAAGTATTTGTTTATAGTTTTAGCTTTCGATGGAGATTCCACCAAAACGAGATTCTTTTTCATCAAATATCCTTTTTAATTTATCGTATCGGAAGAATAAAGTAAGACTCTGCTGCCTGGTAAGATTTCTGAATTAAAATCAACAAGGGCAATTAAAACAATAAGATTTATATCATCCTTTGTAATTTCATCTCCCGGAAACATCGAAATATGTTCAATTATTAAATCCAAATCGAAAGCGTCTACAAGTCCGAGGTTCAACAGATGATAAACATATTCGGTATTTTCACTACCTAAAATTTCTTTTTCTTCCTCTGATAAAATTCTGAATTTTTTAGGTTGTTTTTTCCTGCTGTTATGAGAGACTTTATTCGACAACACTTTATCGTAAACAAGGCTAAAGGCGGCGCTTACGGTTTGTTGATCGAATTCTTTAATATTTCTAAGTGTATCGTTAACTTCTTCCAGCGAATAATTCTGGTTTAAGCCTTCCAGAATTTTTGTCAAGACTTCTACTAATTTATTTGTCATAAATGATATTATTCCTTTTCAGTAAAAATTTATAATCAAAATATAAATTATTTTCGACTTTTTTCATTTTAATTTTATCTTTTTTATTTATATCGTCAAAACCTTTTAGGTGAAGCAACCCGTGAATAATAAGTCTCAGCAATTCCTCATCGATTGAAACATTATATTTTTTCGAGTTATTTTCCGCTTCTTCAACACATATAAATATTTCACCGTCAAACTTATAATTTTCTCCCGAATAATTAAAGGTAATAATATCGGTAGTATAATTATGTCCCAAATATTTATTATTCAATTGTAAAATATAACTTGATGATACAAAATTTATCTGTAAAAAGTCAACTTGAAAATTTATCCCCTTTTTTAACCCGGATACAATTTTGTGAACCAGTCTTTTATTTACTTTGAATTGTTTTTCCGAGGTGACCGTTAAATTTTTCAACATATCAAAACGTCAGAATTTTATTTTCTTGTGCGGGAATAATTTTTAATGATAAATCATACTTTTTAGAAAGCTGAATAGAATCGGATATAAATTTATCGATTTTATCGTCTGAGTATAACGGATTATAGTGGAAAAAAATTAAATTTTTAACCTTAGCGGCGGCTGCAAAAGCCGTAGCGGTTAAATTACTGGAATGGCCCCAGCCTTCTTTGTTTTTATAATCATCATAATCGTACATAGTATCGTGTATTAAAAAATCGGCTTCTTCGCAGAACCGGATTAATTCAATATTTTTTTCCCTAACCAAATCAATATCCGGTTTATCCGCCGTATTGCAATATACTTCATTATCGGTAAGATAAACAATTGTTGTTCCGTCTATCGTAATTTTAAAACCCAAGGTACCGCTTGCATGATGAGTGCTTACAGTATTTACGGTAAAGTTGTCAATATTGAACGTGGCATTTTCTTTTAGGCGGGTTAAATTTATTTTTGCCTTCAGTATTTCCTTCCCCACCGGAAAAAAAGCTTCTTTAAATTGATAGTGTAAAATTTTTTCGACGGGTAGATTATTATTTGTAGCGGCAAAAATATTTATACTATTTTCTTCTTTGTAGAAAGGTTGAAAAAAAGTTAAACCTTGGATATGATCCCAATGGCTGTGTGTAATTAGCAAATTGATACCGGTATTTTGGTTATCGCTAATAATTTTGTTTCCCAAATTATTAATACCGGTACCGGCATCCAGAATAAGGGATTTTCCGGAACCGGAAATAATTTGAACGCACGGGGTATTACCGCCGTACTTAAGAGTTGATTCCCCGGGAACCGGAATGGAACCCCGTGTGCCCCAAAATTTAATTTTCACGGTAACCTTTCATTTTAAATTCAAAAATTCATTGAACTAACAGTTAATTCGCTATATTTTCTGTAACGTTTGGCGGAATTTTCCAATTCAATTATTTCTTTTTCGGATAAATCCCTTACCACTTTTGCCGGAACTCCCGCTACCAATTTACCAGACGGAACAATAAATCCCGGTTTAACAAGTGCCCCCGCCGCAACAAACGATTTGGTTTTAACAACCGCTCCGTCTAAAACCGTGGCGCCCATTCCGATTAAACATAAATCTTCTATAGTGCAGCCGTGGAGAGTAACGCTATGACCTACGGTTACATTGTTTCCGATATTAAGCGGAAATATTCCGTTAGTTACATGCAGCATGCTTAAATCTTGAATATTTGTCATTTCTCCGATTTTAATATAATGAACATCTCCTCTAATCACACAATTATACCACACGCTTGAAAATTGACCTATTGTAACATCGCCTATAATTTTAACTCCCGGAGCAAGAAACGCCGTTTTGTCGATAGACGGTAATTTCCCTAAATAAGGATAAATTTTATTTTTGTCATCTATTTTTAAAAATTCATTTTTCATTTTAACTGCCAACTTAATAATATAATTTTTTTCTATTTGTTTATTTGCTCCGCATCACTGATATTTCAAAAAACCACGGGCTACGTTAAAAAGGGTTTTTGCTTTGTTAAACTGTCTGTCAGTTTGCAATAAATTATAGTACCAGCCTTCGTTCTTCCATATATCCCTTGCTATATAAGCTTTCATTCTGGCTTTAATAAAACTTTCATCATTTAAAATATCTTTATTTTTAATTTTAACTTTACTTTTTTTAGCTAACTTTAAAAATGATTCAAAATCATTATCCGAAATATTAAATTTTTCGGTGAAAAGTTTTAAGTCGTTGTTATAACGTTGTTTAATTCCCTTTCTGTTTTTATCCAAGTATCCTCTTACAAATTGATAATAAATTCCTGCCCGTAATAAATTAACTGTAGTTTCGGTTAATTTAGGGGAATGGATAATATAGTCGGGAGTAATTCCCCCGTTGCCGTAAACATTTCTGCCGGCGTGAGTTTTAAATAACGGTTTTGCGCTATCGGCTTCCACGTGGTGGTCCAGGTTAAATCCTTCGGTTAAATTATCATCTTCTTCGAATATTTTTTTGTAATAATTTTTCTTGTCCTTATAACTTCTTTGTATCGATCTGCCGCTTGGAGTATGGTAGCGTGCGACGGTAATTCTAACGGCGGAATTATCGCCAAGCACAAAGGGTTCTTGCACAAGACCTTTGCCGAAAGTTGTTTCGCCTACAATTAATCCTCTATCCCAATCTTGAATAGCTCCCGAAAGAATTTCGCTTGCCGAAGCGCTGCCTCCGTTTACTAAAACTATTAACGGTATTTTCTCGTAAGGATAGTATTGATGCGCGTAATATTTTTGGTCGAATTGGGAAACACGTCCTTTTGTGAAAACCAACATTTTAGTTTTGTTGATAAATATATCCGCAATTTGTCTGGATTGAATAAATAGACCGCCGGGGTTATTACGTAAATCCAAAATCAAATTTTTCATTCCTTTGGAACTTAATTTTTTAAGAGCTTTCAATAATTCGTCTGTAGAAGTTTCTGCAAATCTTGTTAACGATATATAACCTATTCCATTATCAAAAAGCAATGCGGTATCAACCGAATAGATAGGGATTTTATCTCTTACAACAGTAAAATCTAAAATATTTTTAATGCCGGGGCGAACAATACCTAATTTAACTTTCGTCCCTTTTTTACCGCGTAATGTTTTAACTACTTTCATATTATCAAATCCAACGCATGATTTATCATTTATTTTAACAATTCTGTCGCCGGGAAGAATG
>JALSTI010000103.1 GCA_026983795.1 Melioribacteraceae bacterium
TCCTTGCCGATAACGAACTTCACAAATATGAAGATTACATGCTCAGGTTAATAAGCACAAACCTGCATGTTTCGCACCGTGATTTTATAGCGGCAAAGCTGAAAGTAAAAGCGGAAATGCAAAACGGAAATCCCTAATGCCGCTTTATGGTTTCTTTAATAAGCAGTAGTAGATTCAAAAACATGCCTCTGCTTATCGTTCAAATATTTAATATTTTATTATTTTAATAAAATCATTTTCCTTGTCTTATGGAAATTTCCGGCGGTTAACTTGTAAAAGTAAATCCCACTTGTCAACTCAATTCCGGTTTTCCTGACATCAAAAGTAACGCGGTAAGTTCCCGCAGGTTGCTTTTTATTTAACAATGTTGCAACTTCCCGACCCAATACATCATAAACATTTAATGATACATTCAAGCTGCTGCTACTTGCAACTTGAGGTACAACATATTTAATTACTGTAGCAGGATTAAAAGGATTCGGATAATTTTGATACAATACAAAGTTATTCTGGAATGCCTTGGTTTTTTCATTTACGCTTAAAGGAAACACGGCAAAATTACTGTTATAAAATTGAATGATCATATCCGTTAAACCCTTTGATTTTTGCAGCGAGTTCATCGGACTGCTACCTCGACCAACAACGTACGCTACTAATATTTCCACCGGTTCTCCTGCTCTAAGTGTAAACGGTCCGGTTGATAAAACCATTCTATAATCCCATGGTTGGGTACATAACCATCCTGTTTTATTCAAAGGATTTCCCGAAAACATGAATTTCGGATTAATGGTATCGGCTGCAGCGCCTAATTCACTACCATTTCCGGCATCAAAGCTGCTAACATCCAATGGAATCCCACTACCTAATCTACCGCCAATTAAATAGTTAAATAATTCACTTTCATTATCCGGTTCGCCAAATACATTCCATGATTTTAAATAAAGTGATGTGGAAGTCAGATTCAAGTTTCTAGCACCGTAAACAATTTTCTCACCTAACAATTCCCCTCTTTTTATTACAGCTGATTCCAAAGCCTGGTCATAATCTTCATCGAATATTCCGTTTGAATTCAAATCCAAATATGTTTCATTAGGAATATATACCTGAGGTCCGTGCAGTAAAACAGAAGAAAAAGCTGGAGGGTTATCGCCGTAACCGGCAGTGTCATCGGGTGCATTCTTATATGCGAATACCGATTGCAATACGGTATCGGTTCCCGTATAGTCTTCCGAATAATTAATCCCTAAATCCGGATCAGTTGCTATTCCGAAAAAGACCGAATCGAAGGTTTCATAAAATTTCCCAGTGTTTTCAACGATGTATCTAACAAAAAAAGTATTCGATAAAGGTTCCCCATACGCTGAATCCCATGCGAAGACAGTTTCTTTAATTTCAATCCCCATAGGTGAAACATTTTTATATTTTCTTTCAGCAGTTACTTTTGAATCATTAAAGACGCACCAAGCTGTATAATCGCCTATAATATCCGGCTTATCCTCATTTTCATCCCATTTTCCGTTACCGTTTTTATCAATTGGATTATAGCTTCCGTCTCCATCCCCATCATAAAAAATTGCACCGATTTCAACGGCTTGCCTCCATTCTTGCCAACTTTCACCAAAATCCGGATCCTCTGACTTTACAACATAAACTTTATATTTACTTAGGGTTGAATTGGAATCTACATTTCCGGGTAAATAATCATTCATATTATGATCGGAAAGAAAGACTCCATTTCCCCACAATACGTTGCCGGCTTTCCCAGCCAAATAGAATCCACTGGAATACAGAAATGACTCCCCTTCGAAAACACCACCGTACTTTTGTCCCACAAAACCCGCGCCCAATTCACCCGAATTGCCTATGTGAATTTTAATTTTATTTACAGTCATTAACGATCCGGACTCTGATTGAGAAATAATATTTACAAAACTTATCAATAATAACAGAATAATATTCATATCTACCCCTTTAATCCTACTTTAATAATATAATTTTTTTTGTTTTAACATAATTATTGGCTTGAAACACTAAATAATAAATACCGATAGTGAAAGAAGAAGCATCCAATTCCAATGTATCATACCCTGTAGCTTTAATCTCGTTTACCAATTCTTGTATTTTCATACCAACAAGATTAAAAATTGTAATTTTCAATAAACTTTTCTCGGGTAATTGAAAAGAAATAAGAGTTGTTTGATTAAACGGATTTGGATATGGTTCGTTAATTTTAAAATATTTTATATCAAAATTGTTGCTCATGGAAAACCCCAACTTATAATTCGAATTACTTTGAACACATTCTTCCTGTGTATAATTTGATTCTAATTCTTGTAAATCATAGGCCGTAATTTTATAGCATACAAAGGGATCAAAACGGTTTCCTGAAACAGTTATTTTATTATCGATATATGAATTTATATTTTTGTTTACTGTTGAAATTCGATAATATTGTTCCGAGCCAATCTTACGGTAAATTTTGTACCCTGCTAAATCAGGCTCATTATTATTAGACCATGTTAATCGGGGATTTTGACCAACGTATCCAGAAACATTGAAATTCATAGGTGCTTTTGGCGCCTCATTAAAGTTCAAAGGGCAGTTTGAATAATTTTCATTATACACTTTCCATATATTAATTCTACTGTTTGTAATATTTTTCCAACCATAATCTCCCGGGTTCTCATCGTCTGTAAAGGTCATATCGTTTGCATTTTTGATGTACCAGATTTTATTATTTTCCACATCGTATAGTATTGTGATATCTTGTGTAAATTTGTCGGGGCAATTACTATAGTACCTACAATCTCTGTTATCATATAAAAAATAAGCTTTGTATTCATCGTTTACATAAATTTCCATTCTATTCAATGCCAGTCTCATACTATATTCTTTAAATTCTTGATCATAATGCGTAATTGTAAAACCAATATTAGTTGTTTTTTTATTCCCAGTAATATTCACATAAGAATATTGCTTTGGAACAACATGATAAACACAAGAATTTTTACTGTCCCACGCGTATGCTTCCTCACTTTCCGGATATAATTTGAATGTAATGTTTTCAGGCTGTGCAATATCAGCACGAAATGTTCTGCAAACTATCTCAATGGAGCCTGCGTAATTTTTGGATTGTGCTTTTACTGAAGTGAAAATTAATAAGAAACCCAAATAGATAGATAGAAAAATTTTTTATCATATTTTCCTCATCTTAGTATAGTTATATATTAAATATTTTTACAAGTAATAAAAAATATTTTCTAAAAAAAGCAAGGTAAAAACCTTGCTTCTTTTAAAATTCAGTATTAAAAAAAATACTAAACCTTCTTCTCCATTGCATTGTACATGTCTTCAATCAAATCACGGTATCTTTCCTCTATTACTTTTCTTCTGATTTTCAGCGAAGGAGTAACCTCCCCGTTTTCAATTGTGAAGGGTTTTTCCAATAATGTAAATTTCCTTACTCTTTCGAAATTTGCCAACTTTTTTTGAAATTCGTTAAATTCTTTTTCCAACAAATCG
>JALSTI010000104.1 GCA_026983795.1 Melioribacteraceae bacterium
GAATGTGCCAAACGTGTTGTAATTCTTATTAATACAGGTGTTTTATATTTTTCCGAAAAAGAGAATGCTTCGCGCGCTATATCGTATGCTTCTTGCTGATTTGAAGGCTCAAAGAAGGGAATTTGAGCAAACTTGCCGTAGTATCTTGAATCTTGTTCGTTCTGGGATGAATGCATTGAAGGATCGTCGGCTACCGTAATTACCAATCCTCCGTTTACGCCCGTTATTGCGGAATTTATAAAAGCATCGGCTGCAACATTTAATCCTACATGCTTCATACAAACCATTGCGCGTTTACCAGCGTATGACATTCCCAGGGCGGCTTCCATTGCTGTTTTTTCGTTTGTTGACCAAGTGCGATGGATATTTCTTTCTTTTGCTAATTTTGACCTTTGTACGTATTCCATTATTTCTGTGGATGGAGTTCCCGGATACGCATAAATTCCGGAAATACCGCCGTCTATTGCGCCTTGTGCAATTGCTTCGTCGCCTAACAGTAATAATTTTTTCATGGCTTTTGTTTTAATAGTTAAATGGATATTATTATCTTAAAAATAACAAAAATTAAAATATTTTTGAAGTGGTTTTACTAATGTTATTTATTCTTTATCGATGGGAGCTTTGCTTTTTTATTATCAATAATGAAACATCATCATGGATTGAGGCATTGCCGCGGTATAAATTAAGATTTGATATTATCCTGTCCATTTGACTTTTGGAATTCAGAGTATAAAGATTCCCGATTAACTTTATTAATCGTTTAATGCCGAATTGTTGATCGTATTCGTTCATGGTTTCCGTTACTCCGTCGCTAAAGACTAAAAGTTCATCGTTATCTTTCAATAACAAAATTTGCTTGGAATAGCTGCTGTTTTTACTTAACCCTATTGCAATTCCGCCTTTTCCAAGTGATTTTATTTCACCATTCTCAACCATCAGGGGCGGCAAATGTCCGGCGTTTACAATTTCTAGTGTATTGTCGGCGGTGTTCAAAACCATATAAATGAGAGATGCAAACTGTTTAGGAAGACTGTCTCTGTAAAAAATTTGATTTACCTTTTCCGCTAATTTGGAAATGTCGTTAAAATCTTGGTACAAAGCTCTTATGGTTGATTGTAATTTAGACATCATCAAAGCGGCTCCTAATCCTTTCCCCGAAAGGTCGCCTAAAATAAGGGCATATTTTTTATCGTCAATTTTGAAAAAATCGATTAAATCTCCGCCCACGTCGTTTGCGGGAAAAGATTTTAAACAGATATCCCAACCGTCTATTTCCGGATTGGCGGCAGGCATTAGCGCTTTTTGTACCGATTTTCCTTCTTGCAGCTCGGTTTTTGCCAAAAGTTTATCTTTCAGCTCCAACATCAATACAAACAAAATAAGTAATCCGCCAATTATATCATTATTGCTGTTAAAATTTAAGTGTTGGTATTGGATATTGAAATCTGATACAATAAGTATAACACCGATTAAAAGTAATACACGTCGTAGTGGCGTAAGACGGAGGAACAAAATTTTCAGCAGCCACCAGCTTTGCACAAAAAACCGTTTGACAAAATTCATGCGTCGGAGCTGCTCTTTTTTGTAGTCGTCAAGAAAGTATTGTTTTAGATCGTGAAATTCCTTCCGTAAAGTTTCGAATAAATCTTTACGTTTAAAATCTTCTTTAAAAGTATCCCTGAGTTTCGGTTCTTTGTATTCTTGATTATTCATGCACCTTGTCTTTTATTACTGCATTAGACGGAACGAATTAAAAATAGTTAGTAAATAATTCTAAAATTAACTAATTGTTTTTTATAAATGAATAAAAAACCCCGGTAGTTAATCCGGGGTTGTTTGAAAGGAATATCTTTGATTAGAAAGTGTAACTTATTGTTCTGGTTAATCCGGTTGAAACAATTTTAATTGTAACAACATCATGGACTCCTTTATCGCCGCCGGGAATTACGAAAGTGGATAATCCATCGGAGTTAGTTGATTTAGTGTTTTCATTCGAATACCCGTCGGTTCCCACTATATTGAAGTGAATGTCAACACCGGAATCAACCGGATTTATTTTTGCGAAAACGGTTACGGCATCTCCCGGACCGGGATCCGCAGGCGAAGCCCAGACGGAAAGTGCGTAATTACCTTTTGTGTGGTCACCTTCGGGATTTGTTGACACTACTATAATTGTACCTACTCCGCTCGTAATCGGTATTTCCACTTTATCATTATTTCCTTGCTCATCTATTGAAGTAATTATCCAGTCGCCTTCCGGCAATAGTATATCAATTACATCGTCGGGCAGTAAATCATCGTCAATGGGATCAACACTAATTATGGTAGTTGGAGTGTTCCCGTCGTCATTCTTTTTATCTGCAATAACAATATCGGCTTTTTTCCCTTTGGTATCCGAATCCAATATTTTCCCTTCGCCGTAGTCAATTGCATTTTTAACCCAGTCGGCGGGATCGTCTGAACCTAAAGTATAATCCGTTACAATTTTAACAGCGTTTCCGGTGGTTTCGCTTATTAATCCACCGTCTACCGCTCCGTCAATATCAACGTAACTTCCAATTTTATTTGCAACGGCGGATTTAATTTCATCTTTTATTGCACCTTTTGGGTCGGTGTATAATTTTTTAATCCGGTCTTTATATTCTTTTGCTTTTTCTACCATATCCATACCTTTACCAAGCGGCGTTGCCGTTTTCACCACTTCAATCATTAACTTACTTCCTTTTGTAACTCCTTCGGCTCCTTCGCGATGCACTATTTTGTGCAGTTTCAATCCTTTATCTACTGCAAGAGAACCAAAATCGGAATCCGAGTTGTGATAAAAATCGTTATAAATCTGTGCTGCCTGGTTATCGAATTCGCCTTTTTGCAATTTATCCCAAAATTCATCCGAATTTTTTGCCTTATTTTTCCAACCCGGTCTTAGAGAATTATATAATTTATCGCGTTCGCTTGAAGATAAATTGGAAGCAACGGTTAGAATTCTGTTTCTTGATCTTTTCCCCGAACCGGTTAACCAACTAAAAAATCCGTGAAGCGCGCTTCCCAAACCAGTTATGCTTTGAATATTTCCGGTTTTGTTTAATTGCACATTTTTAAGCAGTCCGTTTGCCGCGGTTTCCACTGTGTTTTGATATTTAGTGAGAGAAGCTAATTTTTCAAATACCGTATCTATCTGTTCGTAAGTCAAATCGTTTTCGGAAAATAATTTTTGAGTATAATTATTGGAAAAGATTCTGAGAATATCATAGGTTACCGATTGTTTTACAGCTGCGAATTCCGTGATTGTTTCCACTTCCGTTCGCATTTGGCTTACCGGGTTTTGAGTGTTTTGAGGTTCCGCCGGATTATCTTTATTGCAGCTTTCAATAAATAAAATTGAAGTAAGGATAAAAGCTATGAGAAGTAATTTTTTAACTTTCTCATCAATTAATTTAGCGCTCATCTATAAACTCCTTATAGAATGAAATTATTAATTAAATTTTAATGAAGCTACATTCATAAATCAATG
>JALSTI010000105.1 GCA_026983795.1 Melioribacteraceae bacterium
TATAACCATAATCTCTTCGATAAACAAAGACTCTTTCATTTTATTCTCGATAGGCAAGGGAGTTACATATTTACCTCCCGATGTTTTAAATACTTCTTTTACTCTATCGGTTATTACTAAAAATTTGCCGTCAACAAATTCGCCAATATCACCGGTATGAAACCAACCCTCCTTATCGATTGCTTCGGCGGTATCTTCCGGCCGGTTATAATACCCTTTCATTATATTCGGACCTTTGGCAAGGATTTCACCATTCCCGTCAATTTTTATTTCAACTCCCGGTATCGGCAAGCCGACACTTCCCAAATAATAACCGTCTTCATTAAAACGGTTACAAGTCAAAACGGGTGAAGTTTCGGTTAAACCATATCCTTCCCTAACGGGAACTCCGGCAGCTGTAAATATTCTTGCTAACCGCGGTTGAAGTTTTGCCGAACCGCTAATTATTCCTTTAACCTCACCGCCTAAGGCTTCAATCCATTTGCTAAATACCATTTTGCGTGCAATTGCCAATTTAACATTATAAATAAAACTATTTTTACCTCTCGGATGATAATGATTAGCTAAATTAACCGACCATCCGAAAATT
Organism: Melioribacteraceae bacterium; assembly: GCA_026983795.1. GTDB lineage: Bacteria > Bacteroidota > Ignavibacteria > Ignavibacteriales > Melioribacteraceae > BMS3ABIN04. Next base: position 590 of record JALSTI010000105.1, read on the forward strand.
GCTTTTTTTAAACCGTTTAATTCCCGTCCTTTTTCCATAATTTTTTCATAAATTTTTTCAAGTAACCTTGGAACGGTAGTAAAATAATTAGGTTTTATCTCTTTTAAGTTTTCTCCTATTTTATCAATACTTTCCGCATAATAAATTGAAGCGCCGGTAGAATAATAAAAATAAAATGCTGTTCTTTCAAAAATATGGCAGAGTGGTAAAAAACTTATCACTTTGTGAGCATTGTTTATCGGTATAATTGATGTTAAAGATGCAACGTTTGACATTATATTGTTGTGAATAAGCATTACTCCTTTCGGAATGCCGGTTGTTCCAGAAGTATAAATAATAGTTGCCAAATCATCCAGTGTAATGGAATCCTTAATTTCGTTCAATTTGCTGTTGTAATTATCGTCCGCAATGTCCAACAGTTCCGACCAGTGCTTAACATTCTGCATTTTATCAAAGCTATAAACCGGTAAATCCTTATTAATTTTCCGTTTAACATTATTCACTTTTTCTAATAATTGTTCGTTTTCCACAAAAACCAGCTTAACATTCGAGTCCGTAAATATAAACCGGTAATTATCCTCGCTCATATTAGGATAGAGAGGAACAATCACGGCACCAATTTGCAAGGCGGCCAAATCCACAAAATTCCATTCCGCTCTGTTTTTTGAAATAATCGCAATTTTATCGGAAGGACCATAACCTAAACTCAAAAGAGCCAGACTAACCTTATCAACAATCTCTTTAACTTCAACCGAACTGTATGATTTCCACTTCCCTGTTGTTTTATCTGAAATAGCTGTTTCTTGAGGAAAGTTTTCCAATTGGTGGTCAATAACATCAAACAGTCTATTTTTTTTAATTTTAGGAAGCTCCATAAATTATTTTACCGGTTAAAATATTTGTTTTGTTGATAAATAAAAATAGAAAGTTTGCGAATAAAATGCAAGCGAATTTTCGCTATTCGTGAAATTTTGTTATATTTTGTCGTGTAATTGACAAGCTTTATGTATATTTAATTTCAAAAAAAAAATTTATTGTGCGAATGAAACTTTCACAAAGTAATATAAAACTGATTTTTGGGCTGAAAGTAAAACAATTACGGCAAAACCGTAATTTATCCCTTTCCGAGTTGGCAAAGAAAGCCGGATTAAGCGTATCATACTTAAATGAAATTGAAAGCGGGAAAAAGTATCCCAAATCGGATAAAATTGCCGCCTTAGCCAAAGCGTTGGAAATAGATTACGATAATCTTGTTTCCCTTAAGTTGGGGAAAAGCCTTGCCCCGCTTGGCGATTTAATGGATTCTAAAATTTTGGAAAAATTGCCGTTAGATCATTATGGTATCGATATAAACAAACTTATAGTTTTGTTATCGAACGCTCCGGTTCAACTTAACGCTTTGGTAGCCACACTTATAGAACTTGCCAAAAGTACGGAAATGAGTGATAATAAATTCAGTAGAACTGCGTTACGAATTTATAAAGAACTTCACGATAATTATTTCGAAAAAATTGAAAAAAGCGTCGATAAATTTATTGCCCAGAACAAATTAACCGGTTTGCCTATAATACACTACAATGATTTACTGAAAATATTAACCCAAAAATATAATTATGAAATCGACGAGAAAAGTTTGGAGAAATATGAACTGTTATCGGAAATTAGAGGTATTGCAATTTTGGGTAAGTCAAACAGACTGATTATAAACCCTAAATTAAAACCTCCGCAAAAAACTTATCTTCTGGCAAAAGAAATCGCTTATAATTTTTTAAATATTAAAGATCGAGCTGTTATTTATTCCAATAGAAGTCTGGATTCGTTCGATCATTTATTGAATAACTATATGAGTTCATATTTTGCGAACGCTTTAATAATCAGAAGGGATCTGATTATTAATACAATCAAAGATTTTTTTAAACAGGAAAAATGGAGCGGCGGTAATTTATTAAAGTTAATCGACAATTTTAATTCTACTCCGGAAATGTTCTTCCACCGTTTGACTAATCTTTCTTCAAAATATTTAAAACTTAATAAATTATTTTTTCTGCGGTTTGCTACAAAGATTAATAACGATAAATATAATTTATCAAAAGAATTCAGACTGAATATAGATCACTATCCCGGCGGATATCAAACGGGAGAACATTATTGCCGAAGATGGATTGCTATTAATGTATTGGAAAAATTAAAATCCAAGATTAAATCGAATCCCAATTATTCAAGATACATTGTTGGAATTCAAATCTCTAAATTCGGTTATAGTAACGATAAGTATTTGGCAATATCTATCGGCAGAAGAAGTACGTTAACACCGGACAATTTATCAAGTGTTACGATAGGTTATTTAATTGACGAAAATTTAACCGGAGCAATATCCTTTATAAACGATTCAAAAATAAAAACCAAAATTGTAAACGACACATGTGAAAGATGTTCAATTAACAATTGCCAAGAAAGAATGGCTGCTCCCGTTGTCCTCGAAAAAGAAGCGCAATCACAAAAAGTGGGTGAATTAATAAATCAACTGATGCAAAATAAATAAGCCGGTTCATGAAAAAACGGTTTCAATTATTCCCAGAGTTTTATTTATTTCCTCAAACGTAACATCCATGTGAGTAACCGCCCTTAAAGTACCAACTTTACCGATCGAAAGCAAAACGCCTTTTTCTTTGAATTTAAACAATGCTTCTTCAACCGTCATTGTGAGAGGTTTAAAAATTAGAATATTAGTTTGAACGCTTTCCATATCAATTTCCAACGAATCCAACGAATTTATTTTTTTTGCGAGCAACTGCGCTTTTTCATGATCTTCGCTTAATCTTTCGATATTATTTTTCAAAGCATATAATCCGGCAGCCGCAAGTATTCCAACCTGTCTCATTCCTCCGCCCCAAGCTTTTCTAACCCGGAAAGCTTCTTTTATAAAATCTTTATCACCTGCAATTACCGAACCGACAGGTGCGCCTAATCCTTTAGATAAACAAACCGAAACAGAATCAAAATACCCGGAATATTCGCTAACGCTAATTCCGGTTGCAACGGATGCATTCCACAATCTCGCGCCATCTAAATGGAATTTCAAGTTATACTTATCAACTAAACTTTTTAATTTTTTAATATTATCCAAAGGATAAATTGTTCCTCCGGCTCGGTTATGTGTATTTTCCACTTCAATAACCTTTGTTCTGGCCATGTAGTAAGCGCTTGCCGGACGTATATGCGGTTCAATTTGGTTGGGAGTCAGAACGCCTCTTATTCCGGGTAAAGGATTAATTTGCAAACCACTTAGTGCGGCAGGCGATCCCGATTCGTAATGGAAAATATGTGCATCCTGCTCACATATTACTTCGTCCCACGGCTGGGTAAGAACATTCAAACAAATTTGGTTACCCATCGTTCCACTCGGTACAAACAATGCATCTTCTTTGCCCAACAGTTCGGCTGTATATTTTTCCAATTTATTAACAGTGGGATCTTCTTTGAAAATATCATCTCCAACTTCCGCATCGTAAATTGCCTTTCTCATTCCTGCCGATGGTTTTGTTACGGTATCGCTTCTTAAATCAATATACTTTTTCAATTCAATTCCTCTATTTTTAATTTTTATTAAACTCAAGTTGACCGCTGAATTTTATAAACCTTTAAAACGGTTATGAAATTAAGGTTTCCGGTATCCTTAACCCACGATTTAAGTCGTGGGTTAATAAGCAAAACTAATAAACAATAACCGTTTCAACGGTTTTTTAATACCTAAATTTTGAAACGGTCAACTTGAGTTACTAAAATTAATTCCAAAAATTTTATGAATCAAAAAAAGGAAAATAGTTAAAACAACAACAAACACAGTAATATATGGAATCAGCAAAGGGTTTTGGGTGTAAAAAGTTTTTTCTTTATTAATTCCGGCTTTACCTGTCAGATAAGTTCTTCTAAACATTCCCGTTGCTTTTACGGTTTTGCCAAGAGGGTTTATTATACAGCTGATTCCTCCGTTCGCCGCTCGTACTACAGTCCTTCTATTTTCCACAGCTCTCAGCACACTAATTTCTTTATGTTGATAAGGACCGCTCGAATTTCCGTACCAGCTGTCATTAGTAACAACCGCAATTAAGTCTGCCCCCCTTTTAACAAACTGAGCTACAAAACCGGGATAAATAGATTCTATGCAAACTATGGCTCCAACGTGCAATTTTATATCCGGTAGATTGAAATTCATCACAACAGTGTCTCTACCGGTATTCCAACTCGAAATACCGACATTCCATTTTATCCACTTACCCAGCAATGGAAAATCTTCAACATACGGAATCTTTTCGCCGAATGGAACCAGTTTTATTTTTCCGTAAGTTTGAACAAAATCCTTATGAGGATTAAACCCCAAAATAGAATTATAAGATGTGTAAAGCGCCTTGCTGTTTTTTACGGGCTTCGCATCGTCAGGAGCTTTTGTGGAATCAAAATAAAACTTAACATTTGGCATTCCTGTAATTAAAGCAACGTTCCGCTTGTTTAAAAATTCTTTTATTGTAGCTAACTCTTTCCCGTATCTACCCGAAAGAAGATAAACAGGTAAAGCCGTTTCGGGCCAAACAATCAGTTCTGCTCCTTTTTGAACGGCGCTATCGGAAAGAGCAAGATACAAGTCGAGCTGTTTATCCAAACTTCCCGCTTCCCATTTTTTCCAAGGATTAAGATTAGGCTGAATCAATCCGACTTTTACATATTTCCCGGATGGTTTATAAGAGTCGATTTTAATTACTCCATATACCATCGGAATTAAAAATAAAATTAATGTAATAAAAAGGAGCTTAAAATCTATTTTGTTTTTAAGTAAATAGACTTTGAAAAACGAATAAATTGAAATATTAATATATAAGATAAATAATGATAATCCGTAAACGCCTATAATATCAGCTATCTGAACAAATTGCGAAAAGTAAGGTAAACTATTGCCCAATGTAAGCCAGGGGAATCTGAATTCCGTTATACTATATGCATATTCGTAAAAAACCCAGAACAAAGGAAACAACCAAAATGAATATTTAGAAGGAATAATTTTTTTTGAAAAATAGAACAAAGTTGAAGGGATTAAAAACAAAATCGGATTAAAAAACATTAACGCTGTTCCGGCAATCATTAAAAACGTATCCGCATCGGGCGTCCAACTTCCTACCCAATAAAGCGTAACCAAATTAAATATAAAAGCAGTATAATAAGTAAAGCGATTTATTTCGCCAAAGCCTTTTAATTTTTCCAAAATAAAAAAATACGGTACCAGACCGATGAATATTAAATACGGCAGAGGGATTGGCGGAAATGATAATCCCAGCAATAATCCGCTTAATAAACCGAATAATAATTTTTTCTTTTTAAAACGCCTCTCTTCCGGAGTATTTTTTTTTCTAAATATTTGTTTAAATAAATTCAATGATTTTTTCTTTTGTTCATTTTGTAACGAATAAAAATAACAACCAATACAACACCGGTAAGTATATAAACTATATTCGAATAAGTTGTAAGGTAATTATCGATTAATTTAGCATTATTTCCAAGTTGCATTCCCATATAAATAATTAACAAATTCCAAAGGAAAGCGCTTATCAATGCAAAAATAAAAGTTTTGATAACATTCAGCTCGTGCACACCCGAGAAAAAACTTATCACCGATCTAGTACCCGGCAAAAATCTGTTTGCCAGAATTATTCTGTAACCGTATTTCGAAAACCATTCGTCGGTCTTTGCTAATGCCTCCTTGCTTATAAATTTAATTTTTCCGCTTCTAATAACCCTTTCGCTTAAATAAAAGCCTACGAAATACATTAGAATAAAACCAAGAGCGCTTCCGATACTGGTAATCAATAAAATAGGAATAAAACTAACGGAAGATGTGGCTATCATAGATGCGCCAATTACAACTACAACGTCGCTGGGCGAAGGTGGAAAAACATTTTCAATAAACGCAAAAAAGAAGAGAATAAAATAAATCCATGTGGGATCCAGCGTATTTATGTAAGAAATAATTTGCTCAATCATTTGTATCGTCTACCAAAAGAGCTACGGCAACGGCTTTAATTCCTTCTTCCCTTCCCACAAAACCCATTTTTTCGGAGGTTGTTGCTTTAACCGAAACGGAATTTATATGGACCTGTAGTATTTTTGCTATTTGCATACGTATTGAATCAATAAAAGGAGAAAGCTTAGGCTTTTCAAGAATTACGGTAGCATCCACATTTCCAACTTTATATTTTTTTTCATTTACCATTTTCATTACTTTTTGCAGAAGGATTTTACTATCCGCATTTTTAAATTCTTCACTCGAATCCGGGAAATGCCGTCCGATATCGCCCAAAGCGAGAGCGCCCAAAATTGCATCTATTATGGCGTGTAATAACACATCGGCATCAGAATGACCGAGCAATCCTTTATCGAAAGGAATTTCGATTCCTCCTAAGATTAATTTCCTGTTTGAATCAAACCGGTGAACATCGTAACCGAAACCAATTCTAAACTTATTACTCAATACCTCACCTCAAAATCTGAAAATTCATTAGACGGTTCGCTAAATTTAATATTAGCATTTTTAACATAAGCGTGGGAAGGACCAATTTTAATTTTTTTGAATAATTCTTTTACTTTATATTCAGGACCCTCCACAACCGTTAAAACTTCGCCGGTATATAAATTTTTTGTAAAACCTTTCAAACCCAACTGGCGGGCATGTTTTGTAACATACCATCTGAAGCCGACGCCTTGGACAATACCATCGACTAAAATTTCGGCTCGCACTTTCTTATCGCTCATTTTTTATTCCAGAATCATAAATTTCCGAAATAACCAAACCGGAAATAATCAATACAGCTCCGGCTAATCCAAAATTAGTGATTTTTTCATTTAATAAAAAGAAAGCCAGTATCGATGCAAAAATTGGCTCGAGAGAATAAATTATTCCTGCCTTTGTCGGTGTTACATATTTCTGAAATCTGGTTTGCATAGCAGTTGTTATCAACGTAGCAAATATTGAAGTATAGATCAATCCGAAAATTAAAGTATTGCTAAAATTAACATTCGTTTTTTCTATTGAAAAAGAATTAAATATAAAAGAAGCAAAGTATGCCAGTACTGCCGTGGTAATAATTTGCATTGTTAGTAAAACGCTGAAAGGATATTCGGAGCTAACAATATCCAAATAAATTATATATATTGCAAAGAACAATGCGCAAATCAAAGTTAATAAATCACCAATATTAAAATTCTTTCCTACTTCCTCAATTAAATTAACTATGGAATTCCCCTCGCTGGAAAGAAAGAGAATGCCGGTAAAAACAAAAACAATTCCAATTAAGGAACCGGGCGAAGGCGATCTTTTCTCGATTAGAACTTGCAGGACGGGAACCAGGACCACAGCCGTTCCGGTTAAAAACGCCGATTTTGTTGCGGTTGTGTATTGCAGTCCGACGGTTTGCGTACCGAAACCTAAAAACAAAAACACACCAAGTACAAATCCTGCAATTACCGAACCTTTGTTAAATTTTCTTCTATATTTAATAATAAAGGGCAATAAAAGAACGAATGCTATTGAAAATCTTAATGCAATAAAAGTCATTGCAGAAATATCATTCAGTGATTCCTTTACAATAACAAAAGTACCGCCCCACAAAAGTGTTACAATTATAAGTGCGGTTTCTCCGATAAAATGTTGTTTTGACAGGAATTTATTTTTCACCGGGTTTATAGCCGATTCTATTCAGGAAATTAGGATTGGAACGCCATTTATTTCTGACTTTTACTCTAAGCTCAAGAAAAACTTCGCGCCGAAGAAATTTTTCAATAGCTTCACGTGAAAGTTTGCCTATTTTTTTTATCGCCTCTCCTTTTTTACCGATAATAATCGGTTTTTGGGAATCCTTTTCCACAATTATAACAGCCGAAATGTAATCCTTACCTTTTTCCCTTTCTTTGAATTCTTCAATAACCACTTCGGCGCTAAAGGGAATTTCATCTCTGAAATGTTCGAATATTTTTTCTCTAATTAATTCAGATACAAAAAATCTTTCGTTTTGATCTGATAATTGATCGTCGGGAAAATATTTTGGATGCTCTGGTAAAAACTTTAAAATTGCGGAAATTACTTGCGATAGGTTAACACCCAGAGATGCGGAAACCGGAATAATTTTATCGAACATTTTCATTTTCTCCAACTTATTTATTGTATTAGTCAAAACCGTTTCGTTGGAAAGATCAATTTTATTTATCAATAATATCTTAGGAGTTTTTACGGAATTTAATATTTCTTTTACCTTCTCGTCCTCAAGCGTCAGTGCATTCGGATCTTTGGAAATATCTAACATGAAAAGTAAAATATCGGCATCATTAATTGCTTCAAAAACATATTCCGACATTCTTTTTTGTAACAAGTAGGTCGGATTTAAAACGCCGGGAGTATCTAAAAATATTATTTGGTAGTTTTCACTATTTAAAATTCCTAAAATCTTCTTTCTTGTTGTTTGTGGTTTACTTGTCGTAATAGAAAGCTTCTCGCCAATTAAAGAATTTAATAATGTGGACTTGCCTACATTCGGTTTGCCAATAATAGCAACGTAACCCGACTTTATATTCATAAAAAACTCAATTTTTTTTGGAAAAATCACACTATCAAAATAGAAATTGGAACTAAGAAAGGCAATTCCGGTAATAATTAATCTCTACAAATATGCTATTCAAACAATTAGTTTAAATTATAATTATCGGATAATCATTAATTTTACTTTTTACTTATTTTGAAATGATAAATACCATCACTTAAAGTAACAATCCAAGCATCTCCTTTTGAATCGAAAGCTACATCCATTATTTGGTTGGTAACAAGAGGAGTTAAACCTTTAGCATATCTGGTTAAATCCGGGTAGTTAGTGAATCTATATAACCCGCCGGGTATTCCTAAAACAGCATTAGGTAAAACCGATATCCATTTTTCATTACCATTTCTTATTTCTATACTGGTAATACTTGAAAAGAAAAATTGGGAATAGGATACTTTATCAAAACTACCGTTTGAATACGAAGATAAACCTATAGTAGCATTTTGCGTTGAACGTATTGAATGCGCAAACCAAACTTCGTTTTGGGCAATTCTAACAATTTCATAATAGATATTGGGATCGTTTATTTCCTGGTTAAATTTTGTAAAATATTGCGACCATTTATTGCCATCCCAATAAGCGATACCATTTTGCAATCTAACCGCCCATATTTTACCTGAGTTATCAATATCTATTCCGGTAAAATAGTTTTGGTTTTCTTTTTCATCATCAGGAAGATTTAAATTAAACACTGTAATTTCCCACGAATTATTATTAAGGTGCGCCAAACCATTGTTTGTTGCAACCATTGGTGACCCGTCCGGTTCAAAAGCAATATCGTTTATTGAATTACTTGGCAGTCCGTTTTGATCATCTTTTGTATAATTTTTCCAGTTTGTTCCGTCAAATTCACTTAATCCGTTTGGAGTACAAATCCAAAGATGATTATTTGGACCGGCTTTAAGTTCATTAATAGTATTGTTAATCAATCCTGAGTTCTTTTTAGTATACTGAGTCCACGTTTTTCCATCGAACTTAACTATACCGCCGGAAAGTGATCCGAGCCAAATAATATTTTGCTTATCAATTGTAATTTTTGAATAGGATTCACTAAATATTCCCGACGTATGCGTATTGTAATCTACCCAAAAGGTTGTATCTACCAATGCAAGCTTTGCAAGTGAAATTTTACCGCTTGTCACAATTGCTATCATACTATCCGGCCGCGTATTCTTTTTAGTATATTTAATCAAATATCTACCGGGAATTAACGAATCAAGAATAGCAGGGGTCAATCTACCGGTGAATTTACCGTTGAGAAAAATTTTAGCTTTATCCGGAGTGGATTGGCAATCAATTCCTCCCCACATTTTAGGATTATTATTCATGTTAATCAGTATATTCCGGACGGAATCTTCCGTTACATTAACCGTAAAACTCGTATCCCTATACAGTTCTTTTTTAAGCGTAACTTTGTATTCTTTTACCTCAAGCCAGGTAAGACTATCCGGTGTTACGAGTCCCGATGTTCTTCCGTTTAAGTATATTTTAGCTCCTTCCGGTATTGATGAAATAATTAATTTTGCACCGATGGGTTTTGGCGCAATTGGAACACTGCGCGATACTTTTTTCTCGCAGGAGAAAAGAAATACTAATAAAACAAATAATGCCGGTATTATAATTAATTTTTTCATATCTTAAAGCGGAGATTGATAACCGAATGTAGATATATAAGTTTTATCGAATACAAGAGCAATTTTCTGTTCAATTACAGAACCGAAAATTCCAAATCCGTTAGTAATATTAGAAAAATCCTGCACGTCTAATCTGATGGAAAAATTATCAAATATTCTTTTACTCGATAAATAATATTCCGATAAATTTTTATCTAAAACTTTAATATATAAAACAGCGCTTAGTATCGTATAGTTTTCTTTATTTTTGTCACCTTTGGAAATTGACTTAAGAACTTTAGCGAAGTTTTTCATACTGTAATTTATTTGCGGAGTTACATTTGGAGGTTTATTTATTCCCACTTCGGATCCGTTTTTCACTTGATATTTCCAGGGAATGTTTATCTTTTTCAACACTTCGTTTTGACCAATTTTTTGTTTATAAACAAGATATAGAGTAGGAATAAATACTTGATTCTCTTCGAACGGATTAGTGTTGAGATCCGGTTTCCAAGCGAATGTTACGGTTTTCCCGTTTTTCGATGGAATAATCCCGGAAGATCTTCTGGAATCGGTTGTTATTTTCCCCGGTAATTTGGTCGAAGATTTTAATCTGTTACCATCCGGTAATAAAGCTTCCACTTGCAAATTATCTCCTGGTTGCGGTTTGTATTCATTTGTATAATAATAACTAAGTGTCATTCCGCTGGAAGTATCAACCATTGTTGAATCTCTTAAAAAATACACAACATCTTTACCGTTCCATAATCTTATAAATGCGTTATGAACAAAGGATTTGTTCCTGTTTTCCACATTTGAATTATTATTCAGAGGATAACTTTTAAAAACGGTAGCGACCTGCAAACTTGTATCGCTTCTAACAATAAAGTTTAACGAATATTTTGTTGCAAATTTTCCGTATGGAGTAAAAGATTCCTCGCAGGATTCCGTAATAAAAAATGCTGTTGAAAATAAAAATAAAATAAACATTTTCCTTTTCATATTTTCACCTTTACTGAAAATGTAGGTAAAAAAGGCAGCATGTTAACTTGTTTGCCCGTAGATCTATCGAAAAAGAAAATATTCTTTCTATTGTAAAGATTAATTATGCTTGCGTTAATAAAAAACTTTGCAAACCCCAGTTTTACGGCTTTGGACAAGCTGATATCCATACGATGATAATTAGGCAATCTCCCTATGTTTTTATCGCCTAAAATAGAAAACGGTATATAATTGGAGTATATATCCCAATCCCCTCTAAAATCATTTAACAGTAATTTTTGATAAAAACCTGTTGTAGGAGTGAATGGCAAACCCGTTTTAAATACCCAAGTCAAGCTTGCTTTCCAACCTTTTCCCAAATTTGTTTCTAAGATAAAATTAAAATAATGACGTGAATCATATTTCGGGTAGTACAACCAATTATCAACGGTTTTGTAAGCGTAAGCTAATGTATACGAAGTAGTAAGTCTGAAAGAACCTAATGAAATATCTGAAGACAGTTCAAGTCCGTACGATTCACCTTTGGCAGATACTAAATCGGGGTCGCCGCTAAATTTTTTATTTTCGTTTATAGCCGTTATATTCGATAGAGTCTTATAGTAAACTTCACTTTGAACATTCCAAAATTCGGTTAAATAAATATCGAGTCCTAATGAATAATGCGTTGCCCGGGGCGTTTTTAAGTATTGGGGAACAATAATATACGGTTCAAATAGGGAAACCACTTCGTTCTCATCGGATATTGTTGTCACTTCTTGTTGATACTTGCCCCAGGCGGCTTTAACCGATATAGAGGCAAAAGGCCGGTAAGTAAAACTAATTCGCGGTTCAAAATAATTAGCGCCGTTTTTAGAAATTCCGGTAAAATTATAACGCCCGCCAATATCGAGCCCAATTTGTTCAAATCTTAATAATTTATATTTAGCAAATAAAACAAAATTAGAACCCCTGCCGTCTATATGGGATAATAAACCGTTATTATTTTCAAATAAAAGATTTGTATTGAGGCTACTGACTTGTAAACCGCCAACCAATTCATCCTTATTATCATACAAATAGTTAAATTTGTATTTAAATGTTATTTCCTGAAGTTTGTTATTTACAGTCCGGGCATTACTAAGATTTGGCGATACTTTGCCTTTAAAGTTGCTAACGGAAATATTCATTTCGGAAAATAAAGGAATGTTATATACTTCGTACCAAGAGAAGCCGAAAATATTATTCTGCCAAAAGAAGTCTTCTTTAAATAAATCTTTATTATTTAATTTATCATTGCTGGTAAAGTAATGAAGAATAAATTTTGCGCCGGGTATAAGATTTTGATTAGAATAATTCAATTTAAATGAGGCATCGTAAAAATCGAATGGAATAGTTTTATCATTCAAGAAATTCTTTAATATTTTTGTGCTGTAACTTTTTCTCCCGGTAAAGGCAAAAGAACCATGCGGAATAGGACCTTCTACCATTGCTTTAGCGGTTAAAAGGCTTAAGCTGGCCTGACCGCTATACTTATTTAAATTTCCATCGACCGTAATTAAATCCATTACAGTTGAAAGCCTTCCTCCGTATTCGGCAGTGAAACCGCCTTTGTAAAACTTAATGTTTTTTATCATGTCCGGATCAATTACACTGAAAAGTCCCAACGCATGAAAGGGATTATAAACCGGAGCGCCATTTAATAAAACCAAATTTTGATTATTATCGCCGCCTCTCACATAATATTTGGCGGAAACATCGGCGGTAAAATTAACACCCGGAATATATTGCAAAGAACGGAAAACATCTGTCTCAACACCGCTGGGTAATGCTTTAATACTACTTATAGCTATTCTTTTAAGTCCAAGATCAGTTTCATTTCTATTAACAATTTTTTTACCTACTTTTTCGATTGTTTGTAATTCAACACTGACCGGGGTTAATTTAAAACCGGCAATAGTAATTTTGTTCGGTGCTATAAAAACTTTTTCCGTTTTAGATTTATAACCAAGATATGAAGCCGTAACGGTATAATATTTATTTGCTTTTAATGCAGGGAAAAAATAATAACCGTGTTCATTAGTTGATGCGCCCGAATTGATTTCTTTTATAAATATATTAGCATAAGCTAAAGATTCACCGGACGAACTATCTGTAACAAGTCCGCGCAATTTTCCCATAGATTGCGAATGAACGTCTTGATTAACTATAAACAAGCAAATTAATAAGACCAGAAAAGGTATGCGAATGCGTAAAATTCTCAAAAAAATAACCAATTAGAATAAATTTTTAGCTTAGTATTTCCACTTATCAATATAACGCTTACAACGGAAAATTATAAAGGATAATCGGATACGATTAATAACTTTAAAATATTTTACGTTCCAAAATAATCATTATAAATAAAATTAACACAATAATTTAATATTATGAAATGCAAAAATTTAGTATCTGTTAAAGTCTTAATTGCTTAAATAATAAAAGTTATATATCTAAATTATCATAATTATTGAACAAATACTAATACTATCCATTTTCAAAACGTATTTATTATCCGTTAACTGATATTTAACAAAAAGATTTTTGAAAAATAAAAAAAAGCAAAAGGTTCAGAATTAGAATTTTAATATTTTCAGTTAAAATAAAAAAAGTCCGGCAATTACCGGACTTTTGAAGCATAAATTTTAATACTATACTAATTCATGTTCTTCCAGCCAGCGTTGCGCATCCAAAGCAGCCATACATCCTGTTCCGGCCGCAGTTACTGCCTGCCGATAAACTTTATCGGCTACATCGCCGGCAGCAAATACTCCTTCAACATTAGTTTTGGTAGAACCCGGTAAAACTTTCAAGTATCCGGTTTCATCCATGTCCAATTGACCTTTAAATACGCTTGTATTGGGTTGATGCCCGATAGCAATAAAGATTCCGTCGGCTTCAATTTCTTTGGTTGAACCGTTTTTAGTATCTTCCAATAGAGCTCCGGTTACCATTTTTCTACCCATCTCTTCTTTTCCTAACACTTCTTTTATAACTGCATTCGTAATAAATTTAATTTTGGGATTTTTCTTAGCTCTTTCCAACATAATTTTAGAAGCCCTAAATCCTTCCCGTCTATGAATAATTGTTACCTCAGAAGCGAATTTAGTCAAATAAGTCGCTTCTTCCATAGCGGTATCGCCACCGCCTACTACCAAAACCTTCAAATCTTTATAAAAGAAACCGTCGCAGGTAGCGCATGCAGAAACACCATAACCCATATATTTTTTTTCGCTTTCCAATCCTAAAAGTCTGGCTGAAGCCCCCGTTGCCACAATTACGGAATCGGCAGTATGTATTTCATCGCCCGTTTTAATTAGAAAGGGTTTTCTACTAAAATCAACTTCCGTAACTTCCTTGAAAAAACATTTTGCACCAAATTTACAAGCTTGTTTTCTCATTATATCCATTAATTCCGGTCCTTGAATTCCGTTTTCAAATCCGGGATAATTTTCAACTTCGGTTGTTATAGTTAATTGACCACCCGGTTGCATCCCTTCGAAAATGACTGGATCTAAATTTGCGCGAGCTGTGTATAATGCCGCCGTAAGTCCGGCAGGACCTGAACCAATAACAACAACCTTATGATGATTATTTTCCATTACGTCTCCTTAGATTTAACATTAATAACATTATTTGATTATTGTAAAATACAAATTTCGTTTTCCAAATAGTATATGATTCATCATTCCAAAGAAAGGTTCAAAAATTTTATTTATTCCTTCCCTATTAAAAAGTTTGCGTTTCTTTTCAATCCTTTAAGTTTTGTCCTATAAATAGGCGATTCTTTAAATTTCATTTTAAATTCGGATTGATTTAAATTTAAAACATCCCGTAAATTCAGTTCTTTGTATTTAATTTCCGTAAATTCTTTGTTCCTGGTTTGAGTTGCAAATTTTTTATTCCACGGGCATACATCCTGACAAATATCGCAGCCAAAAAGCCAATTATCAAAATTCCCTTTAAATTCCCCAGGAATTTCATTTTTGTTTTCAATTGTTAAATAAGATATACATTTATTAGAATCGACCACATAATCTTTAACTATTGCGTTTGTAGGGCAAGCGTCTATACACCTGCGGCAAGTTCCGCAAAAGTCG
>JALSTI010000106.1 GCA_026983795.1 Melioribacteraceae bacterium
TATCTATTGCAGCTCCTTGACTATTTAACAATTTAACGGTTGTGTTTACGGTTTGGAATACAGCCGTATCCGGACCAACTGTTACATTATCTTTTTGTTGGTATCCGCCGGCGTAGTGCATTTTTAAGCTTACCGTACTCTTTTCCGTTTGTACGGTAAATGTGCCGTCTCCGTTATCTGTTGCATCTTTCCAGCCGCCGTCATAGTATTGAAGCGAACCGCCTTGAAGTAAATTGCCTTGACTGTCTTCCAGTTTTACGGGTAAACCGGGTTCTCTTAATTTTGTTAAATCAACTGGCACTACACTGTGATCTTCTTTATGAAAGTAATAAAACATATTTGGGTAATTATCAAATATCATAACGTTTCCATTTGGAGGTAAAGTGAGTTTCGAAATTAATACACCATTTAGAGCGTTATAAATGCTTATTTTACCTGAATGTACGGGTTCCGGTATTTCTTTCCAATTTATTTCTTCCAAAATTATATATTTAGTGTTTGCTGAAAGAAAAGCTTCATACCTAACTGAAGGGATTATAACAGGATCAAATATCAAACCAGAGTCAGGTTGGCAAATAAACATAGACCTTTTGGTAAAATTCGATGAGTCACTATGCAAAAACAATGCTCTTCCTTTTTTTGCATCATCTGTGCCATAGTATAAATGGCTAAGACTTAAATCTGAAACTTTTCTATAATTATATAATAAAGCATGGTTAAAAAGATCATAAGCACTAAAATAAACGCCTGTAGTATCCCAATTATTTTCATATAATTTTTTTTCATCAAATGATAAAAAAGTCCCTCCATATGTATAGAAATTTATTGTATCAAGGGATGCATAAGTAGTACGATCATAAATTATAGTATAACTATATTCATTATCATTGTCACCATACTCTATTAAAAACCTATTAATTGCCGGAGCGTCATGAATATTAACAATACTTAAAAAATTATCGTTTATTGTTTGACGTTCATTCAAACTATCTAATTTTATAACTTCTAAAACAGAATTCCTTTGGTTAATAAATAAATTTGTTTGATCCGAATTCCAAAAGAGTTGATTTGTTCTTCCGGCATTTTTAATAAATAATTCATCATTTCCAGTACTATAATCGATTCGATAAATATCACTTAAATTTGTTGAGTCTTGCTTTACAAGATAATAATTATAGGGTTGTGAGAAAACACCTTTTGCAAATAATATAAAAAACATAAGTAAATAAAAATTAAATTTGAATTTATAATTCATTTTATCTCCTATTAAATAAAATTTTAATTCCAGTCATTTGGCAGATTTTCGTTTAATACATTAATATAGAGGTTCCATGCATCTACACCATATTGATTATTATACACAATTTGTACCCAATGTCCACCACTATTAGGGTCTTTAATATCGCCATCAACATACCATGCCCAATTATGTCCGCCATTATAAAGTTGAAAGCCTTCTTTCCATCTCTCTTCTTCAGTTGTAAAGTCAGTTACATTTGAATAACACAATGGTCTTTTAGTTCCTGCCCAGCTTCGTAGTCTTGCCGGATAACCAATTCCCCAATCATATCTCTCTGCAAGACGATTCTGACCTTCTGCTCTATTAATACGCCAATTCCAAATTTGCTGATTGTTATCGGGTGGATCCAATTGCATTAACCCATATCCGTGACGAGGGGCCCAAATTGGGTAACCATTAATAAGAAATTGTCTCCAACGACTTTCTTTGTAAACTACTACTTGTTCCTGTAGGGTTAATCCTTCTTTAATTTCTTGTTTTGAAGGGTTAAGGCCGCTAATAGTAAATGGGTTATTTATAGTTTTATTGTATTCAATTCCATAATTTTCTTCAGGAATAGCCTTTACTGAAATACTATTTTCATCTCCACCTCTAAATATCCCATTCCAATGGATCATACTTTCAGCAATTTCAGAATTTTTGACTTCAACAGTATCGTTAAATTCGTCTCTAATTATTCTATGAGGATTGTCTCTTTCATCTGTCCATTGTATGATATATGTAAAAATAAATCTAACTGCTCCACCATTAAAATTATTAAGCCGCGCTTTAGCTAAAATCTCTGGCATTTCAGGTACCATAGATATAATATAATCCACAAAATTAGGTATGTTTGGTTCTATTATTTCAAGCTCAATTTTTTGTCTTATCTTACTAATCCCGGTTCCATACTCATCATAAACAAATGGCTGCAGACTGCATGACGTAGCAGTAAGTTTATTTATATTTTTAGCTTTACTTGCAGTAGAATATGTCCCTTTCCGTTTAGAGTAATTTACTGCGTTTGCGGTGGGCTGTATTTGCGGAGCGCTTTGGTTTGCCGTCGTTACAATTCCAACTCGCAGACTAACTTTTGCGCTGTCCACGTTTATACTATCTTCCACAATGTATTTTATAGGTTCTTCAACGTTTGTAAAATATGTCCCCCTTACGATGTCTATAAGCAAGTCGCCGTAATCACAGCCGTCTAATAATCCGACCTCAAACTTTTGTCCTTGCGGAAACGCAATAAGTTCTCCACCGCTTCCTTTCTTATATATATGCACTACTGCAGTATCTCCCGGGGATAATTCCGCCGGTTCGAATTGTACAATTATATTATTACCAATGGTTGCTTTTCCGATGCCGAATATTTGTTTTCCGCTCGGTATTCCTATAAATGCAGTTTTATTTGTTCCGCTTGAGTTTACTTTCTTTTTAAATTTGTGCGTCGCCGTTGTTGTAGTTGTGCTTACAACTTTTGCCGGGTGATTATTCCCTTTATAAACTGTAAGCGATGAACCGGTTCCATCTGATATTGTTGTGCTTACCTTTATTTTTATCTCCACATTATTTGTATCCACTCCGGGATTTATTATTAACTTAAATCCCTGCTCTACATCAGTCAATTCAGAATCACTCGTTCCCTCAACCGGGTCGTATAAATATGCGTATTCAGCTCCTTCTACTATACTTGCGTTAAATATCTGATCCGAAGGGAACGGTTCATAATCATATCCTCCGTTAGCACTCGTATCGGAACCCGCTACTTTTTGTGATAAAATTACATCAGCCGTATCTCCGGCGTTTAATTCGCTTGGATTTATTGCTACCCCAAGTTCATAATAATCATTAGGTACAACCTTTACTACCTGTGTAATTGTATTTACATCTGCATCGGTCGTACTTATTTTAACCGTTACAAACGCACTGTCTAGAGGTTCCAAGCCGTTCATGTATAAATATACCTCATCTTCCGTTCCTTCAAAGCTCTGACCTTCTTCCCTTGCATTTACCAAAAAAGCTTCATCAAAATACGCCCGCGATAAAGTTGCGTATTCTCCGCCTTCTACTATTTCATAGTTATATTTACCGTCAAATCCCCCGCCGTTATACATTTCATCATAATCAGTACATTCCGTTCTTCTTGCTTCGGCATTTATTTTTGCTTCTTCTCCGTAAGCTATTATTCCGCTTAAACTAACATTCAAATTAAAATCCGGTCTTA
>JALSTI010000107.1 GCA_026983795.1 Melioribacteraceae bacterium
ACCCGAAGATTTTGATTGGGGCGACGTTACAGGAACCAACCAATTCGGCGGGTATTTCGATTATGCTATTCAATCATACATCAGCACACACGATAATTTAAATTACGACGGAATTTGGCAAGATTCCTTCCTAACGTTCGGAGTGCTTCCGGATTACAAAATGACTCAACCAACTCCTACTTTAAGCAAATCTGTTGAAATGCAGCAAGCATTCTGGCAACTGGGAATGACCGAAGTGTATATCGAAGGATGCGGTCCGTTAGGTTTTTCTACCGGCGGTTTCGGGAAGCACGAGCCACCGACTCCACCAGATCTCAACAGTATCCGTGGTAAAGAATATGGACTGTATCATTATGTAGCCGATGCTTACCCTAAGGGCGATTCTTATTATAAAGCTCTTGCCTCCGGAGGCGTAATCGGCGTTGCAAGTTTGGAAGAATTTAATAAATTAGTAGACACTGCATTAATTAGGCGCGCAAATTTCGATTACCTGGAAGTAATGGACAAAATGGAAAATCGCAAACTTATTGCTTCGGGCGATTCACTGTTAGGTGTTAAATGGACCAATAATACCAACGGGGATATTGTCTTATTTTCATTTAACTCTTTTACATTTCCAGCAGGCGGCAATTCAATGGCAAAAGACGTTACCACCGGCGATGTATTTCCCGTAAGCGGAACATTAACAACAATCCCTTATCATACGTTTTTGCTGGCAAATTCAATAACCGGAATAAAAAACGAGCCGGATTTTAAATTCGGACTGAATCAAAATTATCCCAATCCTTTTAATATAACTACGGTAATAAAATATACAATTTCTAAAAGGGAATTGATTCAATTGAAAGTTTATGATATGTTAGGGAAAGAGGTTAAAAATTTAGTTGATGAAATTCAAGAACCAGGTAATTATACTATCAACTTTGATGCTTCGTCGTTATCCAGCGGAGTATATTTTTACAGAATTCATAGTAAGAGTTTTGAAAAAGTAAAGAAAATGATTTTATTGAAATAAAACAAGTATAAGTTAAAATTATATAAATTAATATTACTGTAATGGGCAACCATATTAATAAAGTTTTGCTGCTCGGTTCCGGCGCTCTTAAAATAGGAGAAGCAGGCGAGTTCGATTATTCGGGCTCGCAAGCCCTTAAGGCTTTAAAGGAAGAAAATATTTTTACCGTTTTGGTAAATCCGAATATTGCAACCGTACAAACTTCCGAAGGGGTTGCCGATAAAGTTTATTTTTTGCCCGTGACTCCATACTTTGTAGAAAAAGTAATTCAAAAAGAAAGACCTGACGGAATACTGCTTTCTTTCGGCGGACAAACGGCATTGAACTGCGGAATAGAGCTCTTCAAAAACGGTGTGTTCCAAAAATATAATGTTAATGTGTTGGGTACTCCCGTTCAAACAATAATTGATACCGAAGACCGCGATATTTTTGTAAAACGTTTGGCTGCAATAGACATTCTTACACCTAAAAGCATAGCTGCAACAAATTTGAAAGAAGCAATTGACGCGGCTGCCGAATTGGGTTTTCCAGTGATTTTACGCTCGGCTTATTCGCTTGGCGGACTTGGAAGCGGTTTTGCAGCCAACGAAGAGGAGCTGAAAAATCTTGCGCGTAAATCCCTTTCGTATTCAAAACAAATTTTAATTGAAGAATCTCTGAAAGGCTGGAAAGAAGTTGAGTACGAAGTTGTACGCGATCAATACGATAACTGCATAACCGTTTGCAATATGGAAAATCTCGATCCGCTCGGAATTCATACCGGCGAAAGCATAGTTGTTGCTCCTTCCCAAACTTTAACAAATACCGAATACCATAAGCTACGAGCCCTGTCGATTAAAATAATAAGACATTTGGGAATTGTAGGGGAATTTAACGTTCAATTTGCAGTGGATCCAAATTCGGAAGATTACAGGGTAATTGAAGTTAATGCCCGCCTTTCACGTTCAAGCGCACTTGCATCTAAAGCTACGGGATACCCGCTTGCTTTTGTTGCCGCAAAGCTCGGCTTGGGTTACGCCCTTCACGAACTTAAAAATTCGGTAACAAAAACCACATCCGCATTTTTTGAACCGGCTTTGGATTATGTTGTGTGTAAACTTCCCCGTTGGGATTTAAGTAAGTTTGAAGGGGTTTCAGAACAAATCGGCAGCAGTATGAAAAGCGTTGGTGAAGTTATGTCGATCGGGCGTTCGTTCGAAGAAGCAATTCAAAAAGGAATCAGAATGCTCGGACAGGGAATGCACGGTTTGGTTGCCAACAGCGATATTGCTTTTCGTAATCTCGATTATGAATTGGAAAACCCGACCGATAGAAGAATATTTGCACTGGCCGAAGCTTTGGAAAATGGATATTCGATTGACAGAATTTACGGATTGACAAAAATAGATAAATGGTTTTTGTCTAAGTTGGCAAATATAGTTAATCTTGCCAAAGAAATTAAAAAACATAACTCTCTCTACACCATTCCAATTGAATTATTGTCGCGGGCAAAACAATTTGGCTTTTCCGATTTTCAGCTTGCGCGCTTGCTGTTGAACAGTCCCGCCACCAGCATAGAAGCGGATTTGTTAAAAGTGAGGGAATACAGAAAATCAAAAGGAATTATACCGGTTGTTAAAAGAATTGATACTTTTGCCGCGGAATTTCCCGCGGAAACAAATTATCTTTATCTTACATACAACGGCAGTGAAAACGATACGCTTCCCGAAGATAAAAGAAACTCGGTAATTGTACTCGGCTCCGGTGCATACAGAATAGGCAGCAGCGTTGAATTCGACTGGTGTGGTGTGAGCGCTTTGAACACAATCCGTAAAAACGGAATGCAATCCGTTGTTATTAATTTCAACCCCGAAACGGTTAGTACCGATTATGATTTAAGCGACAAGCTTTATTTTGAAGAATTAACATTCGAAAGGGTGTTAGATATTATCGAACTCGAAAATCCGTTAGGAGTTATAATTTCCACCGGGGGACAAATCCCGAACAACCTCGCTTTGAGATTATATGAACAAAATGTTAATATTCTCGGTACTTCGGCTAAATCAATCGACAGAGCCGAAAACAGGCACAAATTTTCTCAAATGCTCGACGATTTAAAAATCGATCAACCCAGATGGAAAGAACTTACCAGTACTGAAGAAATTAACGAATTTATTGGCAATGTCGGTTTCCCGGTTTTAATCAGACCATCGTATGTGCTTTCCGGCGCGGCAATGAATGTTGTTTCTAACGAGAATGAATTAAATCATTTTTTAACTTTAGCTCAGAAAGTTTCAAAAAAATACCCCGTTGTAGTTTCGGAATTTATAGAAAATGCCAAAGAGATTGAAATTGATGCAATTGCACGCAACGGTGAGATAATAGTTTATGCAATTAACGAGCACGTGGAATTCGCCGGAGTACATTCGGGCGACGCCACAATGGTTTTTCCCCCGCAAAAAATTTACTTTGAAACAGTAAGAAGAATAAAAAAGATAAGCAGACAAA
>JALSTI010000108.1 GCA_026983795.1 Melioribacteraceae bacterium
TTGTTGACCTTAATGCAATTCCCGTAGGAGCAATTGAGAGAATCGAAGTTCTGCGCGACGGTGCATCGGCACAGTACGGTTCCGACGCAATTGCCGGCGTTATTAATATTATACTTAAAAAGAAAGTTGGTCTGGATATTTCTGCAACAGCCGGCGAAAATATTACCACTCAAGAAAGAGGGTATGCAGAAAACGAAGCGAATATTGCCGGTGAAAATGCTTCGAGTTATAGTTGGGACGGTAATGTTGAAAAAGTAAACATAACCGACGGTTTTTCGACCGATATTAATTTGGGTTACGGTTTTCAGGTTGGTGAAACCGGAACTATTTATTTAAGCGGAGTTTACGTTAACCATAACGGAACAAATAGAGCAGGTCTCGATCCTCGTCAACAATATTTTAATATAGATTGGGCTACAACTAACGTAACGCCCGATCCGCGTGAAAAAACTTTTAATCGTCTCAACCATCACCGGGGCGATTCAAGAACTGTTGATGTGGGAGCATTTTTAAATGCCGATATTCCTCTTAAAGATAATCTTACGTTTTATGCATTCGGCGGATATACATACAGAACGGGTTTTGCCGGCGGTTTCTACAGAAGATCTTTAGATAATAGAAATGTAAGGGCAATCTATCCCGATGGATTTTTACCTAAAATTTCACCTAAAATTTATGACGGCTCAATTGTTGCCGGGTTGAAAGGAAGTATGGGTAAATGGTCGTATGATTTTGCTCAAACCTACGGAACCAATACCTTTAACTTTAATACTTTTAATACACTTAACGCTTCGTTCGGAACAAAAAGTAAAACAAGTTTTGATGACGGAAGTTTAAAGGCATCGCAAGCAGTAACCACAGCTGATTTTCTGAGGACTTATGATATAGGAACGTCCGAACCGTTAAACGTTGCGGTTGGAGCTGAATTTAGATGGGAAAACTATCAAATAGTTGCCGGCGAACCAATGTCTTACGAAAACGGCGGCGTTCCGGTTTTAGACGGACCGAATGCCGGGCAACCTGCTCCAGTTGGTTCTCAAGTATTCCCGGGCTTTTCGCCTAGAAACGAACAAAATGAAAGCAGAACAAATTTTGGCGTTTATGTTGATTTGGATAATAATGTTGTGAAAAATTGGACAGTTAGTATTGCCGGTAGATATGAATACTACAGCGATTTCGGCTCGGCTTTTGCCGGAAAATTTGCCACCCGCTACGAATTTGCAAAAGGATTTGCATTGCGAGGTGCAGTAAGTAACGGTTTCCGTGCCCCGTCGTTATCTCAAGAGTTTTTTACTTCAATAGCTACTAATTTTATAGGCGGCGTGCCTTTTGAAGTTGGAACCTTTCCGGTAAATACCGATGTTGCCAAAGCATTAGGCGCAAAACCCCTTAAAGCTGAAACATCAGTCAATACAAGCGCAGGTTTAACTTATTCAAGAGATAACTTCGATTTAACGGTTGATGGATATTTAATTAATCTTAGTAACCGTATCGTTCTTTCGGAAAACTTTAGAGGCGGCAACATTCCTTCATTTTTGCAAGCAAGAGGTATAAACGCTACCGGAGGCAGATATTTTACAAATGCCGTTGATACAAAAACATACGGTGTTGATATAACTGCCAGATATGGTTTTCGACTTTCTCAAAAGTCCAGCTTAAAATTAATTGTTGCAATGAATTTTAATAAAACCGAAATTACAAATAGGGATGAAATACAAACACCTGCGGAAATTAAAGCAATTACGGATATTCCCTTGTTAGGCAGGGTAGAGCAAGGTAGAATTGAAAAAGGTCAACCTCTAACTTCATGGGACTTTTCAGCTAATTATGTTTATGATAAATTTGCGAGTACGCTCAGAGTGCATAGATATGGAGAGTATTCCGATTTGAATCAAGATCCTAAACGGGATCAGACATTCGGAAATGTTTGGAATATCGATCTTGATTTATCGTATGCATTCTTCCCGCAACTCACTCTTGCGGTTGGCGTAAATAATCTTTTTGACGTTTACCCGGATAAGGTGTTTAAGAGAAACAGCTTTAACGGTATTTTTATGTATAGTAATTTTGCCGCTTCCGGTTATAATGGTAGATTTCTATATGCAAGAACCAGCTTAAATATTCCGTAATAACCGGTACTTTTTATCATCAACTCACGACTATTCCGTGGGTTGATGATATTTTATTTTATTACCCGTCTTTACTTAATTTGACCCCGCGCTAATACAATTTACTATCACATTTTTACTAAAATCTTACGAGAACGTTAATCCGGAAATATTAAAAAGGTTACGAATATTTCTCTTGACAATATCAATGTTATAACATATATTAAAACTAAAATAAGTTCATTTCAAACAAAGGAAAGGAATAATATGAATAAATTAAAATTATTTTTGGCGCTGTTATTAGCAATTGTATCTCATAGTTTTGCCCAAACCAAATGGAAATTTGATAAAGCTCATACAAATATTGGATTTAGTGTAACTCATTTGGTAATTACGGAAGTGGAAGGTAAGTTCAAAAAATTTAAAGGTTCCGTAATAACGGATGGAAATAATTTTGAGAATGCTAAAATAGAATTTTCGGCTGATGTAAATAGTATTAGCACGGGAAATAAAAAGAGAGATAATCATTTAAAATCCGATGATTTTTTTAATGCCGCAAAATTTCCCAAGCTTACTTTTAAAAGCAAATCATTTAAAAAGGTAAGTGATAATAAATATAAATTGGTTGGCGACCTAACTATCCGCGGAATTACTAAAGAAGTAACTTTAGATGTAACGCTTAACGGTATTATAAAAGACCCGTGGGGCGGTACCAGAGCGGGTTTTAAAATTACCGGCGAAATAAACCGGTTCGACTTTGGATTAAAATGGAATAAATTAATTGAAGCGGGCGGTGCGGTAGTTGGCAAAACAGTTAGAATAATAATTAATGCGGAACTGAAAAAGCAAGAGTAATGAAATTAGAAGACGAAATTATACAAAAGAATTTTGATTCGGAATATGGTAAGCTGGCTGTTAATATTATTTTTACTTACGGTTGGCTTACTTCATTTTATTCAAAAATTTTAAGTAAGTATAACCTTACAATACAACAATATAATATTCTTAGAATTTTGAGAGGTCAATATCCTAATGCGGCTAATATAGGGTTATTGAAAAGCAGAATGTTGGATAAAATGTCCGACGCTTCCAGATTGGTGGATCGTCTTAATAATAAAAAGTTAATTCAAAAAAAGTTTTGTGCGGAAGATAGACGACGGGTTAATGTTGTTATTACTGCAAAAGGTTTAAAATTATTAAAAAAAATTGATTTGCATAAAAATGAATTTGAGGATAAATTGAAATTGTTAACACCTTCCGAAGCACAAAAATTAAACAATTTGTTAGATAAAATGAGAGGATAAAAAATTTGCAAGTCTGAACTTGCCTAAATAGTATTGAATTTTACAGGAGCGTTTTTTTATTTTACTCAAGTTGACCTATGA
>JALSTI010000109.1 GCA_026983795.1 Melioribacteraceae bacterium
CACGGGATTCCGTTCTGCTCGAAATAATTCCGCACAAGGTCGTACCAAAAAACCCTGTCGTCATCCGGACTGTTTTCCATATAAACGCCGAACTCACCGCAAAAAAGCGGGACGTTCCTCGTGTTTTTAAAATTGACGGCAATATCGATGAGGCTTTTAACATTTTCCGGTGTTCCTTCGACCGGGTAATAATTATACGAATCTTCAATCCATGTTCCGGCGTAAACGGAATCGAGCGGCGGCATTTTGTTTGCGGAATACGGAAAAGGAATTCCTCCAACAAATTCCATTGAGGGAATCGTCCAGCTGGCACCTTGATGCGTGAATAAATTCGGTTCGTAAAAATGAAAAGTATAAAGCAAGTTCGTATCCGGAAAATCCGCCATGTATTCCAGACCGTAAAATCCGTTCCAATCGGCAGCGCCTACAATAATAGTGTGAACGGAATCAATCTCCCGTATTGCGTCGATTACGCTTTGCTGAATTTGATTCCAACGGCTGTGTGAAATTCCGTGGGGTTCGTTCATAATTTCATAATAGATCAAACTCGAACGATTCTTATAATGTCCGGCCATTTGTTGCCAAACGGGAATCAGAACAGTATCGATACGGAAACCGGTTTCCACGGCGGGGTCGAAGGAATGGTTATCCAAAATCAGTTTGATATTTAATTCCTCGGCCCAGTCAACCGCTTGATCGAGGAAATAAAAAAGCAAGTCATCCAATGTTTGCGATGGAGTATTATCCGTCATAGCATGTAAATTAACCGGCAGCCTTATTACGTCAACACCCAATGCTTTCAAATTGTAAAAATCTTCTTTCGTATATTTCAAGAAGGGCAATCTGTTAATGCTTTCGGGTTGGAACCAGCCGGTTAGATTTACACCGCGCGAGAATGGTTGTCCCGTAATTATTGAAACAAGAAAGATATTGTATAATACTATTCTTAATGATGTTTTCATTTTGTTCGAAATGTTTACACTGTGTAATTGTTCTCTTTAGATTCTAATATAATATTTAAAGATTAAAATAAAAATACATTTAATTAGTGTTGTTTTGTCAAGTCAAAACTTCTTCCGGATAAATTTATTTGCACTCAATGCTAATCTATACAACCGTCAATTCACGAATCAGAATTCAGAATTCAGAAGTTAGAATTAGCTTTGAATAAGAATTTCCAATTTTGTTTAATTATTTTGAAAAAAATTAAAATCCTTAAACTTTTAACTCAATTTAAGTAAAAGAACAGAAGTGATATTTCAAAATTATCTTTAATTAAAAAACAAACCGGATTCAGCGTAAAGGGAAAATATTAAAAAAGCCCGGTAAAAATCCGGGCTTTCGAAATTGAGCAAATATGATTTAATCAAAAATGTACCTTAAACCTATTTGCATTTGCCAGCGCGATAAAACGCTTGGGTCGTCAATATAAGTTTCGGTTGCTCCGCCTTTGTAATTAAATACCGGAGCGCCGTCGGGAATATTATTATTCGGATCATTATCAAATTTAACCAATTCCAGAGGTGAAGTTGCCGCAGAGTTTGCTACTTTCCTAACACCCCAACTAGAATTGAGCAAATTAGGTAAATTCAGAATATCAACACTCAATTGGAAAGTATGTTTTTGCGAACCGAGCATAAATGAGAAATCCTGAAGAATTCGTAAGTCGATATTAAAATACCAAGGATTTACGGCTCCGAATCTGTCGGCTATTTGTCCTCTGTGAGAACTCAAATAATCATCTTGATTTATAAAGCTATTGAATTTATTCCATTGTTCCGCCGGACTAACGGTTTTGCCCGAAGCGTCGGTATAAGGTTCAAAGAAAATTTCGTTTTTATTATTAGGTATATAAATCAAATCGTTACTAGCGGAACCATCACCGTTAACATCGCCAGCGTAAGTAAACGAATATCTGTTTCCGCCGGCTCCGGCAAATCTGTTGCCTTCGCCAATCTCCATAAACAACCCGAAACTTGTTGCAAATGTTTCGTTCCATTCGTGTCTGTATGTAGCTCCGCCTATTATTCTGTGTCTCTGACCGAATTCGGAATAGCTGAGTTCCGGTTTATTGGGATCTCCTTTAACCGGATTTTCCGACCAAAGAACGCTGGCAATTTCCGTAGATTTCATTAAGTTTTTGGCTTGTGTATAACTGTAAGCCAAAGTTGTAAATAATCCCGAATCAAATCTTTTTCTTAACTGAGCCGTAATATTAAAGTTATAACCTTCATTCGAATTATCAATAACATAAGCTCCGGCTCCCCCGTCGGGATTTAATTCATGATTCCCGGAAGCATCGGTAAAATAAGGACGTCCGTCAATCGGTAAAAACCTTTGAGGTTTTTGCAGATCGGCATTTCTTACGTAAATAGAATTAATGTCTTTCCCGTAAATTACTTCTAACGTACCAAGAATATCTCCCGGCAATTTTTGATCTATTGCAAAATTTGTGGTCCAAACTTGAGGCCATTTAAAATCCGGAACCATAGCATTTAAATCAAATGATTGTTCCAAAGTTGAATTATCTTTTGTAGGAATTTCTTTTGCCGCGGGAAACAAATTGGGGTTTGCGCCTGGATTTGAAATTACATTACCAATCCAAACAAAAGGAACTCTTCCCGTAAATATTCCCGTCCCGCCCCGCAATTGTGTTGAACGGTCGCCGGTAACATCAAGGTTAAATCCGATTCTTGGAGAAAACAACGGAGTAGCTCCGGCAAGCTTACTTTGATCTACGGTTTCGGGGTTATCATTCTCATCCAATAATTTTAATGATCTTGAGAACGGGTTATCAACCGGATCGGTAAAATACATAGGAATATCAACTCTTAATCCCGCCGTTAAAGTTAATCTGGTAGTCGCTAAAAATTCATCTTGAGCATAGAATGCTAATTGACCGACGTTTATAAACTCACCTTTAAACGGTCCAGACCCCACCATCTGATTAAATTTAATCGGTCCGTTAGGATTATTGGGATCCGTTGCGGAGAAGAAATCCGCTAATGAAAAGAAAGTACTTCCTTCCGGAATTCCGTCTCCTTGGAAGTCTACAAAGTATGGCAAGAAAAATACACCGTTTCTAAAAATGTTAAATGAATTAAAGAAATGGAAATAATCGAATGTTGAACCGACCGTAAAAACGTGTTTGCCCAAATAATAACTAAAATTATCGGTGAACTGAAGTACATCTTGGTCCAGAATATTGTGGATAGAGAAAGGTTCGTGTCCAACGGTCGTATATGTAATTCCGTTCTCAGCTATGTCAATAGTTGGGAAAGGTCTGCTAAACGGATCACGATAATCTCTGAATCTGTTATAACTGGCAAAAAATCTGTTAGCGAATGAACCGCCTCTGCTATTCAATTCCAATGCAAAGGAATTTAATCTGTTGTTTATCCTGTACCCGGAATTTTGAAAAGGCAAACTATTTTCATTAGGACCTCTACCGCTGCCGTTAGGACTTAAAACAAACGGATGCGGTCCTAAACCCCTTCTTGCATCCAACCGGTTATAACGAAACGTCAAATTATTGTTGTCGTTTATATTCCAGTCTAATTTAATAAGCAACTTTTCATTATCAGTACTGTGAACATAGCCTTCATATTCGCCGGTATCATAATTATAAACTTTTTTCATTCTGGTTCTAATAGAATCCATAACGCTTGCTCTAACTCTCGATTCACCGAAAGTAACGTTTCCGTCTCTGTCCGCAAGAAAGTTAGTGCCGGGATCGTCACGTCTAACTATTTCTCCGTTTACGAAAAAGAATAATTTATCTTTAACAATAGGGCCTCCAACGGCAACACCGGATTGATTAAACGAAAGATTGGGATTAGCAATAACTTTATTACCCGACACTTTATTTCCGATCAGGCTTTCGTTTCTAAAAAAACTATAAGCAGTTGCTTTTAAAGTATTTGTTCCGCTTTTGGTAACCGTATTGATTCCGGCGCCTGTAAAACCGCCTTCACGAACATCAAAAGGAGCTATTGAAACTTCTACTTGTTCAACTGCATCGTAAGGAACCGGTTCCGCATTTGATTGACCTCCGGGCGCAGGGTCGTCAAGTCCAAAAGGATTATTAAAATAAGAACCGTCGAGTGAAATATTATTGTACAACCAGTTTTTACCTCCAAAGCTAAAGTTACCGTCACTTCTCGGATCGAGTCTGGTTAAATCCCTGGTACTTCTTTTAATTGAAGGAAGAGTTTGTACTTGTTTGGGGTCAACAAAAGTTTCGGCTCCGGTTCTGTTTCCGTTTAATACTTCGTCTTTCTCGGCCGAAACGGTTACTTGTTGTAATTTTACGGATTCGCTGCTCAATTTAAAATCGAGACGTAATTTCTGTCCTAATGCTAAAAACACGTTCTTCTTAACTGCTTTGTTATATCCCACATAAGAAACCGTAACGGTATATGGTCCGCCGATTTTCAAGTTTGGAAGGTTGTACAAACCGTCGGCTCTCGAAGAAGTTCCGTATTGAGTTCCGCTGGGTTCGTGAACGGCAATTATATTGGCGCCCGGTAACGGATTACCATCGGCATCTGTAATAATACCGTTTATAAATGATGTTGTTACACCTTGTGCTTTAATATTAGATAACATTCCCGTAAAAATAAACAGAATGATCATTAAATAAGTTAGTTTGTATTTCATAGGCTCTCCTTTTAGTATGAATAGATTAATGTTTTATTAACTAAATTAATTTATATTTATAAAAAACTATTCCGGTTCTTTACGAAAAAGATGTTACCCTCTATAAAACACGATAGGTTACGGAGGAAATATTGAACTTAAAATTAAAAAATATATTCAAATAATGTAAGGATTTTTAAATTTGCTCAACTAAACAGATTATAAAAACCGATTGTTTTTTCCGTTATTTTGTTGAAATCGAATTTCTTTATTGCTCTTTCTCTTGCCGCTTTGCCGAGTTTTGTTCTCATCTGCTCAGAGTCTATTAGTATTTTAAGTTTTTCTTTAAGGTCATTTTCATCTTTTCTCTTAAACAGCAACGAGGTTTTACCTTCAACTGCAATATCTAAAATACCGTCGGAATTTGAACAGACGGATGGTTTTGCCATAGACATTGCTTCAATCAATGCTATTCCGAAAGCTTCGGAATGCGAAGGGAATGCAAAAATATCCATTGCGGATATTAAATTGCGGGTGTCTTTTCTGTATCCGGTAAAAATTACTTTGTCTTTTAATCCTAATTGCCCGGATAGATTTTGAATTTTTTCCGCATAATCTTCTTCTCCCCGGCTGGCTTTACCTACAAGCAGAAATTTCAAATTTTTATATTCATTTACTAAACTGCCGGCGGCTTTCAATAGTTCTTCGTATCCTTTTCCCCAAGTTATTCTGGCAATCATTCCTATTACAATATCGCTGCCGTAAATGTTGAATTCTTTTCTTACTTCTTTGGGATTAACTAAAGCCGGGTCAAAAAATTTTGTGTCCACTCCGTTATGAAGTATTTTTATTTTAGATTCGTTTAACGATGTAGTTTCGAGCAAATTATTTTTAATTACGGAACTGATTGCAAATGCAATATTTACACGGTTATATAAATAATTATGAAGAATATCTTTTTTATTAATAAACGAACCGACGTGTTTTGTAAAAAATAAGGGAGTTTGTATTTTAGCCGTTCGCAAAGCTGGTACAATTAACCATAAATCACTCGAAGCATGGGAATGAATTATATCGAATTTATTTTTTTTCAGATGCTTGATTAATTTAATAATTTCAATAGGATGGAAATATTTGTCACCGGTTGAAGTAATAACATTAAGTTTTTGTCTTATAGCTTCGTTAAATAATTCGGAATCCGGATAGCAAAGTAATGAAACGTTAAGGTTTTTGTTTTTTAACTGCAAAGCGGAAGCAAGCGTATACATTTCCATTCCGCCCCAACTTTTGGATAAGCATGAATATAAAATTTTCATTGATAAATTTTTGAAATGTTTGCTCCGCGAAAATAATGCAAAAGAATTTCGTCGAATTTATAACCCATTACGCTCATTACCGCAGCGCCTATTTGGCATAACCCTACGCCGTGACCCCAACCGGCGCCAATAAATTTTATTTTTTGTGGAATATTATCAATTATGTCCAATTTATCCACAACAAACGCAGAACTGTAAAGATGAGTATCGGATAGAATTTTCCGGATATAAAGCTCTTTTCCCACAGTCATGGTTCTTTTTGTTCCTACAATTTTAAGCTTAATAATTCTGCCCGAATTTCCGCGTTGAATGGGAATTAGGTCTACAATATTCCCGAAATCGAAACCGCTTTTTGTATTTATCAAATTTGCAAGCTCTTCTTGGGAATATTCTACGGTCCACCGGTAAAAATCTTTAGTTTGCTGATCGTATTTCATCAAGACCAAAGAAAGAATTTCATCATCGTTTGTATTGCAAAATGCCGGAGGAGAATTTCTTATCCATTCTTCGGCTGCATTTTCATTTGTTAAATCCAAATCAAATCCGTCCGGTTCAAATTTATAATCGATAATTTTTGTTAAATACGATTTTGGAACGGGTTCCCAAACGTTTTCAAACGATTCGGTAATTCCGCCGCATGATTTGGAAAACCTGGTATCGCAAATTTCGTCACCGTATTTTAAAATCAATCCCCGTGTTTCACTAACGGCAATTTGAGCGTTATGTTCAATTAACTTTGTAACGCCTTGATACCTTTGGCAATGATCGTCCGCACAAACATCGTAAAGTTTATGGTCTTGCCGGTCATACCATCTTATGTATTCATCTTCTGTTTTTATCTCCGACGGGAAATGTTTTTTACCTAACTCAACAGTTGTACTTCTTTCCATTTGTGCCAATAACCAGCTTCTTGAAATTATTGCGTGGGCTTTAAGCAGTTCTTTGGGACTCGTAGCTTTCATTTCGGATGAAATAACGCTTGTCAAATAATCTTCTACGGGCAAAATATTTACCGCAGTTAATTTACCGTTCTCAATTAAAAATTTTATTGTTCCTAAAAATCTTTGATTTTCTTTGGTTTCCCAATGAAATCTTTTCCCGATAATAACATCTCTAAGCACAAACGAACTTGTTAGATAATCTTCGGGAATAAGAGGCGTGCCGTTTTCTATTTCGAACTTTTCATAATTATTTATAAGATAAATTTTCCCGCTTTCCAAAAGCGCTTTGTATTTACCGTTAAAACTTTTAGAGCCGCCGGATAAAATGTAATCTCCGTAAAATACAATATCAATTTCATTATCGGATAAAATACCAACGCTTACTTGCGGTTCTTCCATAATTAAGAGTTCTTAATTGTTAAAATTTCTTAAAACGAACTTACAATCTATAAAAAATACCTCTATCAAGAAACATTTAATCATTTTTGAAGGAATTACAAAATGTAACAAGTTTATATTTTACTTTACTAATTTATTTATCTATTATTATATTAAATAGAAATAAATTTAAAGTTTATTTTTGTTTAAGTTGAAAAATGAGCATTAAAGAGTTTTTATTAATTTTTATTTCATTTATTGCAGCAACGCAAACATTATATTCGCAGCCCGAACAAAATTTAATTCTCTCCGAGATAATGTTCCGACCTTCTTCTCAGAACGGTGAATTTATTGAATTGTACAATCCTTCCGGCAACCAACCGGTTAATTTAGCTGCCGTATTAATTAAATATCAAACTTCAAATGCCGATCATATTTTACCCGTTACCGGCGGTACTATTTTGGCGCCGGCACAATTTGCGGTAATTCTTGAAGGAGATTATGATTTTGAAAACGGAATTTATAAAAATTTAATTCCGTCGAACGCTTTAGTAGTTAAATTGGCCGATAAAGCTTTCGGTTCCGGCGGAATGTCGAATTCAAGCAACAGAACTATTGCGCTGCTTGATACAGTTGGTGATACAATTTCGGTTTACACTTATTCCGCCAATAATCCGGTTGGCATTTCCGATGAGAAAATAATTCCCGGTAAAAATAATTCGCCACAAAATTGGAAAAATTCCGTTGTTCTAAACGGAACGCCCGGCTTTGCAAATTCGGTCTCGCCTAAAAAAATCGACCTTGCATTGATAAACGTTTCCGTTAATCCCACCCAACTTGTGGAAGGCAAACCGTTTTTGATGTTGTTAAAAATTAAAAATCTCGGTATTCAAAATTCCGGACAGTTTACGGTAAACGGATATTCCGATGTAAACCTTGATTCCATTGCACAAGCTAACGAGCTGTTTTTTAGTAAAACTGTAGATTCTCTTAATTCTTCCGATTCGATAACCATCAACGTAAATATTGACAGTTTACAGGCGGGAGTTTATCAGTTTGTTTTTAAAATAAATTCCGGTACCGATGAGGATTCATCTAATAATAAAGCGATAATCGGTTTAACGGTTTCCGGTAAACCGTACCATTACAACGATGTTGTAATTAACGAAATAATGTACAAACCCAAGACTGGTGAACCGGAATGGATTGAGTTGTTTAACAGATCGGGAAAAACAATAAATCTGAAGAATTGGGCAATTCATGATAAATCGTCTTCTGCTAAAATTTCCAAATTGGAATTTAATTTATCTCCAAACCGGTTTGTAGTTCTAAGCGATGATTCTTCTTTGGTAAATTTTTATAATATCCCTTCGGCAATTTTAATACTGAATCTTCCTTCGCTTAATAACGGCGGGGATCAAATAGTAATTATGGATTCTGTTGGGACATTGATTGATTCTGTGGAATATTCATCAAGTTGGGGCGGAGAAACCGGAAAGTCGATTGAACGCATCAATCCCGGTAACCCTTCTTCAGATTCGCTTAATTGGAGTCAGTCCGTTTCTGTTTTTGGAGCAACACCCGGATATGTAAATTCCGTTACACAAAAAGAATACGATTTAATTGCGGACGGAATAAAATTTAATCCTCCTTTCCCAACTTTGAACGATACCGTTGGCATTTCCGCAATTATAAAAAATATTGGAAAACGGCAAATCGATTTTTCAGTTCAACTTTGGGAGGATACGGATTTGGATTCTTCTTTGGATTTAAATACGGAAAGTTCCCCTGTTCAAATTTTAATTCCCGGTGATTCATTAGAATATGAATTTAACTATAAAATAAACGCTCTGGTAAAAAAACGAGCATTCGGAATAAAAGTAATTTCCAGTAAAGACCAAGATACCACCAATAACCGGTTTTATAAATCCGTAAAACCCGGATTTTCGAAAAATTCGGTCGTTATAAACGAAATTATGTTTAATCCTGCAAACGGCGAACCGGAATGGATTGAATTATATAACAACACCGGTCAACCGGTAAATCTTAAAAATTGGACAGTTAGCGATGTATTAACTAATCCGGTAACAAAAATAATTCCGGAACAAATACAAATTGATCCCAAATCGTTCTTTGTAATCACAAAAAGTTCCTCGATATTCGAATTTCACAGGCAAATAAATTCTCCGGTTATCGAATTAAAATTCGCAAATTTAAATAACGACGAAGACGGAATTGTATTGCGCGACGACCGCGGTTTTTCAATCGATTCGGTTTTTTATAATGCATCTTCAAATACAAAAACCGGTTTTTCGTTAGAACGGATAGACGCTGGAGCGTCGTCCATAGATACTAGAAATTGGGAATATTCAACCGATATAGAACAAGGAACTCCGGGTAGAATTAACAGCGTTACACCTAAAAAGTTCGATTTGTCCGTTGCTAAAATATCGCTTTCACCCAATTTTCCCGTTCCTGGTGAAGAGGTTAAAGTTTTGGTAAAAATAAAAAATACCGGATCGGCCGATGCGGATAATTTTTCGTTGCAAATTTATAATGGGAAAAACAGTGCAACACAGCTTTTTGAAGAACATCCCAACTTAAAATTGGATTCAAAGGATTCATTAACCGTTTCTTCCCGTAACTCAATTGTTATAAACGATACAATTTCCATCGCTGTTCAAATTATATTTAATAACGATGAAGATTTGGGGAATAATTATTCCGGGAAAAAATTTGTTGCCGGTTTTGCCCAAAACGATATTGTAATTAATGAAATAATGTATAAAAATTTAGCCGGTGAAAGTGAATGGGTCGAATTTAAAAACAGATCGGATAAAGTTATTAATCTGAAATACTGGTCGGTAAGCGATTTGAAACCGACGAAAAATTACATTACCGTTAATAATGCTTTAGTTAATCCGTCCGAGCTGTTCATTGTAGCTAGTGATACCGGCAAACTAAATTTACCCGATGGAGTTAAAGCTTTTGAAGTTGATTTTGGTAATTTGAATAATTCGACAGACGGTATAATTCTTTACGATTTTAGAAATGCAATTATAGACAGCATGCAATACAAAAAGGATTGGGGAGGAAAAACCGGCGTTTCATTGGAAAGGATATCAACCGAAGTTAATTCGACAGATAGTTTAAATTGGTCTCCTTCCATCGCTCCGGAAGGAAATACTTTGGGAAAACAAAACTCGGTTCTGTCCGTTCCGCAGTATTCTAAAGGCAACGTTGTTATAAACGAAATTATGTATAACACCGGCGGAGATAACCCCGAATTTATTGAACTTTACAATAATTCTACACAAAAAATACAAATTGGCGCTTGGAGATTTAAAAATGGAACCGGTAAAAATTATTTTATAAGCGACGGATTTAAAATTCTAAATCCGCACAATTTTTATTTAATTTCCTCCGATTCATCAATTTTTAATAATTATAAAAATTTACCGGATTCAACGAACATTAAAATTATTAATAACTCGTCGTTTTCGCTTTCCAACAAAGGTGAATCGATTTCTATCTATGATCTTCACGGAAATTTAATTGATTCGGTATATTATTTTGACAACTGGAATAACCCTAACATTTTAGATACTAAAAACAAATCTCTTGAACGTATCAATCCTTCACTCGGTTCAAATGATCCTCAAAATTGGAGCACTTCCGTCGATCCGGCCGGAGCAACTCCAAACCGTGAAAATTCTATATTTACAAAAAATTTAATTAATACCGCAAGTTTATCTATAAATCCGAATCCGTTTTCCCCGGATAATGACGGTTTTGAGGATTTTACTATTTTCAGTTATAGCTTAACGCATGCGGTTTCACAAATTAGAATCAGAATATTCGACGCTAAAGGCAGATTGGTAAGGACTTTACTCAATAATTCCGCAACAGGCTCTACCGGACGAGTAATTTTTGACGGATTGGATGATAATAAAAATCCGTTAAAAATTGGAATTTACATTGTACTTCTGGAAGCTTTCTACAACTCTTCGGTTTCAACCGAGACAGTAAAGAAAGTGGTTGTAATTGCCAGAAAATTGTGAATCAAAATTAACTTTAGTATTGTAAAAAGGTAGACAAATTAACAAGGAAAGAATTTGTATACTTAATTCACCAATATTCTTTCTTGTTGTTTATAGGAATAATTGATAATTTAAATTGATAAATAATAAAGATTACGGAGTTAAAATGGCAATAAAAAAGCAATACCTTAAAACAAAACCGGAATGTAAAGTTACTTTTGAAATTCCAAAGGAAATAGCTGAAAAGTTTCAAAAAGCAAGTTTGGTTGGTGATTTTAATAATTGGGACCCTAATGCAACACCGATGAAAAGAAGAAGAAAAGATAATGCATTTTATGTTACAATGAATTTACTTAAAGACGCTGAATATCAATTCAGATATTTATTAGACGGGGAAACTTGGATTAACGACGAAGATGCAGATAAACATGTTGCGACTTATTATCCCGATGCCGAGAATTCGGTTATTTCACTTTAATAAAACAGCAAATATTTTTGAAAATTCTATCTATAGGGGAAAAATTTGAAAGCAATATGGAACGGCACCGTAATTGCCGAAAGCGATGATACTATCGTAATAGAGGGAAATCATTATTTCCCACCGGAATCGGTTAATAAAGAATTTTTTCAGGAAAGTCAGTACCACACAACTTGTCCGTGGAAAGGCGAAGCCAGTTATTTTGATTTGGTTGTTAACGGAAAACAAAACGCTAATGCGGTTTGGTATTACCCTAACCCGAAAGACGCCGCTAAACCTATTAGAGGTTATTTCGCCTTTTGGAAAGGCGTGGAAGTAGTTAAATAATTCTTGTTCTGTAACGTACTCCTGTTGTAAACTATGATTTTATTCATATAAAAGAAGGAGGAAATTATGCAGACTTTTATTTTACTAACCAAATTATCACCTGAAATATCCAGTAAAATTAAAGAAAGACCCCAACTCGGAAGACAATGGCTTGACGAGGTAAAAACAAAATGCCCTGAAGTTAAATTTATTTCGCACTATGCTCTTTTGGGAAAATATGATTTTATGGATATTTATGAAGCTCCCGATGTTGAAACCGCTGCTAAAGTTTCAATGATTGGACTGAAGAACGGAGCGTTTTCTGCCGAAAGTTTAATAGCAATTCCTTATAAAAAATTTTCGGAGCTAACCGAATCAATTTAAATTCTGTAAAAAACCGAATATTTTGATTTTCTGAAAAAAGTAGTTTATAATTTATTATTACTTTCCCGATACGGAAAATTTTCTTATTTTAAGAATAACTTATTCATCAGAAGTTATTGGCGGATTTTTTCATTTTTTTTCAGCGGTTTCTTTCTCAACTTTAAGGTGATATTAATTTGATGAAGTCAATTAAATTTTTAAGTCTGCTGGCAAGTATCACAATCCTTCACTTTCAAACTGCAATTGCTCAACCAACAATTTCAGATAAACCGTTAAGTCCTCGAATTGCTAACTATCAAATGAATGTTAAACTTAATCCGAAAACGAAAATTATTAACGGGTCTGAAGTTTTAACATGGAATAACACATCAACCGATACTATTAAAGAACTTAGATTCCACATGTATCTTAACGCATTTAAAAATACCAAATCAACTTTTTATAAAGAAGGCGGACATAGATTCAGAG
Organism: Melioribacteraceae bacterium; assembly: GCA_026983795.1. Lineage (GTDB taxonomy): Bacteria > Bacteroidota > Ignavibacteria > Ignavibacteriales > Melioribacteraceae > BMS3ABIN04. Next base: position 12,950 of record JALSTI010000109.1, read on the forward strand.
GCGAAAATATCAGGGCAAAAGATACTGTGGATTGGGGATGGATAAAAATAAAATCGATGAAAGACGTAAACGGCAGTGAGCTTAAAAATAAAATCCGGTTTATTCATCCGGATGATAATAACAAAGATGACAGGACTGTAATTAAAGTCGACTTGAACAACCCTGTTTTACCCGGATCTACTATAGTTTTAAATATTCAATTTCAAACCAAACTACCTAAAATTGTTGCACGTTCGGGTTTCAGCAGGGATTATTTTTTAATAGCACAATGGTTCCCTAAAATTGGCGTCTATGAGGTTCCGGGTCAACGTTTTGCAACAAAAGGAAGCTGGAATTGTCATCAGTACCATGCAAATTCAGAGTTCTACGCCGATTTCGGGAATTATGATGTATCAATCACATTACCGAAAGAATATATTGTAGGAGCAACGGGACTTAATACAAACACTAAACTGAATACCGACGGCACAAAAACGGTTAACTATTTGGCTGAAGATGTTGTTGATTTTGCTTGGACGGCATTCAAACATTATAAAGTTGTTGAAACCCAGTGGAAACATGTTCATATAAAAGCGCTGCTTCAGCCTAATCATTTTTATATGAAGGACAGATTTATTGGTTCCCTTATTAACGCTCTTAATTATTTCAATGATAATCTCGGTATTTATCCTTACACAACAGTTACACTGGTTGATCCGCCGTATTATGCTTTAGCTGCAAGCGGTATGGAATACCCTACATTTTTTACAACAATGGCGCTATGGGGAATTCCCGAAGGATTGAAAATGATTGAGGATGTTACAATACACGAATTCGGTCATAATTATTTTATGGGTTTACTGGCTACAAACGAATTTGAAGAAGCATGGATGGACGAAGGGTTTAATACTTACTACGAGACTCGAATAATGAACTATTATTACGGTAAAAAAACATCCATGTTTAATTTATTCGGTTTCCATTTCGGAGATTTTGAAATGCAGCGTGAAGGTTATACCGGAATGAGTAATCCTAAAGCTGCGCCGGATGCAAGTTTTGCGTGGCAATATCCGGAAGGAAATTACGGAAGGATTACTTATAATAAAACTGCTACTTGGATGACTACGCTAGAAAGATTGGTCGGATTGAAAACTATGAATAAAATTATGAAAACCTATTTCGAAAAATGGAAGTTCAAACATCCTACCGGAAGAGATTTTATAAATGTTGTAAACGGAATTATGTTCGAGAAAAATGATAAATATTTAGGAAATAATATGAATTGGTTTTTCGATCAAGTTTTGTACGGTACCGGTGTTTGCGATTATAAATTAGGGCGAATAAGAGTAATAAAAATTGAAAAACCGAGAGGTATTTTTGATGATTCACTTTCGCTCGTTAACAATGATAGCATAAACTCAAAAAGAGAAAAATTCAAATCGAGTGTTTTCGTAGAACGTTTGGGCGGAGTAAAAATACCGGTAGAAATTTTGGTTCATTTTAGCAACGGTTCCGAGGAGCTGGAAAGATGGAACGGAAAAGGAAGAGTAAAGGTTTTTGATTTTGTTAAACCAAGTAAAGCGGTTTGGGCAAAGGTCGATCCGTTTAATAAACTGCCAATTGATATTAATATTACTAACAACAGTTTAAATACAAGACCGAGGACTTCTGTAATATGGAAATATACTTCCAAAGTTCTGTTTTGGTTGGAAAACTCAATGCTGTTATTCTCAACACTATTTTAATATTCTAAAACAAAAGTATAAACATGATTAAAGCATACACAAAAGGATTACGAGTTACATTAACATCGGGAAAGATGATTACTTTTCTCTATCTATTTGTTCTTTTGTTGGCATTAATCATTTCCATTCCGTTTTTCATTACACTTAAAAATGCAATTAATTTTTCCATGTCCGTTTATCCCTTGCTGCATGGTTTTGATTATACTTCGTATGAAGATTTTATAAGAACCTCCGGGAAGATTTTAAAACCTTTTGTTCCTATCGGTATTTGGGTTTCAATTTTGTATTTAATTTTCAGTATTTTCTTCTCGGGCGGAATAATTGATTTAATTTACAACAATAAAAAATTTTCACTTAAAGAATTTCTATTTGCTTGCGGAGATTATTTCCTTTCCTTTTTAAGATTGGCACTTATCGTTATTCCAATTCAACTATTGCTGGTTGTTATAATTTATTTTCCTCTTGTGGCAATTTTGGTAAGTATGAGTGACACGGCGGAAACGGAAGCGGGTTTGTTTTATACATTTGTAACAGGCGCGGCTGTTCATCTTGTTTTAAGCGGTTTTATTCTGGTAATTGCGGATTATGCAAAAATATTAATGGTAGCAAATAAATCTAAAAAGGCTTTTGTTTCATTTTGGCTGGCAATAAAGTTCTTTTTTGTTAAAATTATTAAAGTAATAGGTTTATATGTTCTCCTTTTAATTTTTCCTGCTGTTTTAATTGTCGCTTATCTCCTTTTTAGTGAAAGTTTGTTTATTCATTCTAAAATTACTTTTTTAATTGTCGTTCTGGTTCAACAAATTTTTATTTGGTTAAGAATTTTTGTAAAAATTTGGTTTTTAGGTAGTGAGACTTTTTTAATTACCAACTTGCTTGGAATTGAAGAAGAAGTTAAACAAGATGAAGAATGGAATATTGAAGAATTGAGTGTTGATAACGGATAATTTAAATTGCTTTTTTTAGATCTTGCATTACCCTTCTTAACCGCAAGAACGCAAGGGTAAAATACAAACTATCGATAAGTTTTAACACTGATTTTATTTTTTGTTAAAATTCTATCTGTGAAAATCCGTTGCATCAGTGTTATCCGCGTTCCATCCCCTCAGTGCAAATCATAAACAATCAGTATTTATCAGCGTCCTATTGAAAGTTTAGAGTTTGTCCCA
>JALSTI010000110.1 GCA_026983795.1 Melioribacteraceae bacterium
TGAGTCCGAAAAATTTATTTGAAGCACCGACAATTATGGGTTTGGCAAATTTAGCAAACAAAGCTCAAAAAGTGGTGGCAGAACAAGGATTAATTTCCGGGGAAGTACCACTAACTCCAATTCAGACATGGTTTTTTAAACAAAAATTTGATAATCCAAATCACTGGAATCAATCAATTTTATTGGAAGTTTCGAACAAAATTGATACGGAAATGTTCGGCGAAGCTGTAAAAGAAATTATGAAACATCATGATGTTCTGAGATTAAGATATATAAAGAGCGTCAATGGTTATCGACAAATTTTCAGTGAAATGAATTCACATGTTCCTTTTTCAGTGATAGATTTATCAAAAATAGATCATAAGAATATTCCTGAAATAATAGCTAATGAATCTGAAAAATATCAAGGGAGTTTGGATATAGAAAAAGGACCTTTGTTTAGAATTGTTTATTTCAAAATGAAAGAGGAGGAAGACGACAGATTATTAATCGTTATTCACCATTTGGTAATTGATGGAATATCTTGGAGGATAATTCTTGAAGATTTGCAAAGTGCATACGAACAACTTAAAGCCGGTAAAGAAATAAAACTGCCGTCCAAAACTACTTCGTTTAAGTATTGGTCGGAAAAATTAACCTCGTCTGCCAATGAAGATCGATGGATTAATGAATACGGTTATTGGAAAGAACTGATGAAATATTCAAAGTATGCAAAAATTCCAACTGATTTTACAAGCGGTGAAAATTTAGAGGGAACATCGAAAAGAGTAGTAGTAAAAATTCCCTCAGATAAAACGGAGATTTTACGAACAGAAACCATACAAAAATTAACTACTAATATTGCAGAAATACTAATTACATCATTCGAATATTCACTTTCGCAATGGGACGGAAAAAGAAAACATATAATCGGAATGGAAGGACACGGAAGGGAATATCTATTTGAGGATGTTGACATTTCAAGAACTATAGGCTGGTTTACTTCGGTATATCCCGTATTTATTGACTTAAAGGATTCGGTGAATATAATAGATTTATTAAAGTATGTAAAAGAACAGTTAAGGAAAATTCCAAATAATGGTATAGGATTTGGGATATTAAAATATTTATCGACTGATAAAAAGATAAGCCGAGCTTTGCAAGATTTTAATGAACCGGATATTATGTTTAATTACTTGGGTGTCTTTAACAAAAATGCAGACCAAAAAGGAAATTTTAAACGGGCTAATGAATGGAAAGGGAACGAAAGGGGACTTGAAAACAGAAGGACGCATCTATTGGATGTGACCGCAAGTATAGTGGATGGAGAATTAGTTCTGCATATTAATTATTCTAATAACTATCATAAAAAAGAAACCATGGAAAAACTGGCCGGGTTGATTAAAAATAATTTATTAGAAATTATCGATAAAGTATATAAAGATGATAAAGTTGAAATATCGGCGGTGGATTTTGAAGATGCGGACATTACCGATGACGATCTTGGTGATTTATTATCGGAGTTGAACGAATAATAAAGATTAATATTAAACAATTAAAGATAAAAATGGAAAAAACAAAAAAAAATAATATTCAATCAATTTATTCTTTGTCCCCAATGCAAAAAGGGATGCTGTTTCATACTATTTATAATCCGGAATCCGATGAATATTTTGAGCAGATGATCGTTACGCTAAAAGGAAAAATTGATGAAAAGGCATTCGAGCAAGCATGGCAAGCTGTGGTTGATGATAACGATGTTTTACGTACTTCTTTTGTATACAAAAAAGTAACAAAAATGTTGCAAGTAGTTCATGATAAAGTAAAAATTCCAGTTGAGATTTACGATTGGACTAAAGTACCGGATAATGAAATTGAGAGTAAGGTTAATGAACTTATATTTAACGATAAAAAAGCCGGTTTTAACCTCTCAAAAGCTCCGTTATTAAGAGTGAAATTAATAAAATTAAATTCAGAGCTTTATAAATTGGTGTGGAGTAATCATCACATTTTAATGGATGGTTGGTCGCTGCCAATTTTACTGAAAGAGGTTTTTACTTATTATAAAGCGTTTTCTCTGCATGAAAAAATAAAACTTCCCGCAAAAAGGCCTTATAAAGATTTTATTAAATGGTTAAATTCTGTTGATAACAAAAAAGCCGAAAAATTCTGGAAGGAATATTTAGAGGGATTTTCTTCACCTACTCCGCTCAACTTTAAATTAACTGTAAATAAAACAGAAAGTAATACTGATAATTACTTAAAAGAAAAGCGAATTCTTAGTAAAGAGCTATCTAATAAAATAGTAGAATACTCTAAACGGAATAAGATAACAATTAATAGTTTTTTACAAGCTGTATGGTCAATACTTTTAGCTAGATATAGCGGAGAAAATGACGTTGTGTTTGGCGCAACATTTTCGGGAAGGCCTACCGGACTGACCGGCTCCGAAAATATGTTGGGATTGTTTATAAACACACTTCCGATAAGAGCTAAAATTAATCCGTTTATTTCGATAACCGATTGGATAATTGACTTTCACAGAAAACAAGTTGAACTTAAAGATTATGAACATACTCCTCTGTTTGAAATACAAAAATGGAGTGATATTGCTTCGAAAGATCCCTTGTTTGAAACCTTATTTGTATTTGAAAATTATCCCGTTGACGCTTCAGTTAAAAAAATTAATTTAGGAATTAAAATACTTGATGTAAAGTCAGTTGAAAAAACTAATTATCCAATAACTGTAGTTTCTTCTTCGAATATTCCCATTACAATTGAAATTGCATTTGATTCATCATTAATTCCGGAAATTTCGGTTCTAAATTTACTGGAGCATTTTGAAAACATAATTGATAGTATTATTAAAAATAATAATATAAATTTTAATAATCTTAATTATTTAAGTAATAATGAGAAAGTTTTACTTAACCAAATTAATTATAAGAAATCGGATTTTAATAAAGAATTGTGTATCCATCAGAAGTTTGCGGAGATTAGTGAAAAATATCCGGACAATGTAGCTGTAAAAATTGGAAGCGAAAATATTACTTATTCGGATCTTAACATGAAAGCTGATAACCTGGCTTATTATTTGAGAGAAAAGGGAATTAAGCCGGAAGAAGTAGTTGCTTTGTATGTTGATAAATCAATAGATATGATAATTGGTTTACTTGGAATACTTAAAGCCGGAGGGGTTTATTTACCTGTCGATCCCACTACTCCTTTAGAAAGAATTAAATATATTTTAAAGGATTCGAATCCGTTTTGTATTTTAACTACCAAGAATTATGGGGATAAAATAGATAAATTAAATGTCCCACTCTTTTTATTTGACAAGAATGAAATCAATGGAAAACGGGTTCGGAATTATATTGACTTAAGTCATCCTGAAAATCTTGCTTATATTATTTACACTTCCGGCTCTACCGGGAAACCTAAAGGTACACTCCTGCAGCACAAAGGCGTTTTGAATTTAATCAATGCTGCACA
>JALSTI010000111.1 GCA_026983795.1 Melioribacteraceae bacterium
AAGAACAAAAGTCCCAATTGCCAGTAAAACTCAACCGGCTCCGGTAATTATGGACGGACAAGGCATGGAAATTGTTCCGATGGATAATATAAGAAAGAGAATTATGGAGCACATGATTCAAAGCCGTGATACTTCCGTCCACGTTTCGGAAGTAATGGAAGTCGATATGTCCCGTATTCATAATTTCATTCAACAAAACAAAGAAAAATTGTTGAGGGATGAAAATATTAAATTAACTTACATGCCTTTTATTTCATATGCAGCCGTAAAAGCTCTAAAGGATTATCCGTATGTAAATGCTTCAATTAACGGAGACAAAATTGTAGTTAAGAAGTATGTCAATCTTGGTATAGCCGTTGCAGTTGAACCGAACGGTTTAATTGTTCCGAATATTAAAAACGCCGAAGATAAAAGCGTTAGGGGACTGGCTAAGGCAATTGCAGATATTGGATATCGTGCAAGAAATAAAAAGTTAAATCCGGATGAAGTTGCCGACGGAACTTTCTCAATTACCAATTACGGTGTCTTTGGGGCTTTGTTCGGCAATCCGATTATTAATCAACCGGAAGTAGCAATTCTTGGAGTAGGCGCTGTGGTTAAAAAACCCGTTGTGGTAGAAGTTGACGGAACGGACGTAATTGCAATTAAACCGATGATGTATTTATCCCTTAGCCACGATCACAGATTAGTTGACGGTATGCTCGGAGGGAAATTCTTAAAAGCGGTAAAAGATTATTTGGAGAATTTTGACGTGGGAAGCGTGTAGAAAATGAAGATGCAACCTTTAAAAGCCCGGCATTTTCAAATACCGGGCTTTTGCTTGAATCTTTAATTATTAGAAATAATTTTATTGAAGATATTAATTATTTCCGGGAGAAACTTTATTAATCCTTCCACATCTAGGGCATTTAACTTCGGGTTTTTTATATGTCGGCGGTATTTTTAGTTTAAGTCCGCAAGCGCAATTTACAAAAGAATAACCGTTGACGTTCATTACCAAATCGCCCAAGATCCTTCTGTAATTTTTCTTGTCAATAACTTCTTCGCCCTTAGAAGGAGTTCTAATGCCAATTTTCTCATCCGTATCTAAAACCGAGTTTGGAATTAATCTTTCGGTTTTGTGTTTTACTTTCATATAAGCATTTTGATAATCTGAATATCCGGCGCCTTGCGACATATTTCTTAATATTCTGATTCTCTCAGATATTGGCGGGTGAGTGCTGGTTAAATCGGAAAGTTTCATACCTTTTTTCTTAAGCGGATTAACGATATACATCCCGGCAGTGACTTTATTCGCCGCATGGAGGTCTAATTTGTTGTTTGCTAATTTTTCCAATGCGGATGCGAGTCCTTCGGGATAACGGGTTAAACGTACGCCGCTTGCGTCTGCTAAGTATTCCCGTTTTCTGGATATAGCAAAGTACAACAAACGCGCAAGTACCGGCGCTAATATTGCAAGAATTAAAGCAACAATTGTAATTACACCTTGAACGGAACCTCCGCCCGAAGATCTATTTTTATATCTATTTAGCGAACCGCCGCCAAACCACATACCTCTTAAAAACACTTCCGAAATTATTACTATACTTCCAAGCATAACTCCTGCAAACGTCATATACAAAATATCACGGTTCTTTATGTGAGAAATTTCATGAGCAATTACTCCTTGCAATTCGTCCCGGTTTAATTTGGATAGTAGTCCTGCAGTTACAGTAACCGCACTGTTTTCAGGATTTCTGCCGGTTGCAAATGCATTGGGAGCTTCTTCATTTATAATGAAAATTTTGGGCATTTTTGGTAATGCAGCGGCTATCTTCATTTCTTCAACCACGTTAAATAACTGGGGATGAACTTCTTTTGTCACTTCTTTGGCTTTACTTACCGAAAGTATAACGGAACTACCGGCAAAGTAACTTATGATGGAAAGAATGCTCCAAAGTAGTAACGCAAAAAACAGTCCTAATTCACTTCCACCGTTGGGACCTAATAAAGCACCACCGATAAAATAGCCCAAAAATAATAATATAATTCCCATTACCAGAAAAAGAATTAGCGATTTTCTTTTATTTGACTGAATTAATTCCCACATAAAAACTTAAAAAATTAAAATAATTAAAAATGAAAATGTTCAAAACAATTATAATTAGAACTATAAACATTACATTTTGATAAAATTTATGAAATTTAAGAGACTTTATTTGACTAACTATTCGCTTAGTTAAACTTTACTTTTGGAGCTTCCCGTTCTTTATCGTCTTCAATTTCAAAGAATTCTTCTTGTTTGAAATTAAACATTCCGGCTATAATATTAGAGGGGAACATCTCAATTTTATTATTATAAAAAAGAACTTGATCGTTATAACTTTGTCGTGCAAAAGAAATTTTATTTTCAGTTGAGGTTAATTCTTCCTGAAGTGCAAGAAAATTTTGGTTTGCTTTTAAGTCCGGATAATTTTCAACAACAAGATTAAACTTACCGAGTGCGCCGCTTAATGCAGATTCAGCTTTTGCCTTCTCGGCGACAGTATTAGCGCTCATTGCCCCGGCTCTTGCTTTGGTAATGTTTTCAAGTGTATCCCTTTCGTGGGTCATATATCCTTTAACGGTTTCAATAAGGTTGGGAATGAGGTCGTGTCTTCTTTTTAATTGAACGTCAATTTGTGACCAGGCATTTTTAACTTGATTGCGCAGTTTGATTAAGGAATTATACATTCCCATAAAATAAAAACCAACTAAAACAATTAAAATTATGAAAATTATAAAAGCACTCATTATTCCTCCTTGTTATTTGATTCAATTTTGTGCGTATACATTTCAGTTAATAATTTTACAATTTCGTTTTCTTTATTTACGGACCCTAACTTTATTACTTCAAGAATCTCACCTTTGTCAAACCAAAGACCATGACCGTGTTTGCATTCGTCAATTATGATTTTTTGTTCTTTGCCTACATAAACTTTTTCCATTTTAGTATTACAAATCGGGCAACGGACCGGTTTTTCTTTAATTTGCTTGTTGATTTTAAATGAATTAAGCAACTCGTCTTTTGCCGAAGAATCTTCAAGAAGCAATTCGAGTTCGCCTGCATCTAGCCAAATCCCTTCGCACTCGGGACAAAAATCGGTCTCAACATTCGATAATTCCAAGATTATCATAGGACTTTTACAATGAGGGCAATACATATACAACTAAGTTTTGAGAAAAATATTTATCTTATAATATACGTATTTATTTGATATTTTTACATCGCAAATGGAGAAACTTATAGACAGAAGCTTTGTGAAATAGTGTAAATGAAAGTTATATCACAAAGTCGCACAAAGAAAAACTAAGTTACACAAAGAAAAGCTTCACCTTTGTGAACCTTTGAGTATGACTCTGTGTAACTTTGTGGAATAGAGTGAATAAAAGT
>JALSTI010000112.1 GCA_026983795.1 Melioribacteraceae bacterium
GGGATTGCTATGATGCTGCACTTTGGGGCTACGAAGGAATCGGCTGGTTTTCAACAACAATTTCTCCTGCTTTACTTAAAAAAGACAAAATAATAATTCTTAAATTCAATCGCATAAATTATTACTCCAAAATATGGCTTAACGGTAAACTAATCGGCGAAAATATTGGGGGATTCCTTCCTTTTGAATTTGACATTACGAACAAAGTTCTTTTTAACAAACCAAATCATTTGGTAATAAGAGTTGATAACAAACCGAGACTCGAATGGTTACCAGGAGCTGTAAAGATAGAATGGGTTCAATACGGTGGCATTTTGCAAAATATTGAAGTGATTCAAAAAAATAAAATATCAATTTCCGACGCAACCATAAAAACAACACTTAACGGTAAAAATGCAAACATAAATTCAGCAATTAAAATTTCAAACAGATTGAATGAAACACAAATCTTATCTTTAATTGTAAAACTTAAAAATGAAAATAAATTCACAAAGGAAGTAAATATTCATTGTCCTCCGGATACTACAATATTTGCAAATGTTCAATTTACTGTTGAAGATGCTGAATTGTGGAGTACTAAGCATCCCAAACTTTATACAATGAAAATATCTTTGAAAAACAAAAAAATGCTTTGCGATAAAAAAGAGTATCTTTTTGGCATAAGAGAAATAAAAGCAATTGGTAAAAATCTTTTTCTTAATAATAAAAAAATATACATAAAAGGTTTTAACCGTTATGATATTTTCGACAAAAGAGGTCCTATATTAAACGAAAAAGAAATACGTGCCGACTTATTAAAAATAAAAACAACCGGAGCAAATATAATACGCGTTCATTATCCTCAATCCCCTCTTACATTAAAACTTTTGGACGAACTTGGCATTATGCTTATAGAAGAAATTCCTCTCAATTGGTGGGGCGAAAATTGGTGGACAAAAGAAAAAGTAGTACAAGATACAGCTATATTAAAACAAGCAGAAACAACTGTTGAAAAAATGATTCATAGAGATAAAAATCATCCTTCCATTATTATCTGGAGTTTAGCCAATGAATGTAAAACCGATTCCAAAGTTGGTGAATATGCAATAAGAAAGTTGATACATAAAGCTAAAAAGCTTGACAATACCAGACTTGTTACATTCACAACAAACGGTGATGTTAAAAACCACAAAGCTTTTGAAGATGCCGATATTATTAGCTGCAACATTTATTACGGTAATGATTCGGCTCATCATTTTGCTTCTTTGGATTCTTTGGTTCGTAAACCTTCGGAAAATAAAATCAGAGAACAATGCAGCTATTATCCAAACAAGCCTATGATTGTTACGGAATTTGGTGCTGCCGGAATTAAAAATATTTACGGCAACAATTCTTTTTCCGAGGACTTTCAAGCCGAGTATATAAATAATGTTTGGAAGGCAATTAAAAATGTTCCCGCTTGCAGCGGCGGTATCCTTTGGAGTTGGGCGGATTATTATCATAGAAAAAATTTTAATAACTACAATACTTTTGGTCCGTACGGAGTTTTGAACATCAACAGAGAACCCAAAAAATCATTTAAAACAATAATTAAACTGTTTCATGAAAAATAATCTAAAAAAATTTATAAGGGCAATTTATGTTTACATATCTTAACAATATTGACTATGTGGTAATTGTAATATATTTTATAGTTCTTTTAGGACTTGGAATTTATCTACAAAAAAAAGCTTCTACAAACATAGAACATTATTTTTTAGGCGGACATAAAGTACCGTGGTGGGCCATGGGTATTTCCGGTATGGCATCTTTTTTAGATATGGCCGGTACAATGCTAATTGTTTCTTTTATTTTTATGATGGGACCAAGAGGACTCTATATTGAAATAAGAGCAGGTGCTGCATTGGTGTTGGCCTTTGCAATGGCTTTTACTGCAAAATGGCATTATCGCTCCAAGGTAATGACAGGCGCGGAATGGATGAAATATAGATTCGGAGAAGATTGGGGGGCCCAACTTTCCAGAACATTAACTGCAGTAGCCGTTATACTTTCAACAATCGGTGCAATTGCTTATTTAATAAAAGGTACGGGACTTTTCCTTTCTATGTTCTTTCCTTTTTCACCAATGGTGTGCTCGTTATTCCTTATTGGTATTGCTACAATATACACAGTAACTTCCGGATTTTTCGGTGTTATTTATACCGATATTTTTCAATCTATGATAATAATAGTTGCTGTTTTTTATATTTCCATTCTTGCTTTTAATCAATTTGAAAATGCTTCTGCAATTGCCGATGTTGCATATAAAGTAACCGGAAACAAAGATTGGCTGAGTTCAAGTGTTCAATGGCATACTTCAATGCCTGCCGGTTATAAAGTATATGAAGATTTAATGATGTTTGTTTTATTCTATCTTTTACGATTAGTAATTGGTTCCCTCGGTTATGGAGCTGATCCCAAATACTTTGGAGCCAGATCCGAACGCGACGTTAATTTAATGAATCCGATCTGGATATTTTTCATGATGTTCCGTTGGCCGCTTATGATGGGTTTTGCAATTTTAGGTCTTTACATTGTAAATAATATGATGCCGGATCATACTCAAATAGTTCAGACGGCAGAGCTAATTAAAAGTAATGTTCATGGTATTGCTAAAGAAAATTGGGCTGAACTACTTTCTCATATTATAAATTCTCCAAACAGCTATCCTGCGGAAATGATTAACGGACTTAAGGAATTATTACACGGCGATTGGCAATCTAAATTAAACCTTATCAGTTACGAAGGGACTATTAATCCGGAGAGAATATTACCCGCAGTTATTATATTTAAAATTCCAATCGGTTTAAGAGGACTTATATTAATTGCTATTGTTGCTGCTTCAATGTCAACATTTGATACTTCGGTTAATACTACCGCAGGATTTTTTGTAAAAGATATTTATCAAAGGTATATTAATCCGAAAGCATCTAACCGTAAACTTATGTACACTTCTTATCTGGTTTCAATTATTCTGGTAATATTAGGGTTTTTATTTACATATACTATTCGTAGTATAAACGATATTTGGGCTTGGCTTATTATGGGTTTGGGCAGTGGACTTTCAACTGCAATAATGTTAAAGTTTTATTGGTGGCGTTTTAATGGTGCCGGTTTTGCCTTGGGTACTTTGGTAGGAATGGTTTTGGCAATTGGTCAACGTTTATTGTTCCCTAATTTAGTTGAATGGCAACAATTTATTATTATTTCCGGTTCTACTTTACTGGCAATAATTATAAGTACATATTTAACAAAACCAACCGACGAAAATGTATTGAAGAATTTTTATTTAACAACACGTCCCTTCGGATTTTGGAAACCTTACAAAAAATACCTTACAGATGAACAAAAGAACGCAATGCAAAAAGAACATCGTAACGATTT
>JALSTI010000113.1 GCA_026983795.1 Melioribacteraceae bacterium
GCATCAATTATTTCCGAAATGGATGAAATCGAATCGAGATTAGCTAAACTTAAGAATGGCTGATCCGGAACAATTCATTATTTTCTATACTCCGGTATATGTTACCGTTTAAAATGGATTTGAGGCACAGGTTTATCACACCGGTTTTTCTGATATCTCCAAATTATATTCAAATGTTTGTTAGAGGTAAGTTATATCCGCTTCTGACAGAACGCCCAATTATGAGATACCGGTATTCGTGCTTCGACGCAACAGGTATGACCTGGAGATTTCCATCTTTCTAAGTTTTGAGTAAATTACATTGACCGGTCATTTTTTAGTTTTGTATATCTTTTAAGGATTGTCATGCCGGTTTACAGCTTTTGCAACACCGGCATCTCTTAACTACTCCTAAATAACTAATTTCATAAACATTTTTTTACCTTTTTCACTTGACACACTCCCTCACCTCAAAATATATTCTAGCTAATGTTACTCAAGTTGACCGCTAAATTTTATAAACCGTTAAAACGGTTATGAAATTAAGGTTTCCGGTGTCCTTAACCCTCGACTTAAGTCGTGGGTTAATAAGCAAAACTAATAAACAATAACCGTTTCAACGGTTTTTTAATAACTAAATTTTGAAACGGTCAACTTGAGTAATGTTAAATAAATAAAACTATTGGCTTATTGTATAAATATAATAAACAAAATTATTAATACAACAAGTAAAGGAGAAATAAAATGTCAAACATCGAAAACAATACACATAAAGTGGAAGTCTTTTCTGCCGGTTGTAAATTTTGCAACAGTGTTGAAAACCAAGTTAAAGAAATTATCGGTAATAACAATATTTTGATAACTTACAATTTGCATGATGAAGCGAATGCAGTTGAGTATTATAGAGCCGCCGATAAATATAATATTAATTCGGTACCTGCAGTGGTTGTAGATGGAAAACTTCTCAGCTGCTGTGGTTCGAACGGTTTTAACAAAGATGATTTAGCAGCAGCACTTACTTAAGATGGGAAAAACAATTACATATAGAACATTCGGAATAATATTAGCATTGGCTTTTATTCTTACTAATATTACTAAAGCCCAAGGTCCGCCGATTTATACCGACACACCCATTTTATTGGGACTTGACGGCGGCGGGATTAGAACATTCGGTAAGTTTACATCGACCGGAAACGGGAATGCTTTTGTCCAGCCTTTGGCAATTCCATATAATTTAACAACCGATTTCCAAATAGGAATTGTACAACCGTTTGTTGCTCTATTTCCTAAAGGCAAAGAAAGCAAATCCGGCTTTGGTAATTTAACGGTATTCGGTAAGTATTCTGTTTTTGAAAAAAACGGTAGAGGGAAAACTTTCAGGGGAATTGTAAAATATAAACAGAGTTTTAATACAGGTTCGGCGGATGTTAGTCCAGCTGCCGTTATTTCACAATTTGATTTTGTTACAGGTTACATTACCACCAAGTTCGGAATTTACGCTTCTGCAGGTTATGCTTTCGTATCACAGAATATGCCGGATAAAATATTTTATAATTTTGCATTCGGCTATCCCCTTCTACCGCAACGGTATCCGCCTTTTCAATTAAATCTATTTTTGGAATTGAACGGAAGCAGAACTTTGGAAGCAAACAAAAATGTGATTTTCTTGTCACCCGGAATTCAGTTAATAATTACTTCCACTTTTTTGGTTGAAGCCGGATTCCAAATACCGGTTGTTGATGATACCGGAATAACTAACTATTCGGCATCTTTGGGAATAAGGTATTTAATCTTCTGAGTTTTTACCGATGCATATGAAGTACGTATGATCTCGGTTATTTAGTAAATAAAAATTATGTTATGCTAACCCCGACCTTTAGGTCGGGGACACTGCAAACAAAGAGATACGGTTTTGGCGCGATTTTTGGTTTTCTCTTTGGTAGTTTAAAAATCGTGACAAAACAAAATGCATGCTGAAGCAAAAAGATAGACTGAACCTTTGAAAACAACAATAGTAAAAATAAAGGATAAAAATATGGGACAAATTAAATTTTTTAAAATTATAGTGTTCGCAATAATAATGGTTTTTTGTTTCTCAAATTTTCACCTTCATGCTCAAGATAAAAAAGGCAGCAAAGAATATATCAAATTGGAAGTTGACGGATTGGCTTGCCCGTTTTGTGCTTACGGATTAGAAAAAAAGCTGCGCAAAGATATTAAAGATTTAAACAATCTGGATATTAATATCGAAAAGGGTTTTGTAACTTTCGATTTTTCAAAACAAAATAAACCGGATAAAGAAAAATTAAAAGAGATAGTTTCGGATGCAGGTTTTCAGGCTAAGAAAATATCTTTTTCAGATAAACCTTTCTTCAAAAAAGAAGAAGATAAATGAAACATTTAATATTGATTTTTAAACATACGTAGGATGATAAAAAACATTGATTCATTCTTGTTCGGCAAGCGCCGATTTCAGAATCTCCGTCTATTTCAGAAATTTACAACTTTTGAAATCTATGGCGTAACGAGTTTTACATTGAAATTATGACTTGTATCCTTGATGGGAAAAGTTTCCTTGTGTGAAACATTTCAATATATTCAATTACTCAAGTTGACCGCTGAATTTTATAAACCGTTAAAACGGTTATGAAATTAAGGTTTCCGGTGTCCTTAACCCTCGACTTAAGTCGTGGGTTAATAAGCAAAACTAATAAACAATAACCGTTTCAACGGTTTTTTCAACATGGATTTCAATCATGAAATGGGTAGATTGGAATAACCGTAAAGATATTAAATCGACTTTTAATAATGCTGATATTTTAGGTAAAAGTTCTAATAGAATTGTTTTCAATATCGGGGGAAATAAATATCGAATAATATGCGGTTATAATTTCGTAAGAAATAGAGTCCACCTGTTTGTAAAGTGGCTTGGGACACATGCCGAATACACAAAATTATGTAATGAGGGCAAACAATATACTATAAATGTATATTAAAATAACTTAGAGTTATAAAATGAACGGTTTGAAGTATACAATAATCAAAACAAAAAAGCAATATAACGAATATTGCAGCATTCTTGAAAATCTTGTTTTATCTGAGAAAAAAGGTGCGGCCGATGAAATCGAATTGTTTACTCTTTTAATAGAGAAATGGGATAGTGAACATACTTTTTTAGATGATCTTGACCCCATAGAGTTAATAAAATCTTTAATGGAATCAAATGGTTTAAAAGCTAAAGACCTTGTTAATATTTTAGAGCTATCAAAAGGAACTTTTTCTAAAATTCTCAATTATCAAAAAGGTCTTTCTAAACAGACAATAAGAAAATTATCCGATTATTTCAAAGTTTCTCAAGAAGCATTTAACCGTCCTTATAATTCAACTGATAAAATT
>JALSTI010000114.1 GCA_026983795.1 Melioribacteraceae bacterium
ATTCATAATTTTCTTAATTTCTTCCGCATCCAGAATTTCCCGTTCCAACAATTCCTTAGAAAGTTTATGTAATAAATCGATATTTTCCCTTAAGATTCTATCGGCTCTTTCCATTCCTTTAAGCACAATTTTTTTAATTTCATCGTCAATTTCCTGGGCGGTTTTTTCACTGTAATCATCATGTTTTGTTATTTCGCGTCCTAAGAAGAGTTCTTCTTCTTTTTTACCTAGAGCCAGCGGACCTATTTTATCGCTCATTCCCCATTCGCAAACCATTTTTCTTGCAATGGAAGTTGCTTTTTCAATATCATTACCAGCGCCGGTTGTAAGTCTGTTAAAAATAATCAATTCCGCAGCTCTACCGCCAAGCGCGTAAGCTATTGTTGCTTCCAAATAATCTTTTGAATATGTATGTTTTTCATCCACAGGTAAGTAAGTAGTTACGCCCAAAGCCCTGCCGCGTGGAATAATAGTGACTTTATGTACAGGATCGGATTCAGGGATTTTAAGAGCAACCAAAACATGACCTATTTCGTGGTAAGCGGTCATTTTCTTTTCATCTTCCGAAATAATCATACTTTTTCGTTCCATTCCCATCATTACTTTATCTTTAGCCTCTTCAAAGTCATCCATAGTAACTTTCTGACGATTTTTTCTGGCAGCAAGCAAAGCAGCTTCATTTACCAAATTAGCCAATTCAGCTCCGGCTAATCCCGGTGTTCCTTTAGCCAAAATTTTCAAATCAACCGATTCATCAAGGGGAATATTTCTGGTGTGCACTTTAAGAATTCCCTCACGACCTTTCACGTCGGGTCTGTCTACAACAACTTGTCTGTCAAAACGCCCGGGTCGTAATAAAGCGGGATCCAGCACATCGGGTCTGTTTGTAGCGGCAATAATTATCACACCGCTATTTTGTTCAAATCCGTCCATTTCAACAAGTAAGGCGTTAAGGGTTTGTTCCCTTTCGTCATGACCGCCGCCCAAACCGGCTCCGCGATGCCTTCCTACCGCATCAATTTCATCAATAAAAATGATACAAGGAGCATTTTTCTTGCCTTGTTCAAAAAGGTCTCTTACACGGCTGGCACCAACGCCCACAAACATTTCGACGAAATCGGCGCCGCTAATTGAGAAGAACGGCACACCGGCTTCGCCGGCTACGGCTCTGGCCATCAAAGTTTTTCCGGTTCCGGGAGGTCCTAACAACAATACGCCGCGGGGAATTTTACCACCGAGTTTTTGAAACTTAGTGGGTTCACGTAAAAATTCAATTATCTCTTCCAATTCTTGTTTGGCTTCATCTGCGCCGGCAACATCTTTAAATGTAACTTTAATTTGGGATTCCGAAATCATTTTAGCTCTACTTTTGCCGAAATTAAATATACCTTTAGTTCCTCCCGTTCCGCCTTGCATTCTTCTCATAAATAAAATCCAAATACCTATAATAAGAACCCACGGAAGAAAACTGACAAGTATTGTAAACCATTCATTCGATTCGTTTACAAAATCATACTTAATTCCTTTTTCGTCCCACAATTTTTGTTCTTTGTTAATTATTTGATCAATAATTGTAACATGAATCTTTTTTACTTTTCGAGCGGTTTTTCCAATTGTAATGCTTTCCTCTTGTTTCAGATTTGCTTCAATGGAATAATTATTTACATCGGATTTTACAACTTTCAGGTCTGCTATTTTATCGGAATTCAATAATTTTTTATAAGTAGTATATCCAACATCGGTTGCAGCGGATCTATCGGAATTCAGGAATTGCATAACAATAACAGCCGCAATAATTACGGCACCCCAGCTAAAAACCGTTCTTAAAATTTTGGACCAGTCAAAATCGCCGTCTGGCTTTTGAGGTCCGGGATTTTTTTTCTTTTGAAATTGATTATTATCTTTTGCCATTTTATTTCTACTTTTTTTCTATTTTCAATTAAACTTATTTATTCACTCAATGCATAAATTGAGCTTAAATTTCTGTATTTTTGCGCGTAATCCAATCCGTAACCAATAACGAATTTATCGGGAATTTCGAATCCAATATAATCAATTTTAACATTATATTTGATACTATTTGGTTTAGTTAGCAACGAAACTACTTTCATACTTGCGGGATTGTAAGATTTTATTAATTTTTCAATATAATCGATGGATAAGCCCGAATCCACTATATCTTCTACAATTATTATATGGCGGTCGTTAATATCCGCATTTAGTTCCTTTAACAATTTAACTTTTCCGGATGAGATTTTTTGTTCTCCGTAGCTGGAAAGTTTGAAAAAATCTATTTCGCAATTTATTGTAATGTTTTTAATTAAATCGGATAAGAAAATAAATGAACCGTTTAAAATCCCGATAAAAATAGGTAATTTCCCTTTATAATCTTTGGAAATTTGCTCACCCAGTTCTTTAACCCGTGCTTGAATTTGTTCTTCGGTTAAAAGAGGAACGAACTTTTCGTTTCCCACATGGATTACATCTTCATTTTTAGATTTTAATTCAGACATAGTTTATATATTTTTTTTGTTGATTGTATTACTTTATATCTCTCGTCAATTCTTCTGCCAATAACCCAAACAATATTTTTATTATTAACTAAGACCAACTGCTTATTTTTTTCCAAATGAGTAATTTTTTCATCGGTTAAAAAATCGGATAATTTTTTAAATGATTTGCGCCCCAACGGAATAAATTTATCACCGTTTTTCCATCTTCTTAATAGAAATTTACCGGATATTTTATCGCCGGAAATAAACTCATTTTTTTTATCTGAAGTCGAAAGGTAATTATTTTTATCAACTTCAAAAACAGAAATTTTACTGCCGTCAAATTCTACCGTTTCTCCTATTTCAATTTTCTTTACAACATTACTCCTACTAAGTTTGGTAAATACCAAATAATCTTTTTCTTTTATAACAAAAAATTTCTGCGACAATTGGATTTTTTTACCTTTCTGCTTTCCAAGCAAACCGGATATTGCTTCAAAATTTTTATAATTAAAGTTTAATTTCAGATAATCTTCAAACAAAACTTTTAATATCTCTCCGAAAATTTCATTTCCGTAATTTTTAACAACCGATAAATTAAGTTTTATATTTTCGTCCGAAATTTCAGCATACTTTTCAACAATTTCTTTAATATACAATTGAAAAGACGAATAAAAATTTTTAATGACTGTGCTGTTTTTTAAAAGCGCTTCGTCAATTTTAGGATTAATTTTTTCCTTTATTAATGGAACTATCTTTTGCCTGATAAAGTTTCTTTCAAAATCAATATTTTCGTTCGAACTATCGAAGCGGAAATTAATGTTTTTCTTTTTTAAATAGAATAAAATTTCGTCTTTAGATAA
>JALSTI010000115.1 GCA_026983795.1 Melioribacteraceae bacterium
TTTCGGCGCGGGAGACTAAAATTTACGACGAATTTCTGATTAGAAATTTAAAATTCGAGCTTTTGGCAATTTTTAACCAATCTGTAATTCAGTTTATAACAATCATTTCCTTGTTGTTCATTTTGGACCGGAATAATATACCTAAGTTATTTGTTTTTTCTTATTTCGCATCGCTTTTTTTGTTTGTGTTGTTTGAGAGATTGATGTTTAGAAAAATTCTTGAAAGGATAAGAAAAAGAGGAAGAAATTTAAGATCAATTTTGTTTGTAGGAAGCGATGAAACGAGTCTTAGTTTATTTGAAAGTATAAAAGAAAATCCCCAGCTGGGTTACAAAGTAAAAGGCTTTTTAAATGACTTCAAAATTGAATCGTTGAACGGTCAGTACATTGGAAAAGTTAAAGAACTGGAAAAAATACTGTCAATTGAAAAAATTGATAATGTCTTAATTAACGCTAAACAGTTTACAACCGATGAATTGGAAAACTTAATTAAAATTAGCGAAAAATATACTACCCGGGTTAGATTGATTCACGGCTCGAAAAATTATACAAACGCAAACAGTGCTTTATCTATTTTTGATAGATTTGATATTGTTTCGGTTCATCAAGATCATTTATATTCCTCGCATTGGAGGTTTGTTAAAAGGACTTTTGATATTATTTTTTCTTCTTTGGTAATTATTTGTGTTTTCCCGTTTACTTGGCCTTTTATAGCAATCGCAATAAAATTAGATTCAAAAGGACCAATTTTATACAAACAGGAAAGATGGGGCCGCAGTAATAAAAAATTTCAGACGTTGAAGTTTAGAACAATGAAAAATCAATTCGGCAGTGATCAATATGTTAAAGCATCACTAAACGATCCCAGAATTACAAGGGTCGGCAGGTTTTTACGTAAAAACAATCTTGATGAATTACCCCAGTTTATTAATGTATTAAAAGGCGATATGTCGGTTGTGGGCCCGAGACCGCATCCAACAAAGCTGAATTTACAAGCAAAAAATAAAGTTAGAAATTATATGCTTCGTCACTTGGTCAAGCCGGGCATTACGGGTTGGGCGCAAATAAACGGGTTCAGAGGCGAAATTAAAGACGAATATTTATTGCAAAAACGCACCGAATACGATTTATGGTATATCGAAAATTGGTCGCTTGCGCTCGATTTGAAAATTATTTTTATTACAATAATAAAAACATTAACAGGCGATCCGAACGCATATTAATAAAAATTCCCATTTAAATTTATTAAACAACATTAAAGATTAACATCACAAGTGGTCATATAGTTTTTCTATATATTATGGATTGTAAAAAAATAAATTATTGAGGTTAATTTGAAAAAAATTATTTCTGTAGTGGGAGCAAGACCCAATTTTATGAAAATAGCTCCTATTCACAGGGCTTTTCTTAAATATAAAGATCAAGTCCAGCATTTAATTTGTCATACCGGTCAACATTACGATGAAAAAATGTCGAAAGTTTTTTTTGATGATTTGGAATTGCCTAAACCGGATTTTTATTTGGGCGTTGGAAGCGGTAGTCATGCCGAACAAACCGCAAAGGTAATGATTGAGTTTGAAAAAATTCTACTTAAAGAAAAACCGGATTTGGTTCTTGTTGTAGGCGACGTTAATTCAACAATTGCCTGCAGTTTAACTGCCGCTAAATTACATATAAAAATAGTTCATGTAGAAGCGGGATTAAGAAGTTTCGATAAAAACATGCCGGAAGAAATTAACAGAGTTTTAACCGACCGTATATCGGATTATTTATTTGTTACGGAAAAGAGCGGATTGGAAAATCTTAAGCATGAAGGTGTGGATTATTCTAAAGTGTTTTTTGTGGGTAATGTTATGATTGATAGTTTGGCTTATTATTTAAATAAAACAAATGGTAGGATGCTCGATAAATTCGGTCTTGAACCGCAAAATTATATTTTAGTTACGCTTCACCGACCAAGCAATGTTGATTCCAAAGAACAGTTGACCAAGTTATTCGGAATGCTTGATAGAATTTCTCAAAAAAGAAAAATATTATTTCCTATTCATCCTAGAACGTTGAAAAATCTTAAAGAATACTCACTGCTTGACGAATCAAATAAAAATTTGATTCTTACGGAGCCGATTGGATATATTGATTTTCTGTCATTAACTAAAAATGCCGAACTTATATTAACCGATAGCGGTGGAATTCAAGAAGAATCAACCTATCTCGGCGTGCAATGTATTACGTTAAGAACATCTACGGAACGACCGATAACAGTTGAAGTCGGTACAAATCAATTACTCGGAAACGATTTGGATAAAGCCGAAAATGCCGCTTTGGAAATATTAAACGGAAACAGGAAACCGGGAAAAATACCGGAACTTTGGGATGGTAAAGCCGCCGAACGGATTGCGGAAATTCTGATTCAAAAACTAAATTAAGCGGAACCGAAAATGAAAGTACCCCTTCTCGATTTAATTGCTCAATATAAAACATTAAAAAATGAATTGGATAATGCAATTTTACGCGTTGCTGAATCTCAATATTTTATTTTAGGCGAAGAAGTAAAAGCATTTGAAAAGGAATTGGAAAAATACTTAAATGTTAAACATGCTGTCGGCGTTTCTTCGGGTACGGATGCTTTATTGTTATCTTTAATGGCTTTGGGTATAAAACCCGGCGACGAAGTTATATTGCCTACATACTCTTTCTTTGCCACTGCCGGTGTTGTTGCAAGGTTAAACGCTACTCCGGTTTTTACCGATATTGATCCTGTAACTTTTAATATTGATCCCGGTGATATTGAAAATAAAATTACGGAAAGAACAAAAGCTATTATTCCGGTTCATTTATACGGTCAAAGCGCAGATATGGAACCGGTAATGAAAATTGCACAAAAATATAATTTAAAAGTTGTTGAGGATGCCGCCCAGGCAATCGGAGCACAATATAAAGACGGCAGATGTGCAGGAACTATAGGCGATATAGGATGTTTTTCATTTTTCCCGAGTAAAAATTTAGGCGGTTACGGCGACGGCGGTTTAGTTGTTACAAATAACGACGAGTTGGCTCATTTGCTTACTATTATGCGCGTTCACGGCGGTGAACCTAAATATTATCATAAAGTCGTCGGAGGTAATTTCAGACTCGATGCAATACAAGCTGCTGTTCTTAAAGTTAAACTGCCGCATTTAAATAGTTGGTCGGCAAAAAGAAGGGAAAATGCAAATCTGTATTCCGAACTGTTCGTTAAGTCCGGTTTATCGCAAGTAGAAGGGAAAACCACTTTCGATGTAAATAATAAAGTATTGTTACCCAAAGCCGTTTATAAGAAGCCGGAGTTGAAAAATTATCATATTTATAATCA
>JALSTI010000116.1 GCA_026983795.1 Melioribacteraceae bacterium
ATAATAAGATTTTAAGTTTTCCGTTTCGTTTCCGTCTCCCAATAAATAAACATCTGCATCCGAATGAAGCAAGCCCACTCTTTCATCTTCATCATTAAATAACTGTTGTGAACGTTCGAATATTTGATTTACCGCGGAACGCAACGGCAATGTATAGAACGTTTTTTCACCTTTGGACCAGATGTAAGAAAATTCTGTTTTGCCGCTACCCGTTGGTGCAACTAAAATTACATTTTTTTCACTTAATTTTTTTTCTTCTATTAATTTTACCTGCCAAATCTTTTTTTCGTCATCCAAGTTAAATTTATCTTTTAGTTTGCTTTTAATTTTTTCGTATTCAATTCCTTTAAATTCAATCGGTTGTTCGTAATTATTCTCACTTTCACAGAAAGAAGCAAAATGATCGCATCGAATTAAAAATCCAGATAATTTTACCCAATCAACTAAGTTTACTTTTTCGAATGAAATACGCTTCGGTAACCAGTACAAACTGTAAGGCGGAATAGCATAGTCCTCGATTTGTGCACCGTTAATAATTTCCGTCAACATGGTTTTGTCGAATTTAATAAGTTCTGCATAACCATTAAAAAAATCTCTAAGTTCTTCTTTAAGATTTTTTTCAATTTCGGATTGCAAATTTTCATTAAGCAAATTTTCGATTTCGTCAATTGAATATCGAATTACTTCTTCAAAATTATTACGCCAATGATGATAAGCAACAGCAGACAAAACAAATTGCTTGTACTCTTTTGCATCTTCCGGATAAATTTGTTTAATCTTTTCTTCCAATTTTATTTTATCGATTAAGAATAGCGAGAAAATAGAATGGGGCAAATTTGTAGAAATTTCAAAAGGACAGTAATTTTTATTTCCTAAAGTTCTAATTTGAAAATAGGGTAAGGCTTTACCCAAGTCATGTAAAATAACAGCAATTTTTATGAGTTCGTATAATTTATTATCACCTATGAATGTTTTAATTTCATTTATGTTCCTTAAAATATCTTCGATATGTTGAAGAAGTGAAATACCGTTTTTATTATTTTCATTTGCACTTTTTGCCCAAATTTTTGCTTCAATGTTATCCATTTAATTCACCCAAGAAAATTGGAAAGTTAAGTTCTTTATCAATAAGTAGTTTTTGACCGATGATTAATCCGTCATTTAATTTTGTTCTTAAATAATCGAAGGTTCTTTTTCCATGTCTATTGAAATTACTTTCGTAACCTTCTATTTTACTGAAAGTCGGTAAATTATATAGCAACCCTTCAAAATAGCTATTATTCATTTGTTTCCAACCGTTTTCAAGAATGTAAAAAGTATCCGGAATCCAGAAAAAATGCTTAAAATTGCCACCGTGCCGTATGTATTCCAAATCTTTTTCTTCCAGAATTTTTGGCTTTTCTTCAAGAACAATCCAATCTTCCGCTCTACCTATATGTAAAACTTCAAGTCTGTTCACAGGGTTTTCCAAAGCATTTTTAATTTCATTAAGAATTTCAATGTTTTCGTGCCCCAAATAGAGCAATAAGCGAACATCATTCAATACGTCAATCCACATTTGTGATTGCCCGCCGGGATGTTCGATATGCCCATTATTTTCTCTATTTTGAATGTATCCGAATCTCCCAAGATGAGCTTTTTTGCTCAAATTTCTAAACCAAATCATCTCGGTAACTTTAGCATCAAATCTCCCAGCTAAAGAAATTTTTAATTTTCTAATTCCGTTTTTATACAAATCATCATTTTGATTAATAATACCAAGCACATTTATTAAAAAGCCGATTACGGTGGAGTACGGCGGTAATGGATAAGTGTGCCTTCTTTGATATGCAAACGGCAATCTGTAATGAGCATTCGGTTGATAAATTTTAATTCTCAGTAGATTCATTTTCTTGTCCGTTGTTGTTTAATCCTAATTCATTTAAGAATGTTTGCCAATCATTTGTTACTTTATCCGAATAAACATAAACCGGGATTCTTTCCGAGCCTTGAATAAAAACATTTCCGTCAATCCAACCGTTGGCAAGGCAGTCATTAATACCGATAACTTTGAATTTACCATCCTCTTTTTTTACATCGATATACGGATGAAAAATAGGCGATGGAATTTTTACTCCGCTTGCAATTATAAAAAGAGGAACGATAGTATTTGCTTCACCGCTTGATTGTGCGTAAAGGCCGTTTTTAATAGAATTTAAAATATCGGTTATTCTCTTCTTCTTTATTTCTTCGGTAACTTTAAAGGTTATTTTATAAGGTCCGCTCGAAGAGATTTCTTCAATATTAATTGTGCCGTTATCTGTTTTATATTCACGATTACCTTTCTTTTCCACTTCAAAAGACTTTACAGCACCCAACTCAAATGTAAGTATTTTATCTTCTTGGGTAAAAATTGGTTTCCTTGATAAAACAAAAGTATAGGTTTTTTCTTCACTATTTTCATCAAATTCTAATATTTCAAAAGAATTTGTAGATTTCTTTTGCTCCTTTTTTACCTTATCTTTATCATCCTTTTCTTTAAGTTTGGAGGTGTCGATTACTCCATCAATAAAGTTTAATTTGTAATTTTCGGATTTTTTTATTTTTGTTTTTTTCATTAAATCAGAATCGACTGTTAACTCATTTCCATTTATACGTATTTTACCGGTTTTCTCTCCATAAGAAATCTCATAGAAAATATTCCCTTCATTGTCTTTTTTTTGCTCAACATTTCCTAATTCTATTTTTTTAGGCGTAGCTATCTCAATATTCAATAAAGTCTTTCCTTCTCGCACAGTTTCATAAGGTTCATTCTTCATGATCCATATGTCTTCTCCAATTTTTTTACAATCTAAAGTAACACTAAATTTGAAAAGTGATGTATGTTCTTCTTTATTATATGGATTGGGGGTTACATTATTCCCTTGTTTAATTGCCCTATTGACTAAATCGTGATTTGCGTAAAAAGCTAAATCTTGTTCATAAGAATATATGGAAATAGCTTTTGTAATTCCGACAGGACTTTTTCGTGTAATAGAATTTTGCCCACTTATAGTATACATATACCCAAATGCATCTAATTCAGATTTAGTAAGGATATCATCTTCAGCAATATCAAACTGTACTACTTGTCCTTGTCCTGTTAATTTAGCTCCCTTCCAATCATTTGAATAAGCTTTTTGCAATGTTTCAAATAAATAGTGCCTAATTGCAGGTTTGCCAATATAAGATTTAATTTCACCGTTAACATTCATTTTTTTTATGGAAAGAATATTTCCACCGACTTTTTCGTCTCTGTTCAGAGCAGAGCCTTCAAATATCATTGTTAGTGTAATGTTTTTCATTTTTAACCTCTCTTTATTTAAAT
>JALSTI010000117.1 GCA_026983795.1 Melioribacteraceae bacterium
TCATTTTAGTATCTGTTACTTATTTATTTTTAAATTTAAATATAACTTTATTTTATTTCAACAATATCATCTTTTTCGTTTGTGAAAATTTCCCGGCAGTTAAACGGTAAAAATACATTCCGCTTGACAATCCGCCCGTGGGGGCAACAGCATCGAATTTTATCTGATAACTTCCCGGGTTTTGTTTCTCATTAACCAAAGTTGCAACTTCCCTTCCAAGAATATCATATACTTTTAGTTTTACCTGTACCGGAACCGTATGTGACATATTTGAACCGGGAATCGTATATTTTATCGTAGTACTTGGATTAAAGGGATTCGGGTAATTTTGTTCCAATACAAATTTTGTTGGAATTGATTCCGGTTTTGTCCCTTTAATTCCAACCGGTATGTAAGTAAAGTTTGTGCTGTAAAATCCAATTGCATTTTTAACAATTTCTCTTGCTGCATCAATTGAATTTACCGCATCTGTTCCTCTGCCGACTGTATAGGCGACAATAATTTCTACAGGTCTGTTCTTCACCAAGGTAAAAGGACCGGTATTCAACAACTGCCTTTGATCAGTAGGAAAATTGTTTATCCATCCATTTTGAGTAACAGGATCCCCCGAGTACATAAATTTCGTATTAACGTCTTCACAATCCATATTTAATACATTTCCATATACCCAATCACAAGGATTTATTAAATCACACCGCGGGGTTTTTCCTTCCATGTAACATCGTAATTCTGTTTCTGTCCGAGGATCACCTTGAGTTGGATGGGCACTCATGTAATGAATAAATGAAGATACATTTTGATTTCTAGCACCGGGTAAATATTCTTCAGTAAATATTTTACCGTTAAATACTTTTGCCGTGTCAACCGGTGTATCGATGCCCTCATCGAAAATGTTGTTTCCGTTATTGTCAATAAAAGTTACACCCGGAATGTAAGTCGCCGGTCCTTGAAGCAAAGTGGTAAAAAATGCAGGGGGATTTCCTCCGTAAGCGTCATCGCCGTTATCGTTATAACAATAACCGGAATAAACGGTTGTATCGCAACCAACCAGATCATCAACATAATTTCCCAAATCTGCATCCGCCCAGGCTCCGAAATATACCGAATCCAATTTATCTGCTACGGTTCCGGTATTTTCAATAACATAACGAATAAAAATAACATTTGATAATTCAGGATGAGTCTCCGGTGAATATGCAAAAACAGTCTGTTTTATTTCAATTCCTAGAGGACTAACATTTTCATACCTTCTTAGCTCCGGAGAAACCTTGTCATTATACACACACCACGCAGTTTGATCGCCTATTATATCCGGTCTGTCTTCTTCCGGGTCCCATTGACCGTTACCATTCTTATCAACCGGATTGTACACTCCGTCACCGTCACCATCGTAAAATTTTGCACCGAGCTTAACAGCATCTTTCCACATTTGCCAAGTTTCACTAAACGGTGGAAAATTTGACTTTAGAAAGTAAACCCTGTTCAGAATATCGCCCGGGTCACCGTTTACTTTACCAGCTAAATAATCTTCTATTCTTGAAGAAGACATTACACCATTTGCCCAAAGAGTTCCGTTTGTGTAACCCGAAAGCGCAAAGCCTCCACTAAATATAAAACTGGATTCTTCAAATACTCCCAAACTACTTTTTAAACCCGTTGAATCCGTTACCGTTACATCTGATAATCTTCCATTGTAATTAAGTGGCAACCAAATATTATTTATATCCATTGCATAAACCGAAGCCCCGTCATCAAAAGGATCTTCTACATTTGAAATATTTGTAACGGAAATATTTCCAAGATTGTCAATAAGTTTAAAATAATAATTCATAGAGTAACCCTTTGGTAAACCCGTAATAATATTACCATAGATTCCGTCGCCAGACTCCATATCATTGTGTAAACCATCATCGTACAAGATTAACTGAGTCGTATCATTCCCCGAAAATTGGTAATTAAAAAACACAGATTCGATTTCATTATCATCATCTGCATAAGCTCTTATTTTCATTTCAATTTCCGTGAAGTTGTTTCTATAAACGAATTCTTTCTTATAAATTACCGGTGGTGTGTTAATGTCGTTACTTTCCCCGGGAATACCGAAGTAGATATTATAAGTTTTATTACCGTTCAATAATCCGGTATTCCTTGTTGTTGAGAATGATACCAAAGGTTTACCGTTGATAAGATCAACATTATGCCAGCCGTCAAAACCTTTATAAGCTGTAAACGGTTCGGGATTGCTCCAGGAAACACCATTGTCCGAACTTTTAATATACAGAATATCCGATTGTGTAAAATTTTCAAAAGGTGTGGGTTGTTCTTTTTGATAAAACAACCAAATTGTACCCGCGCTATCTTTTATAGCTTTTAAGCGGCTTATTTCACCAGTGGAATAAATCAGCTCAGTAGGTTCCGACCAGCTTATTCCTCCGTTATCACTAAACCTTTGATAAATAATTTTCGTGTAATCATCCGAATCAATATTGCTTTCGTTTATGTAGAACAAAATCAAGCTTGTATCGGAAAGAGCAATTATATTCCCATATGTAGATATTTCCGGTTGCGAAAGAATTGTATCAACATCATCTGGCCAATCAATTCCACTGTTGCTTTTAAGTTGAAAAATATAATGATCGTTTGAAGTATATTCCGAGGAATATATAAAAGAAACCAGAGTATCGGCAAGTTGTGTTAAAGACGAGAAGTTGATATATCTCTTTCTTTGAAAACCACCTATAGTGGGTAAAACAACCGGAAGCGACCAAGAATTACCGTTATCATCCGAATACACTAGATTATGCTGGGTAGTTTTAAATGTTAGTAAGAGTCTTCCGTTATGCATAATTAGTGAATTTAAATCCGTTACAATGTGTGTGGCGAGCGAATCTTGATACAATAACGTAACCGGTTGCCAAGTTAAGCCATAATTTTCACTTCTCGAATAATATAACTTTGTTGAGTCAGCCCAGAATAAAATTAAATCGCCGTTAGCCGTTTGCACAATTGAAGATGCCGGCGTGGCAACTGGATACACGAGAGCGGAAAATTTGTTAATCTCGGAAATTTGAGCAAATATACAATTCGTAATAAGATAGAAAGTAATAAATAGTTTTTTCATAGCCGTCCCCTATTTTATAAATATTATGTAACTCGCATTTCTGAAACATTTACAGTTAAACGGTAAAAATACATTCCGCTTGCTACTTCCCGGCGCCAAGATTCCAGAAACTCCGGTTAACACTCATCTGCGAAAAATTAAAAGCACTTTTTAGG
>JALSTI010000118.1 GCA_026983795.1 Melioribacteraceae bacterium
GAGCAATCGACCATTCGAAAACGGCATTCCCGTTAACCGGCGCACATGTAAACACGGATTGCTCGGAATGTCATGCAAACGGATTTGCTAATACTCCAACCGATTGCGCTGCTTGCCATGATAAAGATTATAATAGTTCGGTTAATCCCAATCACAAGAATGCGGGAATTGCAAATAAATGCGAGGATTGCCATACCACATCAGGATGGAAACCTTCTACTTTTAAACACAGTTCAACGGGATTCGAACTAACTGGAGCGCATACGTCAGTTGCTCAATGTTCAACTTGTCATCAAGGATCAACGTCAAATACCAGTCCGGATTGTTACAGTTGTCATCAGGATAAATATAACACTGCAAAGGATCATCAAGCGCAAAATTATCCAAAAACGTGCGAACAATGTCACAGCACTACAACTTGGGATGATGCTACATTTGATCATAATACTACAAAATTTCCGCTAACAGGCGCTCATACAAGCGTTAATTGCAGCGACTGTCACACAAACGGTTATTCCGGCACAAGTACCGATTGTAATTCTTGTCATAAAAACGATTACCAGAATACGAATAATCCGAGTCATACAAAATTAGCGCTTTCACAAAATTGCGAGCAATGCCATACTACAAATCCAGGTTGGAAACCGGCGCAATTTCCCGTTCACAACAATTACTATGTTCTAGAAGGCGCTCACGCTTCAATTTCAAACGATTGCAATAAATGCCATAACGGAGATTATAATAATACTCCGAATACCTGTTACGGTTGCCACCAAAGTGATTATAATTCAACAAACGATCCGCCTCACAAGTCAACCGGATTTAGCACCGATTGCGAATCGTGTCATACACAAAATGCATGGAAACCGTCAACTTTCGATCACGACAACCAGTATTTCCCGATTTATTCCGGCAAACATAAAGGGGAATGGAATGCATGTTCCGATTGCCACACAAATCAAAGTGATTACGGAGTATTCTCTTGTTTAACTTGCCACGAACATTCACAATCCAAGATGGACAATGAACACAAGGATGTCCGGAATTATTCTTATAACAGTAATGCTTGTTACGATTGTCATCCGAACGGGAAAGGTGATTTAATCGTTCCGAATCCTATTAAAATAAAAACAAAAGTATTCAGATGAAAAAATATAAATTAATATTTGTTTTACTGGTTTTATGCTCCGCCGTATATGCGCAAAAATCCGGCAAGAAGTTAATAAAAGGCAAGGTTGAATATATTTCTTCTCAATTTTATTATATCCGATTTACCACAACGAACGGAATTAATGCCGGAGATACTCTTTATATTAAAAGCAGAAAAAAATATATTCGTAAATTTATTGTTAAATCGAAATCATCACGTTCTTGTGCGGCTGTATTAATCGGTAGCAAAGTAAAACTCAACCGTAATGTTTATGCATTTGTTCGAATAAAAATAACAGAACCCAAAAAGAAAGAACCGGTTACCGTAAGCAGTAACAAATTAACCGAGAAATCCGCAAAAAACAGCGCTAAAATATACACATCGAGCGTTGCGAAAAAAATTAGAAGAAATGAAAAAAGCATTTACGGCAGATTAAGTATTTCCGGATATTCAAATATTTCGAATATCCCGGGTCAGCAGGATTATCAACATTGGCGCCATTCTTTTTCATTCTATGCAAATCATATAAACGGATCGAGATTTTCAATTTCGAATTACATATCTTTCAGATACAGAGCCGACCAGTGGAGTAGAGTTCAAAACAATATCGGAACCGCTTTGAAAATTTACGACCTTTCTTTTAAGTATGATTTATCGCGGAATTCTTATTTGCTTTTAGGTAGAAAAATTAATCCGAATTTATCGAATATTGGCGCTATAGACGGAATACAAATGGAAACGAAAATTAATGACTATAAAATTGGAGGTATTTTCGGTTCCCGTCCGAACCTGATAGACTATGGCTATAATTTTAAATTACTGCAATTTGGTGGTTACATAAGCAGGACCGATTCGTTGGGCTCCGGTCAAATGCAAAATACAATTTCTGCCATACAACAAATGAATGATTATACAACAGACAGAAGATTTATCTACTTACAACATTCGAATAATATTATTAGAAAAGTTTATCTCTTTTTTTCATCCGAGATCGATTTATTTCGAAAGGTTCATAATAATTCACAAAACGATTTCAGGTTAACAAGTCTATATCTCTCTTTAAGATATTCTCCCAAACACTGGTTATCGCTTAGCGCTTCATACGATGCTAGAAAAAACGTAATTTATTACGAAACTTTTAAGAATTACATTGATCAACTAATTGACAACGCAACCCGGCAGGGATTCAGATTCCGGGTAAACATTCGCCCTGTAAACTATTTGTTTGCTTCTTTTTATACAGGTTACAGATTCAGAAACTCCGATATTAAACCCACAAGAAATTTTGGAGGTTCTATAACATACTCGCGTTTACCTTTTATCAATGCCTCTTTGAATACTAGTTTCATTAAATTAATGACCAATTATTTAGACGGTTCGATTTTCGGATTGAGATTGTCAAAGGACTTATTCAGAGGTTTGGTTTATTCAACTATAGGGTACAGAAAAGTAAACTATTCGTTTGCAACGGAAATACCGGACTTAAATCAAAATATATTTCTTCTCGATTTATCATTCCGTATAGCGAGAAAAATTTCCTTTTCTATCAGTTACGAAGGGACTTTCGAAGGGATTACTTCGTATTCCAATGTTTATGCAAATTTCACAACCCGTTTTTAATATTAGTTTAAATATTTTGATTTTATAAGAAGAACACTTATCATACTAATATTAATAAAGGCATAATTCCGTTTTAAAAGTTTAGTGCAAATAAAATTCCCCTAAATTTTATAATTGTAAAGCAAGAGACATTTACGCCTCCGTAAATTTAATAGATTGCTGACATCCATTAAAAAATATGGTAAAAATTGCCAGATTTTAATTTATAAACCAAATAAGGAGGACAGAATGTCTGAAAAAACGAACAAAATTAAAAGTGCGGCTGTAATGGCTGTTGTTTTAATTGTTTTATCATCGCTTTTACTTAATGCTCAAAATATGAATAAGAAAGATATGATGATGAAAAAGAAAGCAATGATGATGAAAGTAATCAAAAAAATGCAAGCGAAAGCTCCCGCAAAAGGTTATCTGAAAGCTCACAGCATGTTACAAAAGC
>JALSTI010000119.1 GCA_026983795.1 Melioribacteraceae bacterium
AAAAAGATGTGATTTTACATATATAACCAGGCTTTTAAATAAGCCCAACTTTTTTAAAAAGTTGGGCTTATAAATTCTACTCTCTTTTGTCATGCCGGTTTGCGATAGCAATACCGGCATCTCTTAATTCGTTCTTTTTGAGATTCCGGCATTCCGCTTTGCTTCAGCCGGAATGACAAGTATAATTTTTTCTTACGGCAAAACCGGAATGACATGTTATTTACTTGGTAGTGATAAAAACCCAACTTTTCAAGATTATTGCGCGAAACAAAAAAGTTGGGTTTTTCGTAACGTGAACGGTATTAGTGATTATGTTTTAATTATTAAAAATCCCATCTTATAAAAAGATGTGATTTTAGCATGGCGGTCACGGTCGTACGGTGACCGGAATTGAAATTATCTGGAATATAAGGCGCCGGAGACGCGGTAATTAGTATTCTTTTTCATCGTAAGCAGAAACCGGAGAATTAAAAAACCGGGAATAACTAAATTAAATATTTATGATTCGTTAATAATCCCGACTATTCTCTCGCTTGCATAACCGTCACCGTAAGGATTAACGGCGTTAGACATTTTATCGTACGCGGCATTATCCGTAAGTAAAAGTTTTACATTATCAAAAATTGTTTGTGTATCTGTTCCGACTAATTTCACTGTTCCCGCGGTAACAGCTTCGGGCCGTTCCGTATTTTCCCTCATTACAAGGACCGGTTTGCCCAAGCTAGGCGCTTCTTCCTGAACTCCTCCCGAATCTGTTAAAATAATATCTGCTTTAGTCATTAATCCTATAAACGGTAAATAACTTAGCGGTTGAATCAAAATAATGTTCTTCCTACCGGATAATAACCTTTTAACCGGCTCTTGTACTTTAGGATTTAAGTGAACCGGGTAAATAAAATTTACATCTTCAAATTCAACCGCTAAATTATGAATAGCCTTACAAATTTGTTCAAAGCCTTTCCCGAAATTTTCGCGCCTGTGCCCGGTAATCAAAATATTTCTTGTACTGTTTTTAAAAACCTCCGGGGAAATTCCCGGAATAGCCGGGAAATTGCGTTCAACTTTCTCACGCGCAATAAAAAGCGCATCAATAACCGTATTACCGGTAACGTAAATGTTTTTTTTATCTATATTTTCTTTCAACAAATTTTCTTTGGATAATTCGGTCGGCGCAAAGTGAAAGTCGGCAACCTTTGATGTTAAAACCCGGTTAATTTCTTCCGGAAACGGCGAGTATTTATTCCAAGTTCTCAGACCTGCTTCCACGTGAGCGATTTTTATTTTTTTGTAAAATGCAACCAACGAAACAGCAAACACCGTTGTAGTATCTCCTTGAACAAAAACAATATCGGGTTTATAATTATCTAAATATTCGTCTATTGAATTTATTACCCTTGCGGTTAAAGAAGATAATGTTTGGTTCGGTTGCATTAAATTCAAGTCAACGTCAGGCTGAATTTCAAAAATTTCCAACACTTGATCCAACATTTCCCTATGTTGTGCGGTTATGCAAACATTAACCTCAAAGTTTGTTTTTTCTTTAAACTTTAAAATTAACGGTGCTAATTTTATGGCTTCGGGTCTGGTTCCGAATATGAAAGAGAGTCTTTTCATTTGTTCCTTTTTTATTCAAACGTAAAATTGTTGAATTATTATTCAGATAACATGTCTCATATCACAAACCGGTTTCGTAAGACCAATAAATTTGGAATGGGAATTTATGATACAAATTTAATGTTAATCTGTGTTTCTGAACACAAAAATAATTTTCAGTTGCTTTTATTTTGCAATAGAATAAATACGGAATTTTCAAAAATTTTTAATTAAGATTGAATAAAACGCATTTATATTTACTTTAACTTGAAATATAATTAACTTGGAACCCAAAAAGCAAAGATTTAATTGCGGGTTTCTGTAAAATGAAAATTAAGAAACCAAAAATAAAGGATAGTATGTCAACTACTAACACTATTAACGAATCGTTAATTAACAGCCTTAACGGAAATAACGTTAAAGTCCACACAGCCGAAAATGCGATACACGAATCATTTTTCATTCCCAAACCGGTAAGTAAAGCCTATTTTGTTTTACCGGCATATAATGAAGAAGAATCTTTGCCAAACCTTTTAAAAAGAATAGCCGGGCTTCCTCAATCGAAATCCGGTATGGTAGAAGTTATTGTTGTAGACGACGGCTCTAAAGATAAAACAGCCGATATAGTTAAACAAGGCGTAAACGGTTTGCCTTTAAGACTAATTTCACACAAAAGGAATATGGGATTGGGACAAGCGGTTCAAACAGGAATAAAAGAAGCTATTAAACTTGCCAGCGACGAAGATATAATTGTTATAATGGATGCCGATGATACCCACGATGTTACCTTGTTAAGCAAAATGATAGAAAAAATCGAATCCGGTTCCGATATTGTAATTGCGTCCAGATTTGTAAACGGAGGAGACGACAAAAGCGCACCGCCGTTCAGAAGGTTGCTTTCGAGAGGTGCAAGTTTTGTTTTTAAAACGGTTCTTCCGTTAAATGATATAAAAGACTTTACAAGCGGATATCGTGCCTACCGCGCTAATATGCTTAAGCGTGTTAGCAAACATTGGGGCGAAAGGTTGATTGAAGAAAAAGGATTTGCCTGTATGGTGGAACTGTTATTAAAATTACGCCACTGGTCGCCGGAAATTACCGAAGTTCCTTTTGAATTGAGATACGACCGGAAACTTGGTTCCAGTAAACTTAAATTATTCAGAACCATTTTTCAATATATTAAATTAGCAATGAGGGACCGCCTGGCGCCGCCTCCGCGAAGGTTGTGATTGATGAAAGAGAAAATTGTTGTAATTGGCGGCGGAATCAGCGGACTTACCGCCGCTCATAAACTTTCTAAAGATGGTTTCCAAGTAACTTTAATTGAATCTTCCGACCGTTTGGGCGGATTGGGAACTTATTTTAACTATAACGGCAAATGGGTCGATAAATTTTATCATTGCCAAATGCCTTCGGACGCTCCCCTTTTAGACTTGATCGAACAAGTCGGCTTATCCGGTCAACTTTATTGGAAAAATACGCGTATGGGTTTTATAGTTGACGGGAAACGATATGCATTTAACGGCGCATTGGATTTGCTTAAATTTTCTCCTCTTAAATTTTTTCAAAGAATCCGCTTCGGCATCGCAAGTTTAATGATAAGG
>JALSTI010000120.1 GCA_026983795.1 Melioribacteraceae bacterium
AAACATTTAAAAACTATAAAGTAGATATGACTAAAACAATGTCGGATCAAACTGAAAAAATAAGACGGAAGTTTGATATTAAGGGGATGCCGACGGTCTTAATAATTGATTCTAACGGAAAGGAGGTTAAAAGGTTAACTGGCTTTGTGGATGCCAATGAATTTTTATCGATTATATCCGAAGTCCGTTAATTTTTATTTAGGCTATAAAATTTTTCCCCATTTTAATGCTAATATAATTGCTTAAGGATTGTAGCTTTTATATTTTTATATAACCGTAAAATTTTTATTTCTCAAAATAAAATAGTTGAGTAAAAAAATGACACAAATTAAAGAGAAAGAAGTAAAACATGTACAGGATGTAACTGTTAGATTTGCCGGTGACTCCGGTGACGGAATGCAACTTACCGGAACACAATTTAGTGACACAACAGCTACAGTTGGGAATGACTTAAGTACACTCCCGGATTACCCCGCAGAAATCCGCGCACCCGCCGGAACTTTATACGGAGTTAGTGGATTTCAACTCCATTTCAGTAGCAGCGATATTTATACGCCCGGCGACAAACCTGATGTGCTTGTGGCAATGAATCCTGCGGCGCTTAAAAAAAATATCGATGATCTAAAACCAAATGCAACAATCATTGTAAATAAAGACGCTTTCGACGCGAAAAATCTGAAATTAGCCGGATATGAAAGTAATCCGCTTGAAGATTGCCACCTAAGCGGTTTCGACGTGCATTGCGTACCGATTACAACTTTAACTTTTAATGCATTGGAAGATGTTGATATATCCACAAAAGATAAAGCGAGATCAAAAAACTTTTTTGCGCTCGGTTTAATGTATTGGCTTTTTGAAAGACCGTTGGAGCCAACTATAAATTGGTTGCATGAAAAATTCAAAAATAAACCCCTTTTAATTGAAGCGAACGAAAAAGCATTAAAAGCCGGTTATAATTTCGGGAATATTACGGAAATTTTTACAACCAGATATTCCGTTGAACCGGCACACTTGCCATCGGGCGTTTATAGAAATATTTCGGGAAATGAAGCTACAGCTTGGGGTTTTATTGCCGCCGCCGAAAAATCGGGATTACCGCTATTCTTAGGTTCTTACCCAATTACACCGGCTTCGGAAATTTTACATCATTTAAGTAAATACAAAAATTTTAACGTAACCACATTTCAAGCTGAAGATGAAATTGCCGGAGTTACTTCTGCAATAGGCGCTTCATTTGCAGGCAAACTTGCCATTACAACTACTAGTGGTCCTGGTTTGGCGTTAAAAACCGAAGCAATTGGACTTGCGGTTATGACCGAATTACCGCTTGTAATTGTAGATGTTCAACGCGGAGGTCCAAGTACCGGTTTACCTACAAAAACGGAACAAGCCGATTTGCTGCAAGTTATGTATGGCAGAAACGGTGAAGCTCCCGTTGGCGTTGTTGCTGCCAGTACGCCAAGCGATTGCTTTAATATGGCTATCGAAGCTTCCAGATTGGCGTTGAAATTTATGACGCCGGTAATATTAATGACCGACGGCTATTTGGCTAACGGTTCCGAACCTTGGAAAATTCCTCATGTGGATGAAATTCCTAAAATTGATGTGAGTTTCAAAACAGATCCGGAAAATTTCCATCCGTATGAAAGGGATGAAAATTTAGTTCGACCGTGGGTAATTCCCGGTACTCCTGGTATGGAACATAGAATCGGCGGTTTGGAAAAACAAAATATTACCGGAAATGTGAGTTACGATCCTCAAAATCATCATGAAATGGTAACCATTAGAGCTCAGAAAATTCAAAATATGCAAAAAGTTATTCCCGACCTTGAAGTTTTTGGCGAAGAAGAAGGCGAGTTGCTTGTTCTGGGTTGGGGCAGTACTTTCGGAGCTATTCGCGAAGGGGTGGAAAGAGCAAGGGAAAAAGGTTACAAAGTATCTCATGCTCACTTGAAATATCTGAACCCGTTCCCTAAAAATACCGGCGAAGTTTTAAGTAAGTTCGGTAAAATACTTATGCCGGAAATAAATATGGGTCAACTTTCGAAAATGATTAAAAGTGAATTCCTTATTCCGGTAATTCAATTTAATCTTGTACGCGGGTTGCCTTTCAGATCTGCTGAAATAGAAGAAAAAATAATTGAATTATTAGGAGGAAATAATGAGCAATAAGATAGAAACAGAAGAAATAAAATATACACCGAAAGATTTTGCATCCGATCAAGATGTAAGATGGTGCCCGGGTTGCGGCGATTATTCTATACTTGCTCAGGTTCAAAGGTCTTTTCCTAAAATCCCCGGTATTAAAAAGGAAAAAATAGTCTGGGTATCGGGTATCGGTTGTTCAAGCCGTTTTCCTTATTATATGAATACTTACGGCTTTCATACAATTCACGGTAGAGCTCCGGCAATTGCAACCGGTGTGAAATTAGCCAATCCCGAGCTTTCTGTTTGGGTAGCAAGCGGCGACGGGGATTTGCTTAGCATCGGTGGGAATCATTTTATTCATGCCTGCCGTAGAAATATTGATATTAAAATATTAATGTTTAATAATAGAATTTACGCTCTTACAAAAGGACAATATTCACCTACTTCTGAGCAAGGAAAAATAACCAAATCAACTCCATACGGCAGCGTTGACTATCCTTTCAATGCAACGTCTATGGCGCTTGGCGCAAACGCCACTTTTGTAGCAAGATCAATAGACAGAGATCCGAAACATCTTCAGGAGATGATTTTGAGAGCCGCAGATCATAAAGGTACTGCTTATATTGAAATTTATCAGAATTGCAATATCTTTAACGACGGTGCGTATAAATTATTAACCGACAAAGAAACAAAAGACGATCATGTTATTTACCTTAAACACGGCGAACCGATGTTGTTTGGTAAAAATAAAGATAAAGGTATTATGCTTAAAGGGCTTCATCCGGTTGTAATAGATTTAAACGACGGTGAGCATACAATTGACGATGTAATTATTCACGATGAAAATGACGACGGGTTGGTGCGCGGATTTATTTTGTCTCACTTAACAGACGATCCGGATCTTCCTACTCCTTTCGGCGTTTTCCGTCAATTATTTAAACCGACTTATGATGAAGGTGTTCATAATCAAATTAAACACGTTACAGAGAAAAAAGGCAAGGGAAATTTGGAAGAACTGCTCTTTAGTGGAAAT
>JALSTI010000121.1 GCA_026983795.1 Melioribacteraceae bacterium
TTGAACCCAACCGGTATCTCTCTGGGCTAAAGAATCGGTTTGATCTGACCAAATATTCCACGGAATTGAAGGTCTGCCAACATTACAAATAACAATCGGCAAGCGGAAGTGCGCAATTGCGTGCAGCACCTCGTGCGCATAAAACAATCCTTGTCCGCTCGTGGCGGTAAATACTCTGTCACCCGCAATTGAAGCTCCCATTGCGGCGGCAAAAACGGAATGTTCACTATCCATATTTACGTATGTTGCGTCCAATTCCTTTTTAGCCACTTTATTTGACAGTTCTTCCACAATTGTTGTTTGCGGTGTAATAGGATAAGCGGGAATAAAATTTACCCTGCACAATTTTGCGGCTTCGGCGGCGGCAAAATTGCCCTTCATTATTCTTTGTGTATGCCTTTGGAATTTTTTGTCTTCGGTATTTTTTTCAACTGGAGTATTAGTTTCTACGTTATTTAAAATATCTGCATTACTCATTTTCCACCTCTTGGAAATTAAAATTAATTGCTGAACAGGGGCATTCTTGAACACAAATACCGCAACCCTTACAATAATCGTAATCTATTCTCAATCTACCTTCTTCATCCACATGTACTGCGGCGTCCGGACAATAATTATAGCAATTACCACAGCTGAAACATTCGCCGCAATGTAAACACCTGTGGGTTTCTTCAACAATTTCATCTTCGGTTAATCCTTTCACTACCTCTTCAAAATTATTATAAAAGTCGGTATCATGAATCACATGATTTTCATGTTTCGGCGTCGGCATAAAGTATGCAAAATTAATATCTGCGGGTAACACAACGTTACTTTTAGTTTTCTCATGACTGAAAGGAAGATTTTGGAAATAAGCATGCACCTCTTCCGCCGCCATATTCCCGCTACCGATAGCTTCCACAACAGTTCCTCCCCAAGCCATATCACCGGCAGAAAATACCGGAATTTTTGCGTCTAAATTAATTTTACCCTGTCTGGGCTTTACATCTTTTCCGCCGAACACGAAGTCGTCAAATTTCTGTCCGATTGCGGTTACTACTTTATCGACAATAATCGTGTAATCTGAATTATTCACCGGTATAGGTCTTCTTCTGCCGCTTTCATCCGGTTCTCCCAATTCCATTTTAGTAAGTGTTACTTGCAAACGTTCCCCTGAAAGTTCAGTTAATGCAACCGGTGCGGTAAGAAATTCGATTTTAACTCCTTCGCTTAATGCTTCTTCAACTTCGTGAGCAATTGCGGGCATTTCCTTGTGGGTTCTTCTGTAATAAATAGTAGGAATTCCGCCCAACCTTAATACGGTTCTCGCCACATCAATAGCTGTATTCCCACCGCCTATAACGGCTACTTTATCGCCTTTTTTAACGCCTTGAGAATTTTTATTCAATTTAAATTCGTAAAGAAATTTAATCCCTTCCAAAACCAAATTCTCGTTAGGGATATTCATTTTAGCACCGACATGCGAACCTACGGCAACTACAGCCGCAGAAAATTCGTCTTCAATTTCCTTAATATCAATTTTTTTGTTAAGAATTATCTTTACACCTT
This sequence comes from Melioribacteraceae bacterium, assembly GCA_026983795.1. GTDB lineage: Bacteria > Bacteroidota > Ignavibacteria > Ignavibacteriales > Melioribacteraceae > BMS3ABIN04. The sequence goes on from JALSTI010000121.1 coordinate 1,549, forward strand.
TTTTCTCTATTCTTTCTATTTCTTTATCGAGAACGTTATCCGGAAGTCTAAACTCCGGAATGCCGGTTCGCATCATTCCGCCGGCATAAGGTAATGCTTCGAATACAGTTGTGTCGTATCCTTTTTCTCTTAATCGTAATGCTGCGGTTAGTCCTGCCGGACCCGAACCGATAACAGCAATTTTTTTATCATATTTTATAGCGGGAACATCAACATTATTAAGGTGTTTGTCAATTCTATCGCCTAAAAACCTTTCAATTGCTCCAATGTTCAAACCGGAATCCAGTTCGTTTCTGTTACAATTTTGCTCGCAGAAATGCGGACAAACCCTGCCGCATGTTGAAGGGAAGGGATTATGTTCATAAATTAATTCCAAACCTTCGTCAAATTTCTTTTCTCCTGCAAGTTTTACAAATCCTCTTACATCGGTTCCCGCCGGGCAGTTACTTGAACAAGGAGCGTTTTTAGTAACGTAAGTGGGAGTTAATACTCTCCAATTACCGGTTTTATTAATCGACATCGGTTTGGTCCAATATGGTACTTCGGGAAATTCTTCATCCGATATCCTTTTTTTAACGGTTTCAATAAGTTCAACGGGAATTTTAATTTTTCTATCGGAAGTTTGATGAAGCGAATCGAATAAGTATTGATTTTTATTTTCGATTCCCACAACACTATTGTAAGCTATTAACGCCGCTTCGGCATTAGCTTCCGGTTTGGACGGCACATTTTCCGCAATTATTTGTTTAGCAATATTGATATCGGCATCAAACAATTTCATCATTGCGCCCATCATTGCGGCATTTACTATTGGTAGTGATTTACTGCCTAATCCTTTCTCCAATGAAATTTTTGTAGCCGGAATAGTAAAAATACTTTTGCATTTATCCCTTAAATATGAAACATCCCTTTCGGTATTTATTAAAACCGACCCGTTTTCGTTTAGTCCGTCAAATACGGGAATTTGATCGAGAAGGGATTCGTCGAATATTACAACTAAATCCGGATTATATACATTGCTTCTATTTAATATATCCGTTTTGGCTACACGAAGAAAAGCTTGAATGGGAGCTCCGGTTCGTTCAACACCGAAAGCAGGAAAGGATTGTACGTGGAAAGTATCAAGTTTACTGAAAATTTTTGCAAGAATTTCGAAGGCTGTTACCATGCCTTGTCCGCCTCTTGCATGACCTCTGATTTCTAACATTTCAAATTCTCCCGTTTAATAGGAAAAGTATTCTCTGATTATGAAAAGAGCAAAGTTGACGGTCTATAATCTAAAAAAAGAACAAAAGACAAAAATATATTATTTATGCTATAAAAATAATATATTTTAGATAAAATTTAAAGTGAAAGATTAACGTAAAACAATGAACGCATATAGCAAGAAGAGTACGGATTAACGGGAAAAATAATTGGGAAGTGATGGAACGGCGGAGTAAGAACAAACGGATGAAAAATATAGGAGTTGTAAATTAGAATTCAGAAGTTAGGAGTTAGAAGTTAGGAGTTAGGAGTTAGAATGAAGAAACAAAACAAGTAAAAATTCAGAATTCAAAATTAAAAAAGAACAAACGAATGAAGAACAAACGAAGTCAGAATTCAGAAAG
>JALSTI010000122.1 GCA_026983795.1 Melioribacteraceae bacterium
GCAATAATCCTATTTATTGTAATAAGAAATAGTGTTAAAAAAGAAATACAAAAACTTAACGATATTATAAAATTAAAAAATGACATAACCGGATAGAAACCGATAACAAAGCGCAGCAAAGTATACAAGTAATAACGGTTATTGTACTAATCTTAAAGCCTGTATCTTTCCTTCCTCAATATGTTCAAAACTCATTCGCGTTTGAAAACCGCAATGAATTTTATTAAGTTTTTAACAAAATAATGATTTATACGTATAACCTTTACGCAAAATGTATATCGGGATGTTAGCGGTCATATAAAGAAAAAACGAATAAAGAATATCAAGAACTATGGAAATAAATAATTATAAACATCCAATTTTTTTTTACAGTTTATCTACTATAATTCCCTGGTCATTTTGGATTATTGCTGGATATATAAGCCATCAAGAACAGCCCGATATGAAATTAGAATCTGTTTTGGGATTTATAGGTTTAATTGCACCTATGATTATTGCCTTTTGGTTAATTAACAGGGATTCAAATTTAAAACAAGACTTAAAAGAACGACTTTTAAATTTTAATAAAGTAAAGCCGATTTATCTGTTTCTTACATTTTTTTTAATGTTGATAAGTATTTTGTTGGCACAAGCAATTTCATTATTATTCGGATATAGTCCGCAACAATTTGTCATAACAGCTCATTACACTTTTACATCAGGCGTTTTTCCAGTATGGTTTTTGCTTGTTATGGCACCGATTCTTGAAGAATTAGGGTGGCACACTTACGGAACAGATGTTTTGCGAAATAAATTTAATTTATTTAAAACATCTATTATTTTTGCATTTTATTGGGGAGTTTGGCACATTCCACTTTCAACTATTAATCATTATTATCAAAGTAATTTAGTGGAAACAGGTTGGATACACAGTGTAAATTTTCTGATTAGTATTTTCCCGTTTGTAATTATAATGAATTGGCTTTATTATAAATCCCATAGAAATATAATTGTTCCGATAATATTTCACATTACGGCAGGATATTTCAATGAAATATTTGCAACTCATCCGGATAGTAAAGTTATACAAACAATTTTATTGATTGTTTTTTCAATTATAATAATTTTGAAAGAGAAAGATTTCTTTTTCAAACAAAAATATGTTGACTAAAAAATTACCAACTGCTAACAACAGCTATAAGTCATTGAGCAATAAGAGATTAACCCAAAGCAAATGAATATAAACTAAGGATATGGAATTACCGGGAGAAAAGTTGATGCATAAAACATCCAACGCTTTATAGCCAAATCGTTATCGCCTTGTTCTCATTATTGTTTCCTAACCAATCGATTAAATTTGCTGTTTCATCAAAATAACTTTTCATGCTGTCCGGCATTGCAAGAAGTAAACACAATGTAAAACTCTTCGGGGGGAAATAAAAATCCCGGTCGTTTAACCGGGACTTTGTGAGCGCGGGTGGGCTCGAACCACCGACCCTCTGCTTAAAAGGCAGATGCTCTACCACTGAGCTACGCGCCCAAAAATTGCGAATTCAAATTTAATATTTACATCTTAATAATACAATTTTTTTTTCTATTTATTCAACAACTGAATCATCTATATTTTTTTTCGATAATAAATCTATAATACAACTTTTAACTTTTGTTAACCACTTCAAGTTAAATTATTTTATATTTGTCTACCGGATTATTCAATTAAATAATTTTGCTGAAATGAAAAGAGATACTAATATACTAATTGCCGACGATGACGAAACCCTATGTTATTTGCTTAAAGAAGAGTTGATAAGCGAAGGTTTTGATGCAGATATTGTATACGACGGAAAATACGCAATTGAAAAACTGAATAATAAAAATTACGATATTCTTCTTTTGGACCTCGAAATGAAAGAAGTTTCGGGAGAAGAAGTTCTTAAATTTACAAAAGAGCATAAACCGCATCTTCAGGTAATTGTTCTAACCGCAAAATCCGAGTTAAGAACAGCAATAGATATAATAAAATTAGGCGCATTCGACTTTATTACCAAACCGTACGACTTTCAGGAATTACTCTTTACTATTGAAAAAGCATTGGAATACCGCAGTTTATTGGTCGATAATACAATCCTGAATAAAAAAGTAAACCAGAGCCGCCAAGGAAGAATAATTGGCGAGAGTAAAAGCATTCTAAATATTTTGAATTTAGCTGAGCGGGCGGCTGTATCCGATTCCAATATGCTTCTTGAAGGGGAAACCGGAACCGGTAAAGAGTTATTTGCCGAATATATTCATCAAAATTCGCCAAGAGCAAATAAACCTTTTGTAGCAGTTAATTGCGCTTCTTTACCGGATCAGTTAATGGAAAGCGAATTATTCGGATATGAAAAAGGCGCTTTTACAGACGCAAAATCTTCTAAACCGGGTTTAGTTGAAATTGCGGACGGCGGAACATTGTTTTTGGACGAAATCGGTGAACTTAGTCTTTCATTACAACCTAAATTATTAAGATTTTTAGAAAATGGAGAATACAGAAGAATTGGCGGCGTAACAACGCTAAAATCTAATGTGCGCGTAATTGGTGCAACTAACAGAAATTTAATGGAAGAAGCCGACAATAGGAATTTCAGAAAAGATTTGCTTTTCCGGTTAAATGTTATCACTCTAACCATTCCGCCTCTTAGGGAAAGGGGCGACGATGTAATTCTACTGGCAAACTATTTACTTCAAAAAAACTCGTCGGTTCACGCTCCTAAAAAGTTATCCAAAGAAGCCCAGCTTGAATTACTTAATTATGATTTTCCGGGAAACGTTAGAGAACTTGAACATATTATTGAAAGAGCCGTAATATTTTCCGAGGGAGATGTTATACTTCCAAAAGATTTAAATTTATCCGTAAATGAAAATTTATTACAAGAATACGATACCGAAGATCCGGAGTCTATTTTGCCTTTGGATAAATTGGAACGTTTGTACATCAAAAAAGCTTTAAGGGTATTCGAATGGAACAGGGAAAATACTGCCCGCGCTCTCGGAATAAGTCAAAAAACTTTATATTTGAAAATTAAAAAATATAAACTCCGCTAAAATGACAGAGAAAGAAAAATCGTTATCTTTAAACATAGAGCTTATTAAAAATATTTTAGAACGGCTTCCTTTTCCGTTTGCTATAATTTTCAACTCGGAAATTATCTGGTCTAATAAATTTTTTGTCCGCTTACCCGGAAGATATAATATTGAGGCCGGTATAAAACAATTCCTTTCAAATCCGGAATTACAAGACGATGACGGGACGGAAAACAAAATACTAAATTATCAAAATTATGAACTTTTATTTACGCCTGTAAAACCCGGGGATTTAGATGAAATTTATATTTTATCAATAAAAGAAAACAATAAAAGTAAAATAAAGGAAGTTGCCCACGATTTGAATAACAATTTGAATACTGTTATTAACAGTATTGATATATTAAAGGAAAAGTTGGAAAGCAACAGCGAAGTGGAGTATTTGTTGAGCAGCATTACTAACCACTCGAATATGGCTATAGAGCATGTAAATATTTTATTAAATAATGATACGGATAAAAATATATATAAAAATAAAATTAACGCTAATAAACTGCTAAACGATCTGTATCAATCGTATAAAATCACTTTACCCGGAAATATTAAATTATCTTTAAGCTTAACCGGTTCGCATTATGAAGTTTACGGAAATTATAACGAAATTTATTCCGCTTTGTTAAACATTCTTTATAATGCTAAAGAATCTATAAAAAATGAAGGCAATATTATAATTAAAGCAAGCAAAATATTGTTTGAAGATGATAAAAATATTAACGGATTGAAAAACGGTAATTATTTACAAATATCAATTAAAGATACGGGAAGCGGAATTGACGGGAAGAATCTGGAGAAAATTTTCAGCAAAGAATTTTCAACAAAAAACAAAACCTATACTTCCGGTATTGGTCTTTTTAATGTAAAGAAAATTATTACCAAACATAACGGAGCAATAGAAGTAAGAAGTAAACTCAACGAAGGGACAGAGTTTACAATTTATTTGCCCCTGGCAGACCAAATTAGTTTTACAGAGGATTTTGCTAAAAGTAAAACAATACTAATTGCCGAAGATGAGGAAGCATTATTAAAATTGCTGTCCGATCTTTTTTTATCGTACAAGTTCAACGTTATACCGGTTACCGACGGAAAAGCCGTACTGTCCGAATTAGAAAAAGGCACCGAAATTGATTTATTAATAATAGACAGAAAAATGCCAAAGATAAACGGGATAGATTGTATTCTTGAGATAAAAAAGTTAGGATTCGATTTTCCCATAATTTTGGCAACGGGTTCGGTTAACGAAGACGTTGAAGAAATAGATAAAACAAAAGTTGCCGCTTTAATCAGAAAACCTTATAACTTCGAAAGCATACTGGCACTTGCGGAAAAATTAATCGTTTAGTTCTTTTTGCTCACCAATTTTCAAATCAATCATTTTTAAATTATTAACATAATCGGTAAAGCGCGGTTTTTTAATTGCCGAAAGTTTTTCAAGAACTTCTATTATTTCCTTTGCGGCAACTTCTAAAAATTCAATCCGTTTATTAATTGCCTCTTTCGAAACTTCGTTTTTTGTAAGTTCCCTTCTAATAGCGGCAATGGATAAGTTAATTAACGTTAGCGGTTGTTTTATTTTATGATTTGCGGTTAAAACCGTAGCAGAGAATGTATTAATTTTTTCCAATTCAAGTAAAAGATTTTGCGTTTCGTTAAACCGGAGCGCGGAATTTACTCTGGCAATCAGTTCTACACGGTTAAACGGTTTTTTAATATAATCGTAAGCGCCAAGTTCCAGACCCTTTTTAATATCTTCCGAGCCTGTTAAAGCAGTTACCATTATAATAGGAATTTTTTTTGTTTTTTTATTCTTGTTCAGAACTTCGCAAACTTCAAATCCCGATATACCCGGCATCATTATATCAAGTAAGATAAGATCGGGTTGTTCGTTTATTGCTTTGTCTATACCCGTTTGACCGTCGTAGGCGGTTATAACCTCAAATCCTTCGTGGTGTAATCTGTCTTGAAGAATAAAAACGTTATCCGGCTGGTCATCAATAATTAATATTTTTCTTTTCATTTATATCCGCTTTATGGAAAAAATTTTTCAGTTTATATTTTAAAATTTCGGTATCTACCGGTTTTGTAATTAAATCGTTAAAACCGTTTTTATGTAAAATTTCCTTATCCGAAAGCATTGCGTAAGCCGTTAATGCAAAAACCGGCAATTCGGTAAGATTTAACTCTTGTCTTATTTTTTTAATTGTCTCGAATCCGTCCATTTTAGGCATCATAATATCAAGCAAAATCAGATCGGGCAATTGATTTTCCAATACATCCAAACATTCGTAACCGTTTTTAGCAAATAGAACATTATAACCTAAACTTTGAACAATTTCTCCAACAGTAAAAAGTGCGTCGTTGTTATCGTCAACTACAAGTATTCTTCTTTTAGTTGAACTATCGGACTTTTGCGGCTTTACTTTATAGGAAATATTTTCTTTAATTTCATGCGGAAAAACAGGTTTATATCTTTCCGTTTCTGTATAAAGATTTAATTCATCCCTAACAATTTTAAGCACATCCAAGGGATGAAGTTTATAAACTTTAGAAGCTTCAATAAAATTATTACTTAACCGGTTGCTCAATTCACCGGTCAATTCCCGGGTTGATACAAAAATAACCGGGAGGTTTTCGTATTCTTTATTAATCCTGAATGCAAGTAGAAAAGGATTCAAGTCCTTTGACAAAATATCAATTACCACCAGTTCAGGCTGCCCGTTTTTGATTTGTGAAATAACCGATTTAGAATCATTTGCATATAAAAATTCTTTTTCGTCTGTGGAAGCGGAATCAATCAGATTAACAATACGGTTATCCCCGGCTAATAGAATTTTATTTACCTGTAAATTATTACCGCTGTTCAACTCGAAACCATTAAGTACATAACTCAATGACGAAGGATTAAAAAATACAGATTCAAGATTTACCCCGAACGCTTCGGAAACGTTTTGACGGATATTTGTAAGTGTTACCGGCAGCGAATTATGTGAAATCGAATTAATTTTATCCAATAAATTCCAAATATTATAATTGGAATAATTGAAATCTAAAATTAAAAGGTCTACTTTCATTTCTTTCAATATATTAGACAAATTCACATAATCGTTTAATGTTTCGTAAAAAACATCGTGGGCTTTTAAATAATCGCCTATTAACTTAGTGGTTACATCATTATTGGATAACAATAAGACCGATTTATTTTTAACCTCACGCACTTTTGTTTCCGCGGCATTTAAATTATAATCTTCAATTTGCTTTTCAACAATTTGCGGTAAAGTAACAATAAACTTGGAACCTTTTCCAATAGCGCTATCCAATTCTATTTTCCCGTTCAACATTTCTATATACCGTTTACAAATGGCAAGTCCCAAACCCGTGCCGTTGTATTGCCTTGAAATACCTTCATCTCCTTGGCGGAATTCATCAAAGATTCTTTCACGGTCTTTTTCATCTATACCAATTCCGGAATCTATAACTTCTAAAATTAAAGTACCTGAATTAACAATATCCACGTTTATTTTAATGAATCCTTCTTTTGTAAATTTTATAGCATTCCCAATCAAATTATAAAAAATCTGCTCCAACTTGCTTCTGTCGGTATACAACCAATAATCGCTTTCCTTTTGGAAATTTATATTAAACGCAATGGGTTTATCGAACAATAGCGGCTCAATAAGCGTTTTAACCTCTTCGAGTAAATGCTTTAATGTAAATCTTTGATTCCGCAATTCAACGTTTCCGGATTCCAATTTTGAAAATTCGAGTATGTTGTTTATTAATTCCAACAGTTTTTTACTATTTCTTAAAACTACGGTTAAACGCTCCTTTGTTTTTTCGGTTACGTTTTTATCTCTTAATACTAATTCCGTTAATCCTATTATCGAATTTTGAGGAGTTTTTAATTCGTGAGACATGCTTGCCAAAAACTGCGATTTAACTTTTGCCGATTCGAGCGCTTTTTTTGTTTGTATTTGCAGTTCATTCGCTTTTTCTTTAAGCTCACTATGCAGTTTTTTCAATTCTATATTCTGTTTAGTTACTTTCTTGTTCTGCTTTTGATAAGCTTCATTTAACTGTTTCAGTTCCTCAACAAGATTATTTAATTGTTTTAAGGCTTTGGAATTTATCAATCCTATTGACAATTGATCTTTAATACTCTGAAGATATTCATTCACATTACTTGCAGGTTGTTCTTGCGAAGCTAATTCCAATATTGCTATAACCTCATTGTTATATAAGACCGGCATAATAATAATATGTCTTATTTGTATTTCCGTTAAACCGGTTTTAATTACGGGAAAATTGTCATCAAAATGAAATTCCACTTTATGTTTTTCTTTAATAGCAACTTTATACAGTTCAATATTTTTAGGCGTTGAAAATTGATCATTACTAAAACCATAAGAATAGAGTAATTCAAACCTATCTTCTTCATATAGATATAAAGCTCCGAAGTTCATTCCGGTTGTGGAAGTAATTTTTTTAAGAACCGCTTCCGATATTTCTTCCAAACCAGGATTTTGATTAATAAGAGTTAGAAATTCAGAATACTCTTTTTCGGTTTTCTCTTTTTGTTTTAGTTTATCTACCATCACATTGAAAGTTTCACCCAACCGACCAATTTCATCTTTTGTTATGATTTTTACTTTATGGTTTAAATCCCCGCTGCCAATTTTAGATACCGCATCATCCAGCAAAGATATTTGTTTACGGAACTTTGCCGTAAACAGCAAGACCAGTATAATAGAAAGGAAAATTCCCGCCACTACAATAACCACAACAAACATACTCATTGTTGATCTGAATTGGGACATTTCACGGGATTTTGTAAATATTAAAAAGTCTAAGTTTTGCTTTTCGGAAATTAAATTTTTAGGTATATAATGGGTAGCTAAAAAATCGGAAGGTTCAAGTTCTTCGTTAACAATTGAAAAATTATCCTGACCTCTTAATTTTTTTTCGGCATTAATGATGCTAAGCAAATAATTTTTATTCTCTCTGGAGTTAGAAAATTCTACCGGGACTCCATTGTTTATTAGCGCAATATCGGAACGTATTCTTTCCGCCAAATCATTTAAGTATTGCGATGTAATTACCTTCCCGAAAAAGAACGTACGGTTACCAAGAGTTTTATATTTTAATACAATATTAGGATTTTTTTCAATAAAATCATCTATTGTTTCATAATTGCCTTTTAGTCCTAAATCCTTTTTCAAGAAAATTAAATTATGTTTGATTTTAGAATCGGGATTTACGGCAATGACAAAGTCCAGACCGTTTAATTCAAATGTGTTATTGTTACCGGAATTTAATTCAGAAGAAAGGTTAATAAAGTTTTCATCCAATTTTTGAATCGATTTTTGAAAGGCAAAAATAAAATCGTTTGCGGAGTTTACTAATTCTTTAGAATATTGGTTTTTAATTAACTTTTTGGTGGAGTTATAATATATTAAGGTAGAAGGTACAGAAATTAAAACAACAGCTGCGAATATAATAAGTAGAATTCTAACATTAATTTTCATATTCTTCTTTTTGTAAAACTTTTCTCATTGCTATGATCAATTCGTCCAGATCATAGGGTTTATTTATAAAATCGGCTGCTCCCAATTTGGCAGCTTCAATAGCGCTTTTAACATCGGCGTATGCCGTTAAAACAATAACTTTAACATTGTAATTGTCTTCTTTCAACTTTTTCAAAACATAAAACCCGTCTTTATCCGGCATTACCAAATCCAAAAGAATTAAATCAACTCTATTTCCTTCGTCTAAGTACTGAAAGGTTTTATCTGCATTGGTAACAAAATGTGTTTGATAACCAATTTCTTTCAATTCTTCAGAAAGAATTGTGCACAGATTTATATCATCGTCAACAATTAATATAGATTCCATTATTTATTATCCTTTAATTCGTCAAAAGCCTTTATTTGAAATTTTTGCAAATCTTTATGATCGTTAAGAATTTTCTTTTGTATTAAATTTTCTTTTTCACGCGTTAATCTTTCCTTTAGAGTAGGAAGAATATCAGTTTTTATTAGAATAATAACCTCTTTTTTATTAACTGTTTTTTCATCGTAACCGGTTAAATATCTAATTCCCAACACCCACCACGGCAAATCTTTTAATATAGGAATTCCTCTTCTAATTTTAGTTTCCTCATTAATAAACAAACCGCCAATAACAGCTTCTTCGCCATTGAGCATCATAATTTCGGATTGAGCGGTAGTTTTTCTAATTTCGGTGCTTACAACATCGGGATTAGCGCTACTACGTTCGACCTTAATTTTCAAAAGAACATAATCAATACCGTCTTCGGTATATATATGCGGAGTTACTTCAATAATCGTACCAGTTGATACAAAAACATCAATAACATTGCCAGCAAAATCTCTTTGTTTAATGGATATATCGGAACCTATTTGAATTCTGCCTTTCATTCCGTCTCGTACCGTAATATTAGGTTTTGCAATTATTTCGCCAAGGTTATTTGATTCGAAAAATTTAAAAATTCCGGTAGCATTTCCTGTAAAATCGCCTACATTAAAATCGCCTTTGGCATTGGTAGTCCATTCCGGTGTTTTTTGAACGTTTTGATTGTTCCCGGAAGTTTCTTTTTGTTGACTGAAAGTAATAAGTCCCGACCCAACGGAAAATCCGTTTTTCGAAAATATTGCTTCCCAATTTATTCCTCTTTCTCGCATATTTGTAACATTTGCCTCAAAAAATATGGCGGAAATATTAACTTCGCGCGAATCAACCGGAGCATAAACATCCGCCGTTAAACCTTTTGCCTTGTTAAATTTTTTCTTAACAACAATTACATTTTCCTTCTCCTCGTATTCCAAATTATTGTATTGAACAATTGTTAGTAAGGCTTTCATAAACGGCATTTTCTCAATTTTAATTCCTATTGGAGCAGTTACTCCGGCTGTAGAAACTATTTTTTTGCCTGTGAGTTTTTCGCTCACTTTACTAAGAATCTCAACAGCTTTATCGAAAGGTGTGTTTTCCGAAATAGAAACAATTTCTTCCGGATTAACATAACCCCTTAACTCTTCTTTCAATTGTTTTTGAGCATACAATTGTGATGTTAAGATTACAAAGACGAGAAAGATTTTAAAATGTTTCATTTTTTATCACTCTTAGGTTTTTGTTCTTTATTATCTTTATTATCATTTGTATTATCGAGTGTTAACGTTACTTTTTCGATAATACCGCCTTTATTCAGGATAAAATGCACTTCGTTTTTGTCGTAATCTATCTTTGTTAAATATCCCAAATAAACTTGATCGCCTTCCCAAAGCAGATATGTATTTCCGTCGGCATCCGCAATATATGCGCCGTCGGGAATTAGTGCTAATAATTCCGCAGCTTGTACGTCCAGTAAATGTTCCGTGTTCGGTGGAATTTCATTTCTAATCAGCGGATAAAAAATATCGTAAATAGGATTGGCTTTCAATCTATTTTCTTTAATTTTAGAAGTAGCAAACCGGTCGTTATCAGAAAAATAAACATCCGTTAGAATTGTAAAAGAAACCAGGTAATGCGGTATGCTTTCTTCATCAACTTCAACAAAATTATTCATTTTTACCGATTTGATTTTCTTTAATTCTTTACTCTGTTCAATAGCATAAATCAGTTTATACAAATCGTTAAAAGTAGCTTTGCCCGTTATTTTATATTCGTAATACTGGAAGTTATCGGTTTTGAAATAATTTACGTATTCCATATTTACGTGAGAGTATTGCGAATAATTTCTGGTAACATTATTAACAAAATCGTAAAATCTTGTTTGAGTCAAGCTTTTAGGAATATTGAATTTTCGTAATGCAAGAACAGAATCTAATTCAGCGGCTCTTTTTTTAACATTTTCCAGCTGTCGTTTAAGCGTTTCGGGATCTTCGGCTTTTGCTTTCAAAGTTTTTATTTTTTTATCCCTATCATCAATTTTCCCTTTTTGTACAACAAAGGTATAAACGCCGCCGGCAATTAAAATAAGAATAAAAACTGCTAAAAGAGCTAACGTATTTTTAAGTTTACGGTTCATTAGGTTTTTCCGCCTCTTTGTTCAATTTAAATACCAATGAATACGCATAAGCATCTTGGTCCCTTAGCTGATCATAATTAACACTGTTAAGCAGCGATGAATTATTATAATCGGCAAATTTGGTAATAACGCTTCGCGAAAGCGTATAACCGTCTAATTTTATTTCGTCTTTAGATGTAGTTTCCATTTTTGTAATCCAGAAGTTCCTCCTTCTTTCCATAAAGTCCGATACTTTAACCAACATTTTGCTCCAAACTTCCGTACCTGCCGCAGCAGAATCTAACAGGGCTTGAGTTTGGTCGAAGCTACTGATTTTATTAGAGTATTTTATTATTTCATCACTTATTACACGGTTGCTCTCTATAACTTTGTTGTAATGTGCTATTTCTTTATCTTGCTGTGAAATTTTTTGTACATTACTCAAAATTTTTACCGTAAAGAAAAGCGCCGCTGCAAAAAGTAATATAAGCATTAAATAACTATGCCAACCGAATTGTAATATTTTTTGGTTTTCTTGTATATTTTTAGGAAGTATATTTATTCCGCGGTACTTCTTTTCTTTTTCCTCAAAAAATTCTAAGCCTGTAGCTAACGGAATTGCAAAAGATGAAATATTCTCTTTAGTATTTTTATCCAAATCCAAAAGGTCAATATTTTCAAACTTCAGTTCAATTACATTAGCTTCGGGAAAAGTTCCGTAAAAAGAGAGAATCAGGTTTTCGGAATTATCTTCGCCGCAGAGTATTACATTATTCAGTCGCGGAATATTTCCATTTTCCATTTCCAACAAAATTTTGGAAAAATAAACATCATAGGTATGTAAATTTTGGGTTCCCACATCCAAAGTTGTACCTATATGTTTAAGATTATTTCCTTCCAGAAAAATCAATTTGCTGTAATCCTTTCCGGTATAAAGGATTAAAGTAAAATCTTCGGGGAAAAATTTGTTAGTTTTAGTAACGTAATGGGCTAATGAAGCTTCGGCATTTTTAATTGCGGGAATTTTATAATATCTGCGGTTATTATATGCAGCCAAAGAATCTACAAGGTTTACACAAGAGTTTTCACCTTGAATAAATACCGCAAAAGCCGATTTATCGCTTAGAGTTATATAATCAATATAATCTTTTCTTACCGTAATATTTCTTGAATTATTAATGTCTTTTACTATTAAATCGAGTGTTTTATTACGGTCTTTTTCTATGTGTCCTTCATAAAAATGGTAATTAACGGTAGGTTCGGTCAAAATAGGTATAAATTCACCTTTTGCCAAATCAATACCCTTAAGCGAAGAAGCTATGTAACTGATATCGCTACTATCAACTTCGCCGGTAGATTCGTCTAACCCGCCACCCAAATTTTCAAACGAAAGGTCCTCGGATAATTCGTCGATGTTAAATTCTCCTGCATCAGTGCTTTCAGTAGGAGAACTTGCAACGGCTTTAGACAAACCGGCTGCAAATGCTTTTTGAACTTTTATTCCTTCTTTGTCTTTTGAAAGTACTACAATTTTTGTTTCGCTACCTTCGCAAGACACGCATATAATTGGTTTCATTTATTACACCGCTTTTAATAATTGGCGTATTCTTGTTTTATTATTTGCAAACGCTACAACGTTTTCTTTTGAAATTTTTCTTTGTAAATATAGTCTAATTAAATCTTGTTCCATAGTAATCATTCCTAAATTTCCGCCTTGGTTAATCATCATATAAATTTCACTTGTGTTGTTGTTTTTAATTGCAGCCCTAACACTTGGGGTTACAACCAAAACTTCCTTAGCCAATACCAATCTGCCGTCTAAGCCGGGAACAAGTTTTTGTGAAATAACCGATACTAAAACATCGGCTAATCTTAATCTAACTCTTTCTTGTTCACTTGGGTTAACTTCCGCTATAATTCTATCAATCGATTCAACCGCCGAAGATGTATGCAATGTGGAAAATACTTTATGACCGGTATCCGTTACTTCCAAAGCAGCCATAATTGTATCGGGGTCCCTCATTTCACCAATTACAATAATATCCGGGTCCTGCCTTAATGCTTGTACAACGCCTTCCTGAAACGATAAGACATCCCTGCCCACTTCCCTATGTTTTATTATTGATACATTCGATTTATGCACATATTCAATAGGCGAGGCAATTATTACAATGTGCGCGGGATCGAATTTATTATGATAATCAATTATTGCATCTAAAGTTGTAGATTTACCGGAACCGGTGATACCGGTAATTAAAGTTAAGCCGAATTTTATATGAGCATGACTCATTGTTTGCAATGCATGCGGATGAAATTGATAAGATTCAATTGTACGCAATTTGCTGGAAATTGCGCGCATGTTCAGCGTTAAACCGTCCAAATCGAAGTATGCATCTGCTCTAAACCTTACATCCACATTTTCTGCTGTGTATCTGAATGTGTAACTAAAGTCAATATTTCTACTAACCAGTAAATGTCTTCTCTGATTAACATTAAGTAAAGAAATTATTAAGGCTGAGGCTTCATCAATTGAAAGCTGCGGTAAATCTTTTACTCTTTCTTTTTTACCGTGAATTCTAAACCAAACATAGCCAGCAGCGCCATAACCGCCTATTTCAATATCGGAGGCTTCCCTTTCGATCATAGTTTCAAGCATAAAGTTCATCATTTTAATAAGAGCGGACCTATCTTCAAAAGACAGCTCTTCTATATGATCCACTATAAAATTAACTCTTTCCGGACCCAATATGCTGGGGGGTATTTGTTTTACTAATTGCGCAAGGACGGCTTTAGCGTTTTTCAGCATTCACTTTTTTTATCAAATGAGAAAATGGTAAACTATTATCGAATAATTTATTAATAAATTTAATTAAATATAATAAAAAAAATTAATCTTCGGTAGTCGCTGATAAAACTTCTTTTATCGATGTGAGTCCTAACTTAACTTTTTCCATACCATTATCGCGCAAACTAAGCGTGCCGTCTTTCCGGGCTTGGTCACGAATTTTTTCCTCATCAACATCAGATCCGGCTCCAACAACAATCTGACGTATTTCTTTAGTAAAATAAAGTGCTTCGTGAATTGCCAAACGACCTTTGTAGCCTGTGTTGTGACATTTTTCGCATCCTACTGCTTCGTAAACTTCGTAATTTTTCCATTCTTCAATATCCAATCCTGCTGCTTCCATTTCTTCTTTATCAAATTCGGTTACTCTTCGTTTACAATGATCGCACAGTTTTCTGATAAGTCTTTGAGCAACAATTATATTTATAGCGTATGCAATTAAGAAAGGTTCAATTCCCATTTTATATAAACGGGCCACTGCACTGGGAGCATCGTTTGTATGTAAAGTT
>JALSTI010000123.1 GCA_026983795.1 Melioribacteraceae bacterium
ACGCAAATCTAAGAGAAAAACAAGACAACGCCCGCAAGGTAGTTGGCAGACCTTTAACATACGCTGAGAAAATTTTATACGCACATTTATGGGAAAACCCTAATCGAGCTTTTGACAGGGGTAAAGATTATGTGGAATTAGCGCCCGATAGAGTTGCTATGCAAGATGCCACGGCGCAAATGGCTTTACTGCAATTTATGCACGCAGGCAGAAAAACAACAGCCGTTCCTACAACCGTTCATTGCGATCACCTGATACAAGCTCAAGTAGGAGCTGAACAGGATTTAAAACGCGCAATTGATGAAAATCAAGAGGTCTACGATTTTCTTGAAAGCGTATCTAAAAAATACGGAATCGGATTCTGGAAACCCGGCGCCGGAATAATTCACCAAGTGGTTTTGGAAAATTATGCATTCCCCGGCGGAATGATGATCGGTACGGATTCTCATACGCCAAATGCAGGCGGATTGGGAATGATTGCTATAGGCGTAGGCGGTGCCGATGCTGTTGATGTAATGGCCGGTATGCCATGGGAACTAAAATGGCCTAAATTAATCGGCGTTCATTTAACAGGTAAACTTTCGGGTTGGACGGCACCTAAAGACGTTATTCTTAAACTTGCAGGTATTCTTACGGTAAAAGGAGGTACCGGAGCAATTGTAGAATATTTCGGCGAAGGAGCAGATTCAATTTCTTGCACCGGTAAAGGCACAATTTGTAATATGGGCGCCGAAATAGGTGCTACTACTTCCATTTTCCCTTACGGTGAAAAAATGGGCGCTTACTTACGTAAAACAGGTCGTGAAGATTTGGCCGATATTGCAGACTCCCACATATCCGAATTAAGAGCGGACGAAGATGTTTATAATAATCCGGAAAAATATTTCGATCAAGTAATCGAAATTAATTTAAGCGAATTGGAACCTCACTTAAACGGTCCCTTCTCACCGGATAGAGCTTGGCCTATTTCGAAAATGAAAGAAGCCGTAAAAGAAAATAATTTTCCCGAAAAAATCAGCGCTGCTTTAATTGGAAGTTGTACAAACTCCAGCTACGAAGATATTGATAAAGCTGCAAACGTTGCGAAACAAGCAATGGAAAAAGGACTTAAAGCAAAAACCCAATTCGATATAACTCCCGGTTCCGAACGGGTAAGATTAACAATTGAACGCGACGGGCAATTAAAATCCCTTACCGATTTTGGCGGATTGGTTTTGGCTAATGCTTGCGGTCCTTGTATTGGAATGTGGAAAAGAATGGATATTGAGTACGGCGAACGCAATACTATTGTTACGTCGTTCAATAGAAACTTTGCAAAACGAAACGACGGGAATCCCGAAACTTTGGCGTTTGTTGCAAGTCCGGAATTAGTAACCGCATTAGCAATTGCAGGAGATCTAACATTCAATCCGGAAACAGACGAATTAGTAAACGAGAAAGGCGAAAAAGTAAAATTAGATTCTCCGTACGGCGATGAACTGCCGGAGAAAGGATTCGAGGAAGGAGCCAGCGGATTTATTCCCCCGGCCGAAGACGGAAGCGCAGTTGAAATTAAAGTAGATCCTAACAGTAAACGTCTTCAACTATTAGACAGATTTCCGGCATGGGACGGTAATGACTTTAAAGACCTCACTTTATTACTAAAAGCTAAAGGTAAATGTACAACCGATCATATTTCGATGGCGGGTCCTTGGCTTAAATACCGCGGGCATCTTGAAAATATTTCGGATAATTTGTTTTTAGGAGCTGTAAACGCTTTTACCGGTAAAGCTGGCGAAGTTAAAAATCAATTGACCGGAGAATATGAATCAACTCCTAAAGTAGCAAAGGAATATAAAAAACACGGAGTTAGCTGGATTGTTGTTGGCGATGAAAATTACGGCGAGGGTTCAAGCAGAGAACATGCGGCAATGGAACCGAGATTTACCGGAGCCAAAGCCGTAGTGGTAAGAAGTTTTGCAAGAATTCACGAAACCAATTTGAAAAAACAAGGTATTTTGCCATTAACTTTTGCCGATCCTGCCGACTATGATAAAGTGCAAGAAGATGATAAGATTGATATTTTAGGAGTAAAAGACCTTAAACCCGGCTCGCAGTTAAAAATGATAATGAAACACAAAGACGGCACAACCGACGAAGCTATTTTGAATCATACAATGAACGAAAATCAAATTGAATGGTTTAAAGCTGGAAGCGCGCTGAATTTGATCGCTTCAAAGAATAAGAATTAATAGAATAATTTAATTTAACCCAAGTTCTTTTCAGGGACTTGGGTTAATTATATTGATTATTTAACAATAAATTTCTATAAGAAGTTTTTAATTGTTTGTCCAAATCCAAATTAAGAAATTCAACTACTTCCGAAAATTCCTTTTCACCTTCTTCTTCCGTTATCTTTTCAATTACGGTCTCCAGTTCAATGAACAGTCCCAAGTTTTTTACGGTATCAATATGAATTCGAGTGTTATTATACATATACAACTTTCGTTCTTTCTCTACAATTGTTTCAACCTCAAAAATACTACTTAAAAAAGATTCGGCATTATTGCTTGAAATTTCTAAAATTTCGTAATTACTCCACCTTTTTTGGGAAGTTTCGTCCCTCAAATATTTTATTAGAAAATACTCTCCGTTCTGAATTCTTAATTTTAACAGTCCTGCGTCAATTTTGTAGTAAACATCTTTCTGATTTAAAACACCAACAAATTTGCATAAACCTTTTAACTTTTTTTTAATTCCGTTATCTGAATTTATTTTTATTTTAAGCTCTAAATTTTTTCCCATATTTTCCTTATTCTTTTAATTATAAAATTTTTGCAAAACCGGCATCAAAGTAAATGAACGGAATAGATTAACCGGTAAAAACGATAGTGGAAATTTATAAACATTGACTTTAAATAAGAAATATTACATCTTTATATCAAAAGTTCACAAAGGATTTGAAAAATGAAGAAATTATTTTTAATTATATTTTTGTTGCCGCTGTTTACAATATTCGGACAAAGAATCGGTGAACTTGCCCCGGAAAAACCGCATATTAAATTCCCGGATAATACTTGGGGAGTTGATTTATTATTCGGAGAAGGCGGATTTGGACTCGGCACATTTTACAGGTATCAATTTAACGATAAATTAAACGGGTCTGTCGATTTATCTTTCTCAGAATCGAAAGACGACAGGGAAATTGAAAGATTTGATTTTTTCGGACGGCCTTTACCCACATTCGGTAAAAAGAACAGGGTTTTTCTCATTCCGTTAAATTTTGGTCTGCAATACCGTTTGTTTTATGAAAGTTTAACGGATAATTTAAGACCTTTCGTCAATTTTGGCGTAGGTCCGTCTATGGTAGTAACAACACCGGCTTCGTTAGAATATTTTAAATCTTTCGGAAAAGCGCACGCAAAATTTGCCGTTGGCGGATATATCGGTATTGGCGGAAATTTCGGATTGAGCAAACGTAATTTAGTCGGAATTAATTTCCGCTATTATGTAATTCATTTATTCGATAATGGAGTCGAGAACTTTTTTAATTCATTTGTAAAAAACATCTCCAGTTTTTACTTTTCCATCAGTTTCGGAATAATGTATTAAACTTATATTAAAACATAATACCGTTTCCGGAAAGAAACATGCGAATTCTTAAATTACTTGAAAAATAATAATCTGATTAGGTTCAATTCCGGTAAGAATAAATATCCAAAATTCCTTCTTGAACCGGTGAAAGAATTCATTTCAGAAACCGCTCAATTTATAAAAGAAATTGAAAACGGGAAAACCGGGTATATTGGAATAATAACTGTTTGAACAAAAAATATTCGCTAAAAACGGTCCGGTAAAAATATTAGATAAACCCGCTTTTAACCAGAGTTTTTAATTACTTGAATAAACCGTATATCCCGGTGAAACAGCCGTTAAAATCCGTGATTTATTCAAAAAAGTTGCTTTTTGCCGTTTTGGAAAATCACAATGAGCTGAAACCTATCTATAAATCCGTAATTTGAAGCCCTGAATTAAAATTTAATTATTCAATAAATACTTTACTGCTTGACTAACATGATGCTAATCACAAAAATATACGATCCGTTCTATAGATTGGTACCATAATGAGAAAACGAAAATAAGAATTAAGCTATATCAGTTTAATTTACGGAGGGATAAATGAACACCGATTTATATGAAAGAAAAAATTATTTAAGCAACAGTCCTTTAAAAATGAAGCCAAAGGATTGGTTTTCCGTAAATTACAGAAAAGAAACAAACCAGACAGTTGTGAAAATAAATACACCGCGCGCAACAATTAACGAAGCGCAAAATTTTAAGTCCTTTTTCAATAACAACATTGCCGGAACCACCAAAATAATTATCGATTTCGGGAACTGCGAGTTTATAGATTCCACTTTTATCGGTACAATTGTAAAAATCTATAATAAATTTGATTCTGCTAATAAAAATTTGGTTTTGGTTGTACCCAACAAAAAGCAAGCTTCGATTTTAATTATAAATAAATTAGACAGAATATTTAAAATCTACTCCAACCTTGAAGCGGCATTAAATCACCAAAAAATTAATTAAGAAGAAAAAACTAAATTGCTTTGGATGCCGTAAAATTTTCGTTATCGATTATTTCTTCGGCTAATTTTATATAGGCAAGCGACGATTTGGCGCGGGGATCAATTAAAAGAATAGGTTTTTGAGAAAATGTAGAATCGGCAACTGCTACATTTTTGGGAATTGAAGTTTTAAACATATAATTAGGATACTTTAGCATCAGCTCTTTTTTTACTTTAAACGCAACCTTTGTATTGAATTCATGCATCGTTATTAAAATCCCTTCTATCTCCAGCTTCGGATTAAATTTTTCTTTAATAAATGTAATGTGTTTCATAATTCTGCTAACTTCGTTTAACGAAAATTTGGCGGCTTTAACCGGAATTAAAACAGAATCGGAAGCGATCAAAACATTTGTGGTGGTTCCCGTAAGCGATGGCGGTGTGTCAATTAAAATATAATTGTAAGAGTAAATTTCGTCTCCCAATATTTCTTTCAATAACAATTCCCTGGAGGATAAATTAAGTAATCGCTTTTCATTTTCAAACGTCAAAGGCTTCATCGGAACAAAATCGAGATTAGGATTGCCGGTTTTAAGAATAACGCTCTTAAAAGATTTTTGAAAACTAAAAACATCTAAAATATCACCGTTAATTTTATCAGTAAGACCCATTGCATCGGCGCATTGCCCGGAAGGATCCACGTCAATTAACAAAGTACGTTTTTTATTCTGAGCGAAAGCATAAGCCAGGTTTACAGCCGTGGTTGTTTTACCTACGCCGCCTTTCGGAATTACTATTGATATTATTTTGCCCATCTGAAAAACTTATGTTTTTATCGAAATAGAAAGTAATAATTTTATAAATTTGCCCAAACAACGAAGAATATAATTAAAATATAATAATAAAAATTGATTAAAATCATAATCACCGGAAGAAATTTAAAAATTAAAAACTAATT
This sequence comes from Melioribacteraceae bacterium, assembly GCA_026983795.1. Taxonomy (GTDB): domain Bacteria; phylum Bacteroidota; class Ignavibacteria; order Ignavibacteriales; family Melioribacteraceae; genus BMS3ABIN04. The sequence continues at coordinate 5,509 of JALSTI010000123.1, forward strand.
AACCGGTAATTTTTGGGATAAATTTTTATTAAAATTATCTCTATTTTAGATTTTTCATAACTATAAATAAATTGAATTCGTAGAAAGGAATAAAAAATTCCGAAATTTGATTCCCAAAGAATAATTGCCCTCTGGGCTTTTAGCGAAGCTGCCATGGGCGGCATTTTACACGCTTTGAAAATTCCGATTACAGGGTTTTTTATTGGTGGACTGGCAGTTATTTTCATTAGTTTATTAGCTTATTATTCTGAATCTAAAAAAGATATTCTTCAAGCTACTATAATTGTAATTATAATAAAATTTGTCGCAAGTCCGCATACCCCCGTCACGGCTTATTTTTCCGTTTTTATACAAGGTTTTTTAGGCTATTTATTTTTTTCTTCCAAATTACCGTATAAATTTTCAGCAATGTTTCTGGGTTTAATTACGCTATTCCTTTCATCCGTTCAAAAAGTAATTATTTATACAATATTGTTTGGATATACTTTATGGGATTCAATCAATTTATTTTATGATTATATAATAACTAAAGTCTTCCATTCGGCGGGATTTTTATCGACGTTAAATTTCAGCGTTACCATAATTTCCATTTATATATTGGTTCATATAGCGGGTGGAATTCTGTTCGGTTATTTGGCAGGTAAACTACCTGAATGGATTGAATTAAATTACAACAGTTTAAAAGATAAAGAATTTATTTATACGGAAAATGTTTTGCCGCAAACAAAGAAAAGGGAGTCAAAGTTTTATCGTACAAAACGCATAGTTTTTTATTCGTTTATAATTGTTGTCTTATTTCTTCCATATTGGTTTTCAGGAATATCAAAAAATAGTCCGGCTAATTTAATTTTTGTTGCTTTAAGAGTTTTAATAATTTTATTTGTTTGGTACAAATTTATTTTACCTTTATCAACAAAACTTTTAAAGAAATTGGTAAAAAAGAAAAAATCTCAATACGGAAAAGAAGTTGAATTAATTATTGAACAATTTCCGTTAATCCGATTAATATTTATAAATAGTACCAGACGAGCATCGGAATTTAACGGATTCAAAAAAATAAAAATGTTTTTGGTTTATCTTTTTGTTTTTTTAATAAAAATAGAACTTCCCGTAAATGAATAAAATTTTAATAGTTACCGGTCCGGTTAAATCATTTAAAACAACCAAGCTGGCAGAGTGGGCATCCGGCAAAAATGATGTTTTGGGTATTTTACAACCTGTCATTAATAATAAACGGTATATAAAAAATTTATCGGATAATAAAATTAAAATGCTGGAAATGGATAGCGGAGTAACTGAAGAAAATATAATTGAGGTCGGTAACTACCGGTTTGATGCGCAAGTTTTAAAATGGGCTCAAAACGAATTAACAAAAGCAGCAAAACTTAACCCGGCTTGGTTAATAATAGATGAATACGGCAAACTTGAATTGGACGGGAGAGGCTTGGAACCGGCAATTTCCGGAATTATTGGCCGTAGTGGTAAAATGAATTCCACACAACTAATTATTGTTGTAAGAGATTACTTACTACAGAAGTTCCTTAATAAATTTAAGTTAACAAAGGATGATTATGCGTTTCTTGATTTATAACCAACCGTTCTAATTGTAAGAGGAATTAGTTATTTTTGAAGATTAAAAATTATTTTACTTCACTCTTACAAATTTCGGAGAAAATATGGGATCATGGTCATGGGAAATTGAAAACGAACAATTTTTAGAAAATACAATTAAACGGGCACATCGTCAAAAAATAATTTTACCAACTTTTAATCAACTTAAACACCCCGAGACGATTCCACAAGAGATACAAGATAAATTGAAATCAATAGATTTACAAGAGACTCACCCGCTAAATCTTTTTAGAATTAACTGGTGTAACGATCCTAAAACAGGTGGAATAAACGGAATAAACTTTTTAGAAATTCCAAAAGAAATAACCGGCGTTAAAGCAAGAATAATTGGGCTTGTAGGAAAATTCTTTCCAACGGGCGCACATAAAGTGGGTGCTACTTACGGTTGTTTGGCTCCTTATTTGGTAACGGGAAGATTTAATCCCGAGTATCATAAAGCTGTTTGGCCATCCACAGGTAATTATTGCAGAGGCGGTGTGTTTAATTCAAATCTGTTATCCGTCCACTCGGTTGCAATATTACCGGAGGAAATGAGTCAAGAAAGATTCGACTGGTTGCGGGAACGCGCCGATGAAGTATTTGCCACACCGGGCTGCGAAAGTAACGTTAAAGAAATTTATGATAAATGTCACGAGTTGGAAGCTAAAAGTGATGAATATTTAATATTTAATCAATTCGATCAATTCGGAAATGCGGTTTGGCATTATGAAATTACCGGATTTACTATCGAAAAATTATTCGGTGAAATTAAAGAAGGAAACCAAAGATTAAGCGCTTATGTGAGCGCAACAGGTTCGGCAGGAACTATTGCCGCGGGAGATTATTTGCGGAAGGTTAATCCTAAAGTTAAAGTCCTTGCTTCCGAGGCATTACAATGCCCAACTTTATTAATGAACGGTTTCGGAGGACATAGAATTGAAGGGATTGGCGATAAGCATGTTCCGTGGATACATAATGTGAAAAATACAGACGCCGTTGTTGCAATTAATGACGAAGATCCGTTGAGAATACTGCGGTTATTCAACGAGGAAAGCGGTCAAAACTACTTGACAAACAACCTTGGAGTTAACGCAGAAATTGTTAACAAGCTCCCATATCTCGGAATTTCTTCAATAAGTAACTTGCTGAGCTCAATTAAATTAGCCAAGTATTACGAAATGACAGAAAATGATATTATTTTTACAATTTTTACGGATTCCCGGGAAATGTATAATTCAAGATTAAAAGAGATGAATGAAGCATGGGGAAAATATACTTTGGAGCAGGCAAATGTTGATTGGAATGCTGTTGTTAAAAATCAAAGTATAGATTATTTCAAAGAACTAAACTACTATGATAAAAAAGCAATTCATAACTTAAAATATTTTACTTGGGTAGAACAGCAAGGTAAAAATGTAGAGGAACTAAACGCCCAATGGTACGACGAAAATTACTGGGATGAAAGATTTTCTGTAGTCCCGGTCTGGGACAAACTGATTGAAGAGTTTAATCGAAAAGTCGGACTTGATTACTAAACATTAATGAAAATTCTGACTAACATATTGATTAATACTAACGGGAATAAATTAAAATTAGCAGACATATATTTTTCAAATAAAATTAAAGAAGTCCGTTTCCGGTCCGACGAATTTAATTGGACTGATGTAAACACAAAAGAAAAAAGAAGGAAGGTTACATCTCAAATTTCAAAGGTAATTTATCCTAAAAACGCTAAAGTTATTAATGGAAATTTTAATTTAGTAATCCCGGGTACTATCGATCCGCATGTACATTTCGATACTCCGGGATTCGAATTCAGAGAGGACTTTGAACATGCTTCTACCGCTGCGGCATACGGCGGTGTAACAACCATTATCGATATGCCGTGCACTTCCGTTCCCGCCGTTACGTCGTTAAAAAATTTTCGTGAAAAACTTAAAGTTGTAAAAAATAGAAGCCTAATTGATTTTGCATTTTGGGGCGGAGTTTCCGGAACTGCTTTAAAAGACAGCGCTTCGCTCAGAAAAAATATTTTTGATCTTGCCGGTGCTGGAGTTGCCGGATTTAAAGTATATACAATTTCCGGAATGAAAGACTTTACGGATTTAACTTACGAGCAAATTGAAAAAGCAGCGAGAATAATTAAGCAGACAGGAAAACCGGTGGCTGTACATGCCGAAGACAAAAATATAGTTGTGAAGAAAAGGAATTATTTTAAATCGAAAAATATAAATACTTGGCAGGCTTACTGCAGCGCAAGAAACGTAAGAGCGGAATCTAAAGCCGTGTCAAGGTTGATTGAAATTGCAAAAAAAACTAAAGCAAATGTTCATATAGTTCATTTAAGCTCCAAAGCTGCATTGGATAAAATCAGAAAAGCTCAGAATGAAGGTGTCCCAATTACAACCGAGACTTGTCCGCAATATCTTTTCTTTACACAAAATGATTTTGAAAACGATAAAATTAGGAACTTTCTCAAAACCGCTCCGCCGGTGAAATTTGAAAAAGATAAAACCGCTTTGTGGCGCGGACTCAAAAACGGAAGTATTAGATTTGTTACGACCGATCACGCCGGAACAATTCCAAGTAAAGAGAAAACGTCCGATAATTTTTGGGAAGTTTACGGAGGCATTCCCGGCGTTGAACATCGTGTGCCGTTTTTATTTAGTGAAGGATTCCTTAAGGGAAAGCTTTCTTTGGAACAAACCGTTCGTTTGCTTTCGACCAATGCTGCCGGGTATTATAAATTGGAAGGCAAAGGACAAATTGCAAAAGATTATGATGCGGATTTTGCATTAATAAATCTTTGGAAAACGGAAAAGATAAAAGCAAGAAAAATGCACAGCAAAGGGAAATATACACCGTTTGAAAATGTTGAATTTAATTGTGTGGTTGAACTGACAATTCTTCGCGGGAATATTATAATGAATGATAAAGCTGAACCGGAAGAAGATATAGGATATGGAAAATTTATAAAGATAAAAGAATAACCGCAGAGACGGTAAGACGCAAAGAAAACAAAGATAATGAACAAAGAACGCTATAATTATTTATCACATCAAATTTTGGATTCAAGTATAACCGTTCATAAAAAAATGGGACCCGGTTTATTGGAATCTGTTTATGAAATAAGTTTGATGAAAGAATTCGAAACAAGAAATATAAAGGCTGAGAATCAAGTTTCCATACCGCTATTTTATAAAGGATATGAATTAAACAAAGATTTTCGCATTGATATCCTTGTTGAAGATGAAATTATAATCGAAATCAAATCTTCTGAAATTATGCATCCAGTGTATGCTGCCCAAATTATTTCTTATTTAAAGCTTGCAAATAAAAGATTAGGTTTTCTCATTAATTTCAATGTTCCTTTACTTAAAGATGGATTTAAACGATTTGTTAATAATTTTTAATTCTCTGCGTCTTAGTGACTCTGCGGTGGAATTTTCAAGGAGTAATACATGAATGATTTTAAAATAGTTAATGCGTGGATATGCAAAATCGAGAACGGTCAAGTGGTTCCCGTTTTCGGCGATGTGCATATCAGCAACGGAAGAATCTTTTCAATTAAAACCAAAAAATTCAAAACATACCTTACACAAAAAGAGAAACAAAAAGAGAAAAACATTTACGATGCAAAAGGAAGAGTTATAACTATCCCTCAAGTTAACTTCCACGATCACTTTTATTCGCGCTTGGCTAAAGGTTTAAGAATATCCGGTGAGATGAACAACTTTCACAACATTCTTAAAAATTATTGGTGGAAAGTTGACAAAGCATTAGACTTGCAAATGGTTGAAGCATCGGCACAAATGGCAGTTATAGAATCGATTAAAAACGGTGTGACTTATATATTCGATCATCATGCATCACCAAATGCAGCCGGCGGAAGTTTGACAACAATTGCCAAGATATTGAAAGCCCATAAGCTTCGTGGTGTCCTGTGCTTCGAAACTACCGATAGAAACGGAACCAATTTGGCTGAATTGGGACTGCACGAAAACAAATCGTTTATTAATAGTTTTGCCGATGATGATATAAAAAGCATGCTTGGTTTACATGCATCTTTTACCTTGGCTGACGATACTCTTGCCGGAGCCGAAAAATTAGTAAAAGATTACAATCTCGGTATTCATATTCATCTTTGCGAGGATCTAGTAGATAGGAAAGTCAGCAAACAAATTTCAGGGCAATTTCCGGTAAAACGTTTAATTAAATTTAACTTATTAAATAATAAATCAATTTTGGCTCACGGTATTTTTCTCACAAAGCAAGAATATCAATTAATTGATGAATACGGCAGTGCTATTGCATATAACGTGGATTCAAACTTAAACAATAACGTCGGTTTACCAAAATACCGTAATGTACTGGCTGGAATTCCTATTTTGCTCGGCACCGACGGGATGCATGCAAATCCCGGCAGAACTATGAAAAATTATTTTTTATTACTCCGGCACTTCGGTTTTTCATTCAATGAAACTTTTAAAATGATACATAAGGTGTTTCTAGATCAGCTAATGTTTATACAAGAATATTTTGACGATTTTCCAAATTTGCAAGTCAACAATAGAGCCGATTTTATTATTTGGGATTATGTTCCGCCGACTCCATTAAGCAAGGATAACTTTTGGGGACATTATATTTACGGAATGTTGGAAAGAGCAATTCAAAGTACGGTACAACAAGGTAAATTTTTAATGAAGGATAAAAAACTTATCGGGATAAATGAAGAAAAAATTAATAAAGAGATTTATAAGCAAGGCGACAAATTATTTTATAGAATTAAATAAATATTTCATACTAAACTTCAGGTGATTTTATGGACAGAACAAAACAAATATTGGAACTCGCAAAAAAATACGAGCAATACACTGCAGAAAACTTATCGAGATTGGTTAAAATTAAATCCTTAAGCATGCAGGAAGAAGGCGTTGTAAATGAATTAAAAACAATAATGGAAGAAGCCGGATTTGACGAAGTGAGAATTGACGGACTCGGAAACGTAATAGGCAGAATCGGAAGCGGTAAAAAAGTGATTGCTATTGACGGACATATAGACACAGTTGATATGGGCAATTTGGATGCATGGGATTTTGATCCGCTCAGCGGCGAAATAAAAGACGGTTACGTTCTTGGCAGAGGCAGCGTTGATCAAGAAGGAGGTCCGGTTGCAGCTGTAACCGCCGGAAAGATTTTAAAGGAAATCGGAATGCCCGAAGATGTTACTCTGCTTGTTACCGGAACGGTTATGGAAGAAGATTGTGACGGGTTATGCTGGAAATATTTGGTTGAAGAGGAAAAAATAAAACCGGATGTTGTTGTTGTTACCGAACCGACAAACCTCAATATTTATAGGGGTCACAGAGGACGTATGGAAATAGAGGTCTCGTTTTACGGTTTATCTGCTCACGGATCCGCGCCTGAACGCGGGAAGAATGCAATTTATATGGCATCCAAAGCTTGTTTGGAAATTGAAAAGTTAAACGATAATCTTGCTTACGATGAATTCCTTGGCAAAGGCAGTGTTACGGTATCGGAGTTTGTTTCCGGCAGTCCTTCTCAATGTGCCGTTGCGGATTTCGCTAAGATTCATCTCGATAGGAGATTGACTTGGGGTGAAGATAAAGAACTTGCGCTCAATCAAATTAGGGAAATTGTTAAAGACATGGATGCTAAAGTTGAACTATTGGAGTATAAAGAAACTTCTTTTACCGGCTTGGAATATGGAATGGAGAAATATTTCCCCACTTGGAAATTGGAGGAAGATCATCCGGTTATTCAAAAAGGCGTTAAGTCATATAAAGAATTATTTGATGCGGATCCAAAGGTGGATAAGTGGACGTTTTCAACTAATGGCGTAACAATCAACGGGTACTTCGGTATTCCGGTTATCGGTTTTGGTCCCGGTAATGAAGTAATGGCTCATGCGCCTAACGAGAAAGTACCGGTTGAACATCTCGTAAAAGCATCGGCATTTTATGCAAACTATGTACTAAACTTTTAATAGGACGCTGATTTTCATGATGAATTATGATTTTCAATGATAAAAGATAATTATAAATACAGTCATATCACCGATAAAATTATAAAAGCTTACTTTAGTGTTTATAATAAACTCGGGTATGGATTTTTAGAAAAAGTTTATGAAAAAAGTATGTTGATTGAACTTACTAAGATTGGTTTGAAATGCGAAAATCAATTTCCGATTAACGTTTACTATGATAATAAAGAAGTAGGAAAGTATTATGCCGACATTATAGTTGAAGATGTTGAAATTCTTGAATTGAAAGCTGAAAAAAATTTATGTCCTGAACACGAAGCGCAATTATTAAATTATTTAAAGGCAACTGATATTGAAGTAGGAATGCTTTTAAATTTTGGTGAAAAACCTCAATTTAAAAGGAAAGTATTTTCAAACAAATATAAGATCAGTGAAAATCATAACGAATCTTAAATGATCAGCGTCCTATTTCTTAATCTAAATTTGGAGAAATATTATGAATACAAACTTAAAAGGGAAACATTTTCTTTCAACTGATTATTGGACAAAGCAAGAACTTGATACGGCTTTCGAAGTGTCATTCGATTTAAAGAAAAAATTCGCACTGGAAGAACCAACAAGATACTTGCGTGACAAGACTTTGTTCATGCTCTTTTTCGAGCAATCCACACGAACAAGGAACTCAATGGAAGCGGGTATGACACAGCTCGGCGGGCATGCACACGATTTAACACCCGATAAAATTCAACTATCCCACGGCGAAACGGCAAAAGATACTGCTATTATTCTTTCACGGATGGGACACGGAATTGCTTCACGGAATTGTTTCTACGGAATAGGAAAGGATTATCTTGCCGAAATGGCCGAACATTCGCGCAAACCTGTTATGTCGCTTCAAGACGATGTTTATCATCCGTTTCAAGGCATGGCAGATTTAATGACAATTTTCGAATACTTCGGTAGAAACACAAAAGGACTAAAAGTAACCGTATCTTGGGCTTATGCTGATACGCACTCAAAACCTCTTTCCGTTCCCCAAACTCAAGCGTTGTTGTTTCCGCGTTACGGTATTGATTTAACAATTGCTCATCCTAAAGAATTTCCGTTGAGTAAAAATATAATTGAAAAAGCAAAACAAAATGCGGAGAAAGGCGGAGGCAGTATCCGATTTACCAATGATATGGACGAGGGATTCGAAGGCGCTCACATTGTTATCCCAAAAAACTGGGGAGGTTTCGGAGCTTATGGCGTTCAAGAGTATCTTGATAACGAAGAAGAATGTAAAAAGGAAATGACCGCTAATTTGGAAAAA